>CAZQAP010000088.1:0-11701 GCA_964591365.1 uncultured Planctomycetales bacterium
CCCCCCCACCGGAAAAGGGACATGCCCGAGGACGCAGTTGAGGCCAAGAAGCGGGTGGCCCCCTGGCAGGCCGCGGCCCAGGAGGAAGCCGCCGGCAAGGAAAAGCCGGAAGCACCCGAGGGCGACGGCGGCGGGCAGGGGGGGGGGTGATCCTCTCTCGGGATGGTCACCGGGTGGAAATGTCCCGCGCGACGGTTTCTTTCTTCTTGCGGTCGATCCGGGCTTCGTAGCGGTCCCGGAGTTCCGTCTGGCGGGAAGTCAGTTCCACTTCCCTGCCGCCGATCCACATGCGGGTCACCCGGCTCTCGAAGTCGAGCGGGTCGCCGGTGCATAGGAAGAGGTCGGCCACCTTCCCGGGTTCGATGCTGCCCACCATGTCGTCGACTCCCAGGATGCGGGCGGTCCCCAGGGTGATTGCCTCCAGGGCCTGATCGTTTCCCCAGCCATGGGCGGCGGCGGTTGCGGCCTGGAAGGGGAGGTTGCGGGTCACCTCGGGATTCTCCGTGCATAAGCCGACCTGACAGCCCGCGGCGGCCAGGATGCCCGCTTCGCGGAAGGGCGCATCGAAGGGATCGGAGGGGTTGCGCGGCAGCCGGTGGATGGGGCCGACCAGCAGCCGGGCGCGGTCGGATCCCAGGATGCCGGCACCCTTCCAGGCCTCGGGGCAGCCGAGGAAGACCGCGGAAAGACCGCGTTCCTTCGCCCAGCGGTGGGCGCGCATCAGGGTCAGGAAATTGCCGGTCTGGATCAGGACCGGCTTATCTCCACGTGCGAAGGGGAGCAAGGCCTCGAGTTTGAGGTCGATTTCGGGAGCTTCCTCGCCCGTTTCCCGGCAATGCTCCAGAATCTCTCCCTGCGCCAGGGCCTGGTCGAACTTGCGGTTCAGATCCTCGAGGGCATCCGGGTCCTTGGGTTCCTTGCCTTCTCCGGGGGCGGCCACGTTGGGGAATTGGAGGTGCAGGGCCAGGTCAGGCACTACGATCAGGTCCGGGGTGACTTCGCCGTCCAGGTGGATGAGGGCCGCCTGCCCGGTGACCCGTCCCCTCCGGCCGTGGACCAGCACGCTCGTGATCCCGGTCATGCGCTGCACCCGGATGTGGCTGCTGGCGGCGTGGATGGCGGCGGCGATGGAAAGGTCCGGCTGGAAGTCTCCGGTTTCCGAGTCGTCCCGGGTTCCGCGCACCGAGCCTATTTCGTAGAGCCCGGTCTGGTCGCCGCCGTCCAGGAAACCGGGAAAGAGATGCTGGCCGCCGGCATCCACCTCGATGCAGCCCTGGGGAAGGGAACCTCCCCAGCGGGCCCCGGTCCAGGAGAGGAGCCCGTTCTCCACCAGGACGTCGCCCTGGAAGGCAGGCGCGGAGATCGGATGGATCCGGGCGTTTCGGATCAAGTAGGAGACGCCCTGGCCGCTGTGGATCCAGCGCTGCAAGTCGGCCTGGTTCCGCCTGGGTGCCTTGGATGCGGGGCCGCTCTTTCCGGCGGGTTCCTCCTGGTGGGCCTGAGCGAAGGCTTTTACGTCCCGGGCGTACTGCTGCCACATCCGGTCGTGGGCTTCCGTGTGTTCGAACAAAGTACGGCCGCGGGCCAGAGTCAGCATGCAGCGCGAATGCGTGCTCAAGGGCGGCCCGTCGAAAACGGTGACCGTGCCGTCCTTGCCCACCTCGAGGCTCCCCAGCCGGTCTTCCATGTGGATCTGACGGGCCGGATTGAGCGTGCAGAAGGCCAGCGCGTCCTCGTAGGGGACGCCGCCGTAGAGCAGGCTTTTGCCGGCTTCGGTGTTCAGCCGCCGGATCATCTCCCCGCTGTCGGAATTGATCGAGGCGATCACGCCGGCCTTGTGCATCAGTGCCACGTTCCAGGGGATCGCGTCGTAGGCCTCGATCTTGTAGGCCCACCAGTCGGAGAAGGTGCTCCCCATGGCGCCGTAGGCCGCCATCTCGGGCGCCACCTTGTAACCCTCCAGGACGTGCTGGAAGGTGGGCCGTTCGATCCCGAACTCCTTGCAGATGCCCAGGAACATGAGGATCTCGTCGGCCCGGTAGGAGTGGCATTGCACGTGGATCCGGTTGGCCAGGATGTCGGCCAGGACTTCCAGGCGCACGTCGCGGCGAAAGCTGGGATTCCGGCCCGCCAGGAACCGGTCGCGTTCCTCGGCGTATTCCCGCGCCCGCGTGAAGGCCCGCCGGTAGACGGCTTCGACGCCGGAGCGCGAAGTCGGAAAGCGCCGGCCCCCGTTGGGGAAGTTGCTCTGCTTGACGTTCTCGCCCAGCGCGAACTTGATGCCCTGGGGGGCTCCCGGAAGGAGCAGGTCGGCGATCGTCTCGCGGTTGACGTCCAGCTCCCAGACCGCGGCCTGGCCGCCGATCGGGTTCGCCGAGCCGTGCAGGGTCTGGTTGACCGCCGTTCCGCCCGCCGCAGCACGGAAGATGCCCAGGGAGCCCGGATGGACCATGTCGGCGATGCGGCATTCGGCCGAGATGGAAACGCTCCCCTCGTTGACCGAATCGAGCGCCAGGTGGGAGTGCGGATCGATGATCCCGGGGATCAGGTGCCAGCCGTGCAGGTCGAGGGTCTTCACGCTGCGCAGGGTGTGGATCTCCCGGCCGATTCCGGCGATGCGGCCGTCCTGGATGAGGAGATCCCCGACGAACGGTTCCTGGCCCGTGAGCGTGTGCAGGGTCGCTCCGCGCAGGAGGACGTTGCCGTCCAGCTTGTCGGCGGGAATGCGGTCGGCGCGCGTTTCCACCGGGTATTCGGGATGCCCGGTCGGAAGGCCTCCCGCCATCCGGCGGGCCTCTTTCTCCTCCGCAGCGGCGCCCTTTTCCCCGGCTTCAGCGACGGCTTCCTTCTGCTCCCCGCCGGAGACCCTTTGCCCGGAGGCGGAGAAGTCTCCAAAGGGGGTCCCCAGGGTGGCTTGCGCGGAATCCCCGTCGACCTCGATGCGAGCCTCGATCTCGATCCCGTCCATCTCGGGCGGGCTCATCTTGAAGGAGAATCCGTCTTCGTCGAAGCGGACGTCGGAGGCCTTGAGCTTTTCGCTGCGGTCCTCGAGGGAGAAGCTCTCCACGGTTCCCTCCCCGGTGTCGACCAGAACGGCCAGCTCCTGCTCGCCGCCGGGGGTTTCCAGCTTGAAACGCCATTCCCCGTCCAGGAAGGCCAGATCATCCGGCTTCTTCTCCCCTTCAGTCTTTTCCGCGCTGCCGTCCTTTTTCTTGTCCGGGGCGGCCATCTCGAACCCGCGTCCGTCGGCGAAAACCCAGGCCAGGTCGGGCTTCTCCAGGTTCCAGGGGCCGCGGCTCACCACCAGGTCGGCTGCTCCGCCGGGCGCCACCCGGCCGCCGGCGGGAAGGCCCAGGATGTCGGCCACGTCGCGGGTCATGGCCCGCAGCAGGGTGTCCGCTCCCAGGCCGTCCTCGAGAAGCTGGGCGAGATCCTTGCCAAGATCCTTGGCGCCGGCCGCGGGAACCAGGGCGCAGGCCACTCCCGCCTCGCGCAGTTTTCGGAATCGCTCCACCAACCGCTGATGTTCCTTGCGGTCGGAATCCCGCAGGCGCGCGGGTTCCTGCCAATAGGGCCGTTCTTCCACGGGAGCGACCTTGAGTTCTTCGTCGCTCTTGGGGGCATCTTCGAGATCGAGGGTGAACAAGACCGACGCCCCGGCCTGCTTCAGCCGGTCGATCAGGGGGACGGCCTCGTGGCCTCCCAGGATCACCACCCGGCGATGGCCGCCGGCTTCGCGCATGAGATCGAGCACGTTCTCGATCTCGCGTTCGCGGTTGGCCAGGACCAGGAGCGGACGGTCCAGGTCCCTTCGCAAGGCGTTCAGGTCCGGGTTCTCATGCACCCGGACCGAGCCATTGGCCTCCAGATGCGAGAGGCGGTGGGCATCCAGGAAGGCCTGCCGCAGAACCGCCAGGGCGGCCATGGGCGTGGAGGGATAGCCACGGCCGTTCGGTTTCAGGGAAAGGGCCAGGAGGCCTTCCCGCTGCAGAAGGGCATCCCCGAATGGAAGGCCGTTCAAGCTGGCCCAGGCGGAGTGGCCCCGCAGAAGGCCGGTGGTGGGCACCAGGACTGCGCTGGTGAACCCGGCCTCGCGCCAGCTCTTCTCCTTCTTGGGATCCCACTGGACGGCATCCGCGGCATACAGCCAGCCGCGCAGGTCCTTGCGGCTGCCCCACTCCATATCCACGATGGGGCCCGTCTTGGGATCGGTGGCCTTGTCGGGATAGGGATTGGGCGGCACGCTGGGGAGCCCCTCGGGATACTGGCCGTGAATCAAACCGGGGTAGACCACCCAGGTCTCTCCCTCCTCCGGTTGAAGCCGCCGGGCTTCCGCGGGCGCGGCCAGCTCGGGGCCCCCGATCGCCTCCACCAGGCCGTGGTGGAGCAGCAGATTCCGGCCGGAAACCAGCGTTCCGTCAGGCTGCCAGACGGAAACTCCTTCCAGGAAGAAGGTTCCGTCGACAGGCGGCTTGGGGGAATCCCCTGCGGCGGGGAGGAAAGGGAGCAGGAAGAGCGCGAGGAGCTTGAGCATGGTGGGATCTTGGATTCTGGGGGGTCTCCGTTATACGGGAAAAAGCCGGAACGGCTGGAGGGTCTTCTCTCCCGGGCCTATCTTCGGGCAACTGCCTTGAACGCTCCTCTCTTCGCCGCCAATCTCGCCGCGGTCCTCGTGGGCCTGGTTCTTGCCATCCGGGCCGGGTTGGCCGGCCGGCGCAGGGCCCACTTCCGCCGGGTGGGGGGCACCGTGGTTCTGCTCGCTCTCGCCATCCTCCAGGCCGAGGTTTTCGGGCGGGGCTTCTCGTTCGATCCCGGTCGGCTGAAGCTCCATCTGACCCTGGCGACCGCCACCCTGGCCGTTCTGCCCGGAGTGGCCTGGACCGGGCTGGGGCTTTCCCGCGGGCGCGTGGCCCGCCGGACCCACCGCCTTTTCGTGATCGTCTTCGTCAGTCTGGTGGGTCTGGCCGTGTTCTCCGCGGTATGGATGTTCTTGAACGCGGTTCCCGTGGATTGAACGCGCCGTCTCCGCAGGTCAGCAGTTCGACTGCATGGGCGGCTTCGGTGGGGCTGCGGCGGCGCCGCAGGCCGGCCTGCAGGCGCAGAAGGCAGCCCGGGTTCGCACTGGCCACCACCTCCACGCCGGCCTGCTCGACCCGGTCGAGCTTGCGGTCCAGCACGGCCTGGCTGATCTCCGGCTCCCGCAGGAAGGTGATTCCGCCCGCCCCGCAGCAGAGGTCCGCTTCTTCCAAGGGCACCAGTTCGATCCCCGGCGCGGAGGCGAGCAGGGTTTCGATCTCGGGCCCCTGGCCCTGGACGTGGAGAAGGTGGCAGGGGGGATCCCAAGCCACGCGCAGCGGGGCGCGGCCCGCGAAGGGGCGCGGGCCGGCGCGGGCCAGGAAGATCAAGGGGTCGAGAACGTTCGCGCGCGGGTCCTGCGCTGCGAGGAAGGCGCTGCAGCCTGCGGAGGGGACCAGGATCGCGTCGAGATCCGCAGGAAACGCTTCCAGGGTGCGGGCCGCCTGACGCCGGCCGAAGGCGGCCTCTCCACCGTGGGCGGCCAGGGCTCCGCAGCAGGAAGGCTGTTCCGGCACGAGCACCTCGAAACCCTGCGAGCGGAGCAGAGAGAGGGTTGCGCGCAGGACGTTCCCAAAAAGCTCCCCCTGGATGCACCCCAGATGCAGACCCACCCGCCCGCGGCGTTCGCCGGCGGGGGAATACGTCCGGCCGGCGGGAACGAAGCGGGCCGGACGGGAGGGGACCACGCCCGCCAGGGCGCGCAAGGGGGGCGGGCCGAAGCGTTCCGCCAGCCGCAAGAAGGGGCGCGCCAGCCGGGCGGCTGCGAACAGGAGGTGCAGGCTGCGCCGGGAGGGGAGGATCCGTCGGAAGAGGAACCGCGCGGGGAAGGCGGCCCGGCCTGCGCGGTGGCGTTCGAGCAGCCGGTGGTAGGGGACCGAGGAGGGGCAGGCCGTCTCGCAGGCCCGGCAGAGGAGGCAGCGGTCCAGGGGCTCGGCAACCGCTTCCGGGGCGATGCGTCCTTCCGTTGCGGACCGCAGCAGGTGGATCCGGCCCCGCGGCGAATCGGTTTCCCGCCCGGTGACCCGGTAGGTGGGGCAGACGGGGAGGCAGAGGCCGCAATGGACGCAGTCCAGCAGTCCCGGAAAAGCCGCAAGAGGATCGTCCTCTCCCGGGCGGAGCCAGCTCGGGCCTTCCGGCCGCGGAAACCTGCCCGGGTTCACGACCGGGGCCTCCCCAGGGGCGTCACACCCGGCGCACAGGCTGCCTGGATCGGTTCCAGCCAGGGCGAGGGCCGGGGGGGGGGGACGACCCGGGCCGGGCTTCCGTGAAGGAACGGTTCCCAGGTGCGTTTCGGGGCGAAGAGGGTTCCCGAAAGCCAGTCGAGGGGCTGGTCGAAACCGTTGCGGGCCATCCGGTGCACGGCGGGGAAAGGCAGGATCCAGCGCACGGCGGCCGCCGCGAAACCTTGCAGCAGGCGGTTCTTGGCCGCGCGCCCTTCGCCGGGTTCCGCTTTCGCGCGGAAAAGGGCCTGGGGCGGAGTGAATCCGTCGGTCTGGGCCCAGGTGTCGGTCCCCGCCTGCGCGCAGAAGAGCATGCGCGCGGGCGGGCGCGCGCGCGGGTCGGCCGGAAGCCACCCGGCGACCTGTTCGGGGGCCACCCGGAACCAGCGTTCCCTGCGGGGAAGGGGACGCAGCCGCAGGAAGAGACGCAGACAGACCGCCAGGCGGCCCCGCGAACCGAGAAAGAGCCGCGTCACGTCGTAACCGGCCACGGATTTCACCACCCGCGCGCCGGTGCGCACGCGGGTGCCGTCCGCCAGCAGCCACTCGCCCCCCAGCACCTGGTCGCGGGGGGGGCCCCAGGCGGCCTGAAGAAGCGAGAGGTCGGGTGCCAGGAACAAGCCTCCCAGGGTCCCCTCGTTCCCGCAGGGCGCTTCGACCGCGAGTTCCAGGCCCCGTTCGCGGGTTTCCCGGGCCAGCCCGGCAGGCGGCATGCCGGCCTCTACTTCGCAGGTCTGGTCTTCGGGGTCGAAACGGATCAAGCGGCCGAGCCCCGCCAGCGAGAGCCAGCCGCCCGGCTGGAGACCGGGGAGGTGACGCGCGACGCGCGAGCGGCGCCCGCAGGGGAGCAGCGAATCTTTCTTTCCGGCCGCCTCTCTAAGAAAGGCGGCGGCTTCCTCCGCATTCCGCGGCTCGAACAGGGGGATGCCCCCGGCGGCCATCATCCCCGCCCCCTCCTCCGGTGGCGGTGGAAGGCCTCCGCACAGCCGCGTGGAAGCGGCAGGCCCTTGCCGGGGTTGAGCAGGTCGCCCGGGTTGAAGACCCTGCGCAGGCGTTCCATCAGGGCGAGATCGTCCCGGCCGAACTGGAGTCCGAGAAGCTGCTCCTTTTCCAGGCCGATGCCGTGCTCCCCGGAAAGGGATCCGCCCAGTTCCAGGCAGCGCTTGAGGATGCGCGTGCCGGCTTCCTCCACCCGCCGGGACTGTTCCGCATCGCGCGCGTCGTAGGAGAAGTGCGGATGGATGTTCCCGTCCCCGGCGTGGAACAGGTTGGCGACGGGAAGACCGCTCTCTTCCTCGACCTCGTTCACGAATTCCATGATCTCCGCCAGCCGGGAGCGCGGCACCACCCCGTCCATGACGTAGGAGTCCGGGCCCAGGCGCCCGAGCGCCCCCCCGGCGCCTTTGCGGCCCTTCCAGAGGGCAAGCCGCTCTTCCGGGGCGCCGGCCCGTTGAAGGCGCATCGGGTTCCCCCGGCGCAGGATCCGTTCCACCGCGTCCGCTTCTTCTTCCACGCGTTCCCGCGGGCCCTCCGCCTCGACGATCAGGACGGAACCCGCTTCCACGGGGAGTCCGCAGCGGTAGACGGAGTCCTCCACGGCGCGGACGGCGCGCTGGTCAATGACTTCCATGGCCACCGGCTGAAGCCCGCGGGCGACGATTTCGCTCACCCGTTCGCAAGCCGCGGCAACCGTGTCGTAGGCCGCCAGCAGGGTCTCGACCTTCTCGGGGAGCGGGATCAGGCGCACCCCGATCCGCAGGGCGATCCCGACCGTCCCTTCTGAGCCGACCAGGAATCCGCGCAGGTCGAGATCCTCGCCGCGGCCCAGGAGATTCCCCCAGGTTTCCACCCGGCCGTCCGCCAGGACGACGTCCACAAAGAGGATGTGCGGGGAGGTCATCCCGTGCAGGAAGCAGTGCGGGCCGCCGGCGTTCTCGGCCAGATTGCCTCCCAGGGTCGAGACGCTCTGGCTGGCGGGATCGGGGGCGTAACGCAGGCCGAAGGCCGCGGCGGCGCGGCTGACTTCCGCGTTGATCACTCCCGGCTCCACCACCGCGTAGCCTTCCTCCGGGTGCAGGGAGAGGATCCGGTCGAGCCGGGCCAGGGCCAGGATCACGCCCCCCTCCGGCACAAGCAGGCCTCCGGAGAGCCCGGTGCCGGCGCCCCGTGCGGCAAAAGGGACCCCTGCGCGGTGGAGTTCGCGCACGACTTGGACGACCTCCGCGCGGGTGCCCGGGGAGACCACGGCCAGAGGGTTGCAGCGGTAGAGCGTGAGTGCGTCCGATTCGCACGCCAGCCGGGAGGCGGGATCATCGCCCACGTTCGGGGAGCCGACGATCCGTTTCAGCCGGGTCAGAAGGCCTTGGGGAGCCGATCCCTCGAGGAGCGGAGGAGTCATGAAATCCGCCGCCGGCGGAGCCGCGGAATCCAGCGCGGTGTGCATTCCCGGTACAGCCGGTAAGCGGTTCCAAAGGTGATCTCCGCATCCCGTTCCTCGTAAGGCGCCACGAGCAGGATCCAGGTTCCCAACACCACGACCATGAGCAGGCGGTCGAGGGTCCATTCGGGAGTGGCCGCCATGAAGAGAAGCACCCCGAGGTTGAGCGGCTGGCGGAGCCAGCGGTAGGGGGGCAGGGCGATCAGTTCCGGGGTCGGAGACTGCAGTCCCCGGGCCAGGGCGTGCAGATGGGGAAGACCAAGAAGATTGCCTCCCCCGGCAACCAGGGCGGCCCAGCCGGCGAAAAAGAGGCCGAGAAGCTGGACGCAGCGGGCCAGGATCGCAAGCAACCCCTGGTAGTCGGCCAGAACCGGGCCGGAGGTTGTCCACGCCAGGCTCATGAGGCAGAGGGTGGCCCCGGCCACCAGAACGTAAAGCGGACGCTCCGCAGGGGGGCCGAGAGGACGATTGAGGAGCCGCCGCCCGATGCCCCGTGCAAACAGGCTGTGCGGCACCAGGAAGAGAAGAAGAAGCAGCAGGTCGGCGGCCAGACCCAGCCAGTCGGGGCGCTGGGAAATGGGAAGCGGGACTCCAAGCAGGAGGCGCATCCAGCCCGCCACCCCGAACAAAACCAGAATCGGGCCGGCCAGGAAGAGGAGAGCGGTCTTGGGCCGCGCGAGGGCGGAGGGATCGAAGACCTCATCGGGCTGGAACGACTCCGGGACCGGTTCCACCTTGCGGTGGAGGGGAGGACGGGTGGGGGGAGGCGGCACCTCCCCAGAATCCCCCGCCGCGCCCTTGGGGGCAAACGGGTCGGGCCGGCCGGGGGGAACGATCTGGACGGCGGACGGGCGGGTCGGGCAGCGTTCCTCGCAAAGGCCGCACCCGGTGCACCGTTCGGCCAGGATGCGCGGCCGCAGACCATCCATTTCGATGGCTTTTGGGGCCGTGGGGCAGACCTTGAAGCAGAGATCGCAGGGGGTGCCCTGGAAGGGAAGGCATGTTCCGCGGTCGATCCAGGCCAGTCCCATGGAAACCGCGGCCATGGAGGACAGGGGAAGCAGCGCCCCCGGTTCGCAGACCTTGGTGCAGGCCAGGTCGGTGCAGAGCACACAGGCGCGCTCTGCGGGCACCACCACCGGAGTTCCCTCATCCGGCTCCCCCTCGGGGACGCGGGTGATGCACTGCGCGGGACAGACCTGGAGGCAGTCGCCGCACCCGGTGCACTTGGAAAGGAAGGAACCCTCGGAGAGGGCTCCCGGCGGGCGGATGCGCAGCAGGTTGGAGCGGTGCGGGGCGGCTCCGAGCACCCCTTCGTATCCTTCCACCACCGCCTTCGCCAGCCCGCGCAGACTTCGGCGGAAGAAGTCTCGGCGCGGGATCGGAGAGTCGGCCATGGAACCCGGAATCGGTCCGCTACCGGGGGGCGGACCGATTATTTTGCGCGGCTGATCAGCTTGGCCTGCAGGAAGAGCAGCAGGTAGTCGCGTCCGCCGGCCTTGGAGTCGGTTCCCGAGAGGTTGAAGCCCCCGAACGGGTGGCCGCCCACGAGGGCCCCGGTGCACTTGCGGTTGATGTAGAGGTTGCCAGCGTGGAGTTCCCGCGCAGCGCGTTCGATCCGTTCGGGGTCTTTCCCGAAGTAGGCTCCCGTCAGGCCGTATTGGGTGTCGTTGGCGGCGGCCAGGCCCTCCTCGAAGCTGGGCACCCGCGTGACCGCCAGGAACGGCGCGAAGATCTCTTCGCGGAAGAGGCGGTGCCCGCGTTCGATGCCGGTGAAGACCGTGGGCTTGAGGAAGAAACCCTCTTCTTCGGCGACCCGCTCGCCGCCGGCGGCGAGCTGCCCTTCGGTTTTCCCGATTTCGACGTATTGCAGGGCCTTGTCGAGGGCCGCCTGGTTGATCATGGGGCCCAGGAAGCGTCCGGGGTCGGAAGGATGGCCGATGAGAGTGGCTTCCACCATCGGCAGGAATTTTTCCAGGAAGACGTCATGGATCTTCTCATGCAGGATGAGCCGCGAGCAGGCCGAACACTTCTGTCCCTGGTAGCCGAAAGCGGCCGCGTAGGTGCCTCTCACAGCCCGCTCGAGATCGCCGTCCTCGTCCACGAAGATGAAATCCTTGCCGCCCATTTCCGCAACCACGCGTTTGAGCCAGATCTGGCCTTTCTGGACCTTGCCGGCTTTCTCGTAGATGGACATGCCCACTTCGGCCGACCCGGTGAACGTGATGAAGCGCACCATGGGATGCTCCACCAGGGTGTTGCCCACCTCGGATCCCGCGCCGGGCAGGAACTGCAAGACCCCCGGAGGGACTCCGGCCTCCTTCATCAGGTCGACGAACATGGAGGCGATCCCGGGGCTGTCGGAGGCCGGTTTGAGGACCACCGTGTTTCCGGCCACCAGGGCGGCGGAGGTCATCCCCACGAGGATGGCCAGCGGAAAGTTCCAGGGGGGGATGACCACGCCGACTCCCAGCGGAAGGTAGACCAGCTGGTTGTCTTCTCCGGGAACCGGAGTGAGCGGCTGCCTGCGCGCGTAGCGCAGGGCTTCCCGGGCGTAGAACTCCAGGAAGTCGATCGCTTCGGCGGTGTCGGCATCGGCCTCGACCCAGTTCTTGCCCACTTCGAAGACCATCATGGCCGAGAACTCGTGCTTGTGGAGCCGCAGGGCCCGGGCGGCACGGAAGAGAAGATCGGCCCGTTCCTCCGCGGGGCGGGCCGCCCAGGCACCGAAGGCCTTGTTGGCCCCGGCTACTGCCCGGATGGCGTCCTCGCGGCTTCCCTTCGCGGAGTTGGCCACCACGCGGGAGGGTTTGCCCGGATCGAGCGACTCGAAGGTCTGGGCCCCTTCCCCGTCCTCCCCGTCGATCCAGAGCCGGCAGACCACGGGCAGACCGGCTTCGGTCTTTTCCAGGGCCTCCTGGAAGGCTTTGGCGTTCTCTTCCTTGGAGAAATTGGTGAGCGGTTCGTT
>CAZQAP010000089.1:0-11675 GCA_964591365.1 uncultured Planctomycetales bacterium
AACGCCGGCCCTGCCGGACCCGACTCGTGGCAATTCCCCGACCCCTGATCGATCCCAAGGATCATCCCCTCGACCAGGTTTTTCTGCCCATCGAGGAGATCCGCCGTTTCAACCCGCAGCGCTACGAATTCGAACAGCTCACTTCGGTCCTCTCCTACGACCGCGAACAGAACCTGATGGTCACCCACCGGCACGTCGCATTGGACGAGTTCTGGATGCGGGGCCACATTCCCGGCCGTCCGCTCTTCCCGGGCGCCCTCATGATCGAATCGATGGCCCAGACCGCCTCGATCCAGTGCCATCTCTTCTTCAATCTCCCGCCCGAGGTCTTCATCGGGTTCGGAGCCATGGATGAGGTCCGCTTCCGCAGGGTCGTGGAGCCCCCCTGCGACCTCTGGATCGCCGGCACCCTGGTCCAGACCTCCCGTCACCGCTTGCGGATGCGCTGGAAGGGCCAGATCCTGACCGGGGACGGCGCCGTGGTCTGTGGAGGAATCGTCCTGGGGGTCGTTCTCCCGGAAAAGCCCGGGACTACCGGTCCGGAGAAAGCCGGTCCGGAGAAGGACTGACCGCTTCAACCGGCTCGGGCGGCAGGATGGCCATCACATCGAGCTGGACGCAGCGGCAGCGGATTCCGAGCAGATCGGAAAACGAAGGCTGCGTCCGCCCTTCCTCGCCGGAAATGGCCTCCTTGATATAGGTGCCGTGTGCGGAGCGGAGGGTCACGTCCCACCCCCCCTGCAGCTCCTCCCCTTCCACTTTCTGGAAGCCGATCAGCTCCAGCCAGCGCTTGCGCTCCAGGTCGGCCCGCCGGTGGGCCACCCGCCGGGGGGTGGCCTGCAGGATGCCGATCCGGCCCCGATCCCGGATCGCCTGGAGGTGTTGCTCGACTTCGGAAGGATCGGCGTCCTCCACGATCTCGATGCGGGCCTGGTAGTCCTTGGGGCAGCGGGTCTCCTTGATCTCCACCACCCGGCGGCGGCCGCAATACTGGAGCCCATGGACCCGGATGCGCCCCTCGGAACGGCGGTTGATCTCTTCGGCCAGCTCGGGAAGGTCGATGACCGGGCGCTTCGCCTTGAGGATCTCGAAGACGAAGGGCCGCCCCTCTCCCAGCATGCGCACATCCACGTCTTCCCGCCCGGCGCCGTGGAACTTGTTGCGCCGCCCCCGCAGGCGCGGCATGGCGACTCGGGCAATCAGCTCCTGGACCGAATCCCGGGTGAGCTTGCCGTACCCTTCGCAGTGGGCGCACCCCTTTCCCTTGCATTTGGGGCAGTAGAAGATGGTCTGGGGGAGATCCCGGACCAGCTTGCAGTAGCGGCCCTCGAAGAGGACGCGGACGGGTTCCTGGTTGGATCGCTCCTTGGTCATCGGGATGCAGCTCATCGATTCGGGCGCCCGCCGCGCTAGGATGCCCCCGTGTTTCCGGAGCTCTTCCGTTTCACGCTTTTCGGCCACGTCATCCCGTTGCGGACTTTCGGGCTGTTCGTGGCCGCAGGGTTCCTTGTCGCCGTGTGGAAAGCCACCCGGCTCTCCTTCAAGTACGGGAATCCCAAGGACCATGAGTCTGCGGGGGACATCGCTTGGTGGGTCTTGATCGGGGTCATCGGGGGCGGAAGGCTGGCCTACGTCCTGGTCCACCTGGACTACTTTCTGGGGAATCCCCTGCGGATCTTCGCCATATGGGAAGGGGGACTCGTCATGTACGGCGGCCTGATTCTAGCCTCCGTGCTGGGGCTCTGGAAGATGCACAAGAACGGGCTGGATCTCTGGCGGACGGGGGATTTCGCCCTCACCGCAGCCTTCCTGGGCCAGGCCATCGGCCGGCTGGGGTGCTTCTCGGTGGGCGACGACTACGGGCGCGTGACCGACGTTCCCTGGGCCCTCCATCTGCCCGACCCGCTCCCCCAGGGCTCCCTCTTCCCGCCCGAGCTGGCCGGCAAGTTCGTGCACCCCACCCAGCTCTACATGGCGTTGAGCGCCTTGAGCCTTTTCCTTTTCGGCCTTTGGCTGCTGCGGCGGCGGCGGTTCAAGGGGCAGGTCTTCTGCATCCTGCTGGCCGGGTACGCGGTCCTGCGCTTCATGAACGAGCTCTTTCGAGCCGACTTCAAGGCCCGCGGGGGGATCTGGTCGCTCTCCCCCGAGGAAGCCGCCCGCCAGGGGGCTGAGCCGGTGCTCTTCCTCTCGACTTCCCAGCTTGTCGGCCTGACAGTGATCCCCCTGGCTCTGGGCCTCTACCTCTGGCTGCGCCGCCGGCCCGGCGGCGCCATCGAGCCGGGCACCTACGGGCGCCGCCCCGTCCGCACAGACTGACCGCTCATGGCCTTTCTGGCGGGTGTCGACGAGGCGGGCTACGGCCCCCTCCTCGGGCCCTTCGTCGTGGGCTACTCCCTTTTCCGGGTTCCCGACCCGGAAGCAGATCTCTGGCGCCTCCTGCCGCGCACGACGGTCCGCAACGCCGGCCGGGGGGATGCCCGCCTGCGGGTGGACGATTCCAAGAAAGTCAACCGCGGCCCGCTGGGACGCCGGCGCCTGGAGCGCAGCGTTGCCGCCTTCCGCAGGATCCTCTGCCCGGACCGCCCTGGAGGGAAACTCGCCGCCTGGCTGCAGGAGCCTCCCGCGGGACGCCCGGTCTGGTTCTCCCGGGCCCCCTGGTTCCGCAACCTGGAGGGCCCGCTCTGCCCCTCGGTCGAGCCCGACCGCGCGCGGCTCGACAGCATGCTCCTGGCGCGCGAGTTGGAGGAGAACGGCTGCACCCTCGACGGGCTGGGGGCGCGGGCGGTTCCCGCAGCGGAGTGGAATGTCCTCAACCGACGGCTGCCCACCAAAGGAGATGCGCTCTTCGCGGTCACGGCCGAAGTGATGCGCCATCTCCTCGCGGCAACCGGCACGGCCCCCCTGCGGATCGAACTCGACCGCCATGGGGCCCGGCTGCGCTACGCGGGGCTGCTCCGCCAGGCCCTGCACCCGGATCGGATCGAGACCCATGCCGAGGCCCGGGGAGGATCCGTCTATACCCTTCGATTCGCCCGCCGTGATGTCCAGGTCCGCTTCCGGGAAGGCGCGGATGCTTCTTTCTTTCCGGTTTCCCTTGCCTCGCTGGCGGCCAAGCTGACCCGCGAACGGCTGATGGACCACTGGAATGCGTGGTTTTCCGCCAGGCTTCCAGGAGTGAAGCCGACCAAGGGTTATGCCCTGGATGCCCGCCGCTGGATGAACGAGGCCCGCGGGCACTTGGCCGGACTGGGCGTCCCCCCCCCCTGCTGCGCCGCTGGCGATGACCCCGGGAAGGATCAATTGGAGGGCGTGCCGTCCTTCTCTTTCTTCTCTTCCTTTTCCTCCCGGACGACGGCCTTGTTTTTCTGGAAGAACTTGAAGAAAGGATTGTTCGGGTCGATCTCTTCGCCTTCCTTGCGCGGGTCCAGATTGAAGTCGGGGTCCTTGCGGACGCGCTTCCCATCCCTGGGGAAGGGATCGAACTCGTCTCCCCGGGAATGAACCCGCCCCCGCTTCGGCCGTTCCCGCCTCGGGCGGGTTTCCCGGGCTTCGCGTGAATCCCTGCGGCCGCGCTCTGCGGCACGGCCGGTGTCCGGAGCCGGGCTTCTTCCTCCCTGGGGCCTTGCACGCTTGGGGCTCCCGGAATCTCCGGATTTCTTTGCGGGACCGGAATCCCGGCCTTCGCCCCGGCTCCCCTCCCGGGCCTCCCCCTGACGCATGGAAAGCCGGAAGCGCTGGTGCTCCACGTCGATCGAGAGGACCCGCACGGTCACCTCCTGGCCCACCTGGACGACATCGGCGGGATCGTTGACGAAACGATCCGCCATCTCGCTGATGTGGACCAGCCCTTCCCGGCGGGCGCCCACGTCCACGAAAGCCCCATAGGGAAGCAGAGCGGAAACGGTGCCCCGCAGGACGGCCCCCACCTCCAGGGTCTCCAGGCGCAGCCCTTCCCGTCCCTTGTGGCTCTTGCGCGGCCGGCGCTGGGACCGTCCCAGGTGGATGCGAAGCTGGTCTACCACGCCCGCGGGCCATCCTTTCTCCTTGAGCAGGGGCTCCCAGTCGAACTCCTTCACCCGGGAGGGATCTTTCATCAGATCCTGGCCGGTAAGCCCGGCCTTTGCGGCCAGGGTTTCAAGGACGGGGTAGTAGGCGGGGTGGACGGGGCGGGAATCGAGGCTCTGGTCGCTGTCGTGCACGCGCAGGAAGCAACAGGCCGCCCGCCAGGCTCCCGGGGGAAGCCCCATGCGGGCCTGGAAGTCCTCCAGGGAACGGAAAGGCGCCGTGGACCTCTCGCGGACGAGCCCTTCGGCATCCAGCCCGGGCACCAGTCGCAGCTGGTCGGGCGGGGCATGATTGGCATCGACGCCCCGCTGCAGAAGAAGATTCCGGAGGAAGGTCCGTTCGAACTCTTCGAGCCGGCGGGCATTGATTTCGGAGCGGCCGGGGATGTAGGCCCGCACGATGTGAGGCGTGTGGAAGGCCGCCGCCCGCGGAGTCCAGGCCAGCCGGGCGAGAAGGAGGGCCTGCCGTTCGTCGTGGGTGAGGTGGGTCTCATCCGGGCGCCGGGCGACTTCGCGGAGCAGGGTCTTGACCACGGCAAGCGGAACCGAGGCGCTGCGCACCCGTCCTCCCTCGGCGCGAAGGACCTGGAGGATGGGAGGCACGATCCCCCGGGTGACCGGGTCGGACTGAATGGCGACCAGGGAGGGTTTCGCATCCCCCAGGAATTCCTTCATCCGGTCGGGAAGGCCGTCGCCCCGGGCGGGAAGAACCCGGGTGCGGAGAAGATGGCCATCCTCCCGGATGAGGCCCGCAACGAGGCGGTTGCCCCGCAGGACGCAGAGCCCGAGAACCTGCCCCTCGTGGCGCCCGCGGTCCAGGGCGTTCTGAAGCTGCTCCCAGGCGTGCTGCAGGGTGACGTTCTCGGCGTTCCGTTTCAGGCGCGCCCGGGCCTCCTGAACGTAGCGCCCCTGCCGCTCCCGCTGGAAGAATTCGAAGAACAGCTTTTGGTAGCCGTCCTTCTCCTGGGGGGGGACCCCTTCCACCGAACGGTCGAAGAACGTGCGCAGATCGCCTGCGGGAAGTTCGAACTTCAATTTGAGGACATGCAGGCGCTCTCCCCGTCGAAGCTGGAAATACTTCTGGACGGGCAGGTGGAGAAGCGGTTCCCGCATCCCTTCGAACTGCCGGAAGGAGCGCGCATCGGCCCCCTTTCCGGAATTGAGTTCGACGGTGGCGACGGCTTTCTCCCGGAAGAATCGCCGGAGATCGCGGGCAAGCCCGACGTTGCCCCGCAGGGAATCCAGGAAGGCGGCATGTTCGGGCTTCGAAGGAGGCTCCCAGCCCTCGGGCGGACGGCTAGGTTCCAGGGCCAGGGACAGGTCCTCCAACTCCCCTTCGTCCCGGGCATCCGCCACCGCGGCCTCGACTTCCGGCCGCCCCTTTTCCGCCAGGGCCCGCAGCAGGTTGAGCCGGCGCCGCTCCAGGGACTCCTCCGCCGCAAGGCGTTCCAGGAGCAGTTCGAACCCGAAGGGGTTCGGAAAGGTGCCCGCCAGACGGGGATCCGCCCAGCGCAGCCAAACGGGATCTTCACCAGCGCGAAGGGAATCGCGGAGATGGGCGTAGACCGGGGGCTTGAGGCCCAGGGCACGGGCCGCTCGCGGGTCATCTCGGGGGAGGGACGGAGAGGTCATAGCTCGGGTGCCGTCCGCTCCAAGATACCGTCGCCCACGGGGTTTGCGGGAGGCCTTTCCCCCTCCAGCCCGTCAGCCCGGTCCCAGACCGGCCTCCTTGCGCAGCTTTTCGGCAACCGCATGGGGCACGGGAGCGTACTCCAGCGGCTCCAGCGAGAAAGCCGCCCTTCCCTGGGTCAGGCCCCGCAGGGTGCTGGCGTAGTTGAACATCTCCGCAATGGGGACTTTCCCCACGATGGCCCGCAGGGGGCCGGTGACGGCGATTTCCTCGATCGAGACCCGCCGGCTGTTGAGGTCTCCAATGACCTCTCCCAGGAATTCTTCCGGAGTCTGGACGGAGAGCTTCATGATCGGCTCGAGAAGGGAGCTGTTGCCCTCCGCTGCTTTTCGGAAGGCGAGCTGGCCGGCCAGATTGAAGGCCAGCTCGCTGGAGTCCACGTCGTGCGACTTCCCGAAATGAAGCTCGGCCCGGATCCCGACGAAGGGCCAGCCCAGCCGTCCGCCCGAACGCGCCGCCTCCTGCAGCCCCTTGGCCACCGAGGGAATGAACTGCCGGGGGATGACCCCCCCCGTGATCTTGTCCACGAACTCCACCGGTTCCCCCTCTTCCAGGGAACGGGGTTCGAAGCGGATGTTGACCACCGCGAACTGGCCATGGCCCCCCGACTGCTTGACGTGACGGCCTTCGATGTCGACTTTGCGGGCCAGGGTCTGCTTGTAGGCCACCTTGGGCGCCCCAACGTTGATCGGGATGCCGTGATCCCGCTGGATCCGCGTGGTGATGATTTCCAGATGAAGCTCGCCCATCCCGGAGATGACGAGCTGATCGGTCTCCTCCTCCACCCGGACCTTGAAGGTGGGATCCTCGCGGGTCAGGTTGGCGAGCACGTCGGTCAGCTTGTCCCGATCCTTCAGCGACCTGGGTTCGACCGAAAGGCTGATCACGGTCTCCGGGAAATTCATGGACTCGAGCACCAACGGATGGCCGGGATCGCAGACGGTGTCCCCGGTCACGGTGCTGCGGAGGCCGACAACCGCGCAGATCTCCCCGGCCCGGACCTCCTGGACGGCTTCCCGCTTGTTGGCATGCATGAACATGAGCCTTCCGGCCCGCTCCTTCTTGCGCGTGCGGGGGTTGAGCACCGCGCCCCCCTGGACCATGCACCCCGAATAGACCCGCACGAAGGTCAGATCGCCATTGGGGTCGGCGATGGTCTTGAAGGCCAGTCCGGCCACAGGCTCTCCGCTGTCGGGAGCCCGGCGCTCTTCCTTGGAATCGTCCCGGGGATGGAAACCGACCACATCGCCGACGTCCAGGGGTGAAGGAAGGTATTCGACGATCCCGTCGAGGAGGAAACGGACGCCCTTGTCCTGGAGGGCCGAACCACAGAAAACGGGCACCGCGCGGCGCAGGAGGGTGGCCTTGCGCGCACAGTGGCGGATCTCCTCCTCGGTGAGTTCCTCCCCTTCGAGGAACTTCTCCACCAGGGCGTCGTCCACCTCGACCAGCGTCTCGACCATTTCTTCCCGCCGATGCTCGACGACCGGGGAAACTTCCGCGGGAATTTCGATCTCCTCGAAACTGCAGCCCTGGGTCTCGACCTTGAAGCGATAGGCCTTGCGGGTGATCAGGTCCACGATCCCGAAAAAGTCCTTCTCCTTTCCGAGAGGGACCTGCATGCGCACTGGATTGGCGCCCAGACGGCTCCGGATCGTTTCAAAAGCCCGGTCGAAATCGGCCCCGGTCCGGTCGAGCTTGTTGATGAAGCATATGCGCGGAACCTTGTAGCGGTCGGCCTGGTGCCAGACCGTCTCCGACTGGGCCTCGACCCCGGCGACCCCGTCGAAGACCGCAACCGCCCCGTCCAGAACCCGCAGGGCCCGTTCCACCTCGGCGGTGAAGTCGACGTGGCCGGGAGTGTCGATCAGGTTGATCTGGTGGCCGTTCCAGTCGCAGCGGGTCGCCGCGGAGGTGATGGTGATCCCCCGTTTGCGCTCGTCCTCCAGGTAGTCCATCGTCGCCTTCCCGTCGTGGACCTCCCCCATCTGGTGGGTGCGCCCGGAGAAGAAGAGGATCCGCTCGGTGACGGTCGTCTTGCCGGCATCGATGTGGGCCATGATTCCGATGTTGCGGATCCCCGCCAGGCGCTCGGCCTCCTGGCGGGCAGGGCGCGGTGTACCGGCGGCGGTGGGTCGGGTCTGGACGGCCATCAGGAACGGGCTTCTTGGAAGCAGCTGGTGGAGGGGGAAAGTCGTAGATTCTACGCCAGAATCGCCCCCCGTCCAAGAAATCCCCCGCAACCCCCCTCCGTGCCCGCGAACCCTTGGCTCTGAAGGCCCTCAAGAACCGTCAACCCTTCCCCTTGAAGCTGGTGGTGCCCGCCTCCACCAGCAACGTGGGCCCCGGCTTCGATGCGCTGGGGATCGCGCTCAACCTGGCCCTGGAACTGACCTGGAAGCCGGCCCCGCGCAACCACCTGGAACGCAAGGGCCTCCTGGCCGAATCGGTCCTTTCCTTCGGGCAGGATCCGGTTCGGCGCGGCATGCGCCGGGCCGCAATGCTGGCCGGACAGGTCCTCCCCACCGGAGACCTCGAAGTGCGGGCCTCCTTTCCCCCCGCCCGCGGCCTGGGCGCCAGCGGCGCCGGCCTGACCGCCGGGCTCCTTCTGGGAAACCGCCTGACCGGAGGCCGGGTTTCCAAAGAAGATCTCCTTCAGGAAGCCATCCAGCTCGAGGGCCATCCCGAGAACGCGGTGGCTTCCTTCCTGGGGGGGGGGCACTGGTCGCTTCCGAGGAAGAAGGGCGGCTGGGTCCACCTCTCCGTGGCGCTCCACCGCGATCTGCGCTTTCTGCTGGTCCTGCCCCCCTACCCGCTCTCCACGGGCCGGGCACGCGAAGTCCTGCCGGCCTCGATTCCGTTCGGAAAAGCGGTGGCCCAGTCGCGGCGCATTCCCGCCCTGCTGGAGGGCCTGCGACGCCTCGATCCCGAACTCCTCCGCGCGGGCATCGAGGACGACCTGCACGTCCAGCCGCGCCTCAAGCAGCTCGCCGGCCAGAAGGGGATGCTGGCCTTCGCCCAGAGAAACGGCGCCCTGGGAGCCACCCTCTCCGGGGCCGGTTCCGCCCTTCTGGTTCTGACCCGCAGCCAGGAGATCGCCGGGCTCGAAAAGCGCCTGGCCGCCAAGGCCGCGCGGCTGTGGGGGGAATCGGGCGGAGTCCTGCGGGCGCGACCGGCCGCGCGCGGGGCCTTCTTTCGTTGACCAGACGGGCCTTCCGGGGCCCTGGACCCTCAAGAAGGGGCCCGAAAAGGCCGAGGAAGAAGCAATCTCCGCGAGGGGGGCCGTGCGCGCGTGCCAGACCGGGACCCCACCCTCTCCGGCAGCCTTTCCCTGGTGCTCCGCAAACGACTGCTGATCCCCCTGGGCCTGCTCCTGGCCCTGGCCGGCGCCGGCGTGCCGGCCTGGCGGTCGGGCCGCCTGGATCCTCTGCTCGACTCCCTGCGGGCCCGGCTGGGCTGGCCGGCTCGCAATGCCGAGGCTCCCGCGGCCCCCCCGGCCCCTCCGGAGGCTGTCCCGGCTCCGAGCCCCGCGCCTCCCCCGCCGGCCCCTGTCCCCGCCCACCCGGCTCCCCCCGCCAATCTGGCGATCCTCTCCGGACGGGTGGTCCGGGAGAGCAACGGCATGCCTTTGGCCGGCGTCCGGGTGCGGGCATTTCTTTCCGGGGAGCGCGCGGCGGAGATTCCGCCCCTCTACACCGGGGAGGACGGAAGCTTCCAGCTTCCCGTTCCATGTCCGGTGACGCTGGACGCCCTGCTCGTGGATGCGGGCCCCGAGACCGCGGCCCGCAAGATGACGCTCGGCAAGCGCCTGCGGCCCGGTTCGCGCACCAGCATCCGGATCCCCGTGACCCGCGGGGCGACGGTATCCGGCCGGGTTCTTGACGAGCAGGGCCGCCCCGTTCCCCACGCGCGCGTTCGAGGATGGTGCCGGGGGGTCGCGCAGGTGGACCGGGAACTCGGCGCCCTGCCGGATCGCCAGGTGACCGCCGACGAAGAAGGCCGTTTTTCGGTCTCCGCCCTGGGCCCCGATTTCGTCCTCTCCGCTTCGGGCCCTGGCGGGGATCTCCGCCCGGCGGAGCGCCTGACCGGAAGGCTCGAACGAGGGCGCCTGATCCACGGGATCGAACTGCGGGTGGGCTCCGCAAACTCCCTTCAGGGCTGGGTTCTGGCTCCCGACGGCAGCGGGCTGGAGGAGGTGGCCGTCCGCATGCGCGACGACCCGCAGAGTGCGCCCTTGCGGACCACCGGAATGGCCGGAGTCTTCCGCGCCGGCCCCCCGCCCGGGCGGGTGCTCACCCGCGAGGACGGATCGTTCGAGATCTCCGGCCTGCAGAACCATCCCTACCGGCTGGAAGTCGATCAGCCCGGCTTCGCCCCCTGGATGGGAAGCGCCGAGGCGGGCGGCGCCCCGAGCCGGATCCGACTCGACCCGGGACTCTCCCTGACCGGCCGCGTCCTGGCCGAAACCGGGGATCAGGGGGTGGAAGGCGCGGCCCTGATCCTGAAGGAGGGCGGACGCTCGCTGGTGGGGATGAGCGCGAAGGACGGTCGCTTCTCCTTCCCGGGCCTGGCCCCGTTCCCGGACGGAACCCTCCTGATTCGGGCCGAAGGCCATGCCTGGAGAGTGGTCCATCCCGTTTCCCTCCGGGAGGAGGCGGCCCCGCCGCTGGAAATCCGCCTGCAACCCGCCCGCGGACTCGCCGGCCGCGTGCTGGAGAAAGACGGGCGGCCCGTGGCGGACGCGGAGGTCCGTCTTGCGGAAGAAAGCCCGCTGGATGGAGCGGAAAGCCATCTTTCGGCCCCTCCGCCCTGGCCCGGAACTCTCCGGGCGCCGGTGACGCACACCGATGCCCGCGGGCGGTTCCATTTCCGCAATCTCCCCGACCGCCGTTTCCTGGTGACCGTGACCCATCCCGAAAACTCCGACTGGAAGATGGAGCGGCGCCATGTCCCCTCTGGAGAAGTCCTCGAAATGGACCTGGATCCCCTGTTTCTGCGCAAGGTGGTCCTGGCGGGCGAAGTGCGGGATGCGCTCACGGGCCGCCCCCTCGAAGAGTTCCAGGCCATCCCCGAGCGGCCGGGAGAGTCCGCGGCCTCCGCCCCGGCCCGGGAGTTTCACGAGGGACGCTTCGACATCGAGGCCCTTGAACCCGGGGAATGGGCGCTTGCGGTCCAGGCTCCGGGATACGCGGCCACCTTCCTGCCCGCCCGGGAATATCCGCTGGGTGTGCATTCCTTCCAGGTCGGACTCTACCCCGCCCGCAGCCTGGAACTGCGCGTGCGCGACCAGGAGGGGAATCCATTGGCCCGGCCTCGGATCCGCTTCCGGGACCCCGAGGGGCGCCTGCTGCGGGCCGAGACCGGGAACGGATTCCACTCCAGCGACCTGCGCGGGGATGACGAAGGTGCGGTCCGCGTCAGCGGCCTGCCCGCACGCCGCATCCTGGCGCTGGTGCGGCTTTCCGAGGATCCGGGACGCGAATGGGTGTTCCCCCTCGATCTGGCCCGCGAGCCCGAAAGCACCGCCGAACTCGTCATCCCGCGCACTCCGCCCTGCAAGACCCGGCCCTTCGGTCTTGTCCTCTGCGGGAACCGGCTGCCTGGAATACCGGGAAGCTGGACTGCGCCGACCAACACGGCGCGCCTCGACCGGCTCACCTGCGGCAACCAGGCCTGGCTTCTTTCCGGAAAGGCGCAGGTCACCGTGCGGGCCGAGGATGGAAGCGTGCTTGCGGTCCGGCAATGGGGCCCCGGGATGGCACCCATGCTCCGCCTCCAGGTTCCCGAAGGCCCCTGGTCGCTCGAGATCGAGGCACCCGGCTACTTCCCCTTCCGCGGAAACTGGCCGGGGCAGGCACCCTCCCCCGCCGTCTGGTCGGTCTGCCTGCCGGTCCGCTTCCAGCCCTGACAGGAAGGCCCGG
>CAZQAP010000090.1:0-4558 GCA_964591365.1 uncultured Planctomycetales bacterium
GCCCTCAAGGAGTTCAAGAAGAAGGCCTCCGATCTCAAGAAGGGGTTGAAGGAACTCGAGAAGGAGTTCTGGACTCCGCCGGGGACCAAGGGCATCCCGGCCGAAAAGAACGCGCTTGCGAAGATCGGGGAGGCGCGCGGCGCCATGTCTTCCTCCTGGGAACGCCCGACCCCGGCCCAGAAGGAGTACCTGGCCCAGGCCCGGAGCCGGCTTGAAAAGGCCCTGGGCGATCTCAACCGTTTCTTCGAAGAAAAGATCCCCCCCTTCCGGTCCGAAGTGCGCAAGCGGAAGATCGAATTCCTCCCCGCTCGGGATCCGCTTGCGATAGATTGAGCCGCCATGAGCGGCCGCCGCGCCCTTCTCCTCGTGGGCTTCATGATGGCTCTCTTCCTGGGAGCCGCGGGGGCCGCCAGTCTTCTGGCGCACGAGGGCGGGTGGAGCCTGGCCGCCCTCTCCCACTGGGCCGGCGGTGCCATCCAGCCGCCCGGCGCCCGCTTTCAGGTTGCCGCCAAGGGGCCCGAGGAGTTGATCCTGCGCTACGGCTGCCTGAACTGCCACGTTCTGGATGGTTCCGGCGGGCATGTCGGCCCGGTCCTGAACGGGGTTCGCATGCGCAAGACCCGCGAGGAGATCCTGGTCTGGCTGACGAATCCCCAGGCCATCAAGCCCGGAACGCCGATGCCGGACTTCGGGCTGAACGAGACCGAGAAGCGGGTCCTTGCCGACTACCTGCTGAAGAAGTAGACCGGGGCATGGAAACGACCGATCTGCCCGAACCCGTGCGCCGTGCCGGGGCCGCCCGCGTCCGGGAGCTGGACGTGCGGCCTCTTTTCGCCCGCGGCGAAGAACCCTTCCCCGTCATCATGGCGGCCGCCAAGGAGCTGGCCTCGGACGAAGCGCTCCACCTGATCGCCGGGTTCCGCCCTCAGCCGCTCTTCGGAGTCCTGCGAAGCCTGGGTTTCGACCATTGCATCGAGGAGCAGGAGGGGGTCTTCCACGTCTGGTTCTTCAAGACGTCCGAAACCATTCAGGAGACCCGTGAGGCCGCCGCCCGGGCCCCCCTCCAGGACCCCGTGGAACTGGACGTGCGCGAAATGGAGCCGCCCAAGCCGTTGATCGCCATCCTCACCCGCCTGGGAGAACTCGGCCCCGGAGCCCAGCTCCTCGTCCATCACCACCGTGAACCGCTGCTCCTCTACGACAAGCTTGCGCTGCGGGGGTATGCCGCCCGCACGGTCAAAAGGGGAGAGGGAGACTACCTGGTCCATGTCCTTCCCCAGTGGGCCCTGGAGGAGAAGGGTTCGAACCCGTGAGCGGAGTTCCCGGAGGACTTTCCTCTTCCCACGCGCCCTCCTTTCGCCTGGTCCAGGCCCACTTCCTGCTGGGGATCGCGGGCTTCCTGGCGTTTTCGATCTTTCTGGCGCTCGAGGCGGACTCGCTTCAGGGGCACTTCTTCCAGCCGGTCCTTCTGGGGCTGACGCACGTCTGCGTGCTGCTCTGGTTTCTCCCCATCGCCCAGGGGGCCCTTCTCCAGCTTGTTCCGGTCCTTTTCCAGGTCCGCATTCGGAGTGAACGCACCGCCTGGATCGCGCTGGTCTTCCTCTTCCTGGGGGCCTCGGGAATGGCGGGACATATGTGGATCTACGAAACCCACTGGGGCCTTCCTTTTTCCGCCGCTCTGCTGGCACTGGGCATTCTTCTCTACGTCTTAAACCTCCTCGCCACCTTGAGCCGCGCGGCCGCGCTCGATCTGACAGGAGCCCACGTGATCGCGGCGCTCTTCTATCTTCTGCTCGCGGCCGGAATGGGTCTGGCGCTGGCCTGGAATCTCTGGAAACCTTTCCTGCTGGGCGACCACCTGGAAGTCCTCAAAGCGCATGTCCATCTGGCGGGTCTGGGCTTTTTCGGTCTGCTGGTCATGGGCATGGTGTACCGGATGCTGGAGATGTTTCTTCTGGCCTACCGGGTGCCGCGGACCTTCGGGTGGGCGGCTTTCCTTGCGGCAAACCTGGGCCTCTGTGTGCTCGTGGTCGATTTCCTTTTCGGTCGGATCCCCTTCCTGACCGCCGCCGGCGTCTCCTGCCTCGCCGCGGCGGTCCTGGCCTTCACCGTCCAGGTGGTCTTCCTCATGCGGGCCCGTCTCCGCCGCAATCTTGATGCCGCCTGGTGGCACTCCCTGGCTTCGGTGACGTGGCTGCTCGTGGCCGCCGGAGAAGGGGCGGCCCTCTTCCTGCCGGGGCTCGACCGGGGGATGCACGACCGGCTGGCCCTGGCCTACGCGGTGGCGGCTTTCCCGGGCTTCGTCGGCAGCATCATCGTGGGGCAGCTCTACAAGATCGTCCCCTTCCTGGTCTGGCTGCGGCGCTTCAGTCCCTATCTCGGACTGAAGGAGATCCCCGCCGCGGGCGACCTTCTCCCCCGGGAAGTTCCCGAATGGCAGTGGGTGGCCATGCAGACCGCCCTTCTCCAGTTCACCCTCGCCTTGCTGCTGGGGCTTCCCTGGCTTCTTTCCATCGCTTCGATCTTCCTGGCCGTTTCCGCGCTGATCTTTGCGGCCGCCGTGGGAAGGGTCTACCTTTGCCGGCCGTGAAAGACGCCCTTCTTGCCGCCCTGCGGGAGATCAAGGACCCCGAAGTGGGGCTCAACATTCTCGACCTCGGACTCGTCTACCGGGTCGATTTCGACCGCGAGAAGGGTGCCGTCCTCTTGAAGCTGACTTTGACGACTCCGGCCTGCCCCATGGGCGAGGCCCTGGTGGCCGGCATCCGCCGCAGGCTTCTCCAGGTGGAGGGCGTCGAGGAAGTCCGCGTGGAACTGGTCTTCGACCCCCCCTGGACGCCGGAGCGGATCTCACCTCAGGGCCGGGCGGAGCTGGAACGGACCGGCCGTACGGCGGACTGACCCCGGGTTTTGGAAAGCTTGGAGCGGACCGGTCCGAGTCAGACCGTCTTTGCTCCAAGATCCCTCACCCGCGGATGAAGGATGTTGTTCTCGAGGTGGATGTGACGGTGGATGTCCTGCTCCATTTCCGCCAGACCTTGATATAGGGCCCGGAAGGACGTGCAGCCGTCCTCGGGAGGCTGGTAGCCGCCGGTGAGTTCGCGCATCCGCTTGAGCCCTTGTCCCGCGTTTTCGTGCTCCATTTCCATCACCCGCATGGGCGCCTCCGGGCTCCCCTGGGTGGCGACGATTTCCCAGCCCTGATCCGCAATGGCGCGGATCAGGGGAAAGAGGATCTGCTCCTCCTTCATCATGTGGGGCTCGAGTTCGCCGAAAAGCCCCGACATCTCCCGCCGCAGTTCCCGGATTTCGGGATGTCGTTCCCCATGGACCTCCGACACCTTGACGGCCAGGCTCCAAAGGCGCGGCATGGCCTCTTTCAGATAGAGGTGGTGGGTGGAGACGATGTGATCCAGGAGTTCCCCCAGTTTCGCATCCGTCCAGTCCCGTTCCTCCTCCGGCTGGCGGTTCAGTTCCCGGATCTCCTCGAGAACCGCGGCCGCATCCTGGCCCGCCTGCCGGGCGGCGACTTCCAGGCTTTTCGAGCCGCCGCAGCAGTAATCCACGCCAAGACGTTCGAAAATGGTGACGGACGCCGGCAAGGTGGCCGCGATTTCCCCGATCGGGGTTTCCAGGGTGGGGAGGGTGGACATGATCCATTCCTAAGCCCCGGCGGGCCGGGAATCAATGGTCAGGGATTCCGAAGCCGGTCCCAGGTGTTGTTGCGGCGGTCCACGTCGGGGTACCCCCGGCCGGGATCGACCACAACTTTTTCGATCCGCTTGGTGGTGGGGATGGTTTCGCGGGCCTGGTTGGAGTGGAACCAGATCTCCACCGGCAGGTGGAACGACTCGGCGGTTCCGTCTTCGAAGGTCACTTCCCATTCCAGCGGCATCACCAGGCGGCCGAGATTGCGGAAGACGATCCGGGCGGGTTTCCCCTTGCGGGCCTGCTGCACGGTCTCGATCTTCTGATCGAGGTATCCGGTTTCCAGGAACCACCCCCGCCAGAACCAGGCCAGGTCCGCACCGGCGGCGTCTTCCATGGAACGGAAGAAATCCGCCGGCTGGGGCGATTTGAAAGCCCAGCGCTGGATGTATTTCCGGAAGGCGTAGTCGAACCGCTCCGGACCGAGGATCTTTTCACGCAGAATGATGAGGCCGGCAGCGGTCTTGGCGTATTCGAGCTGGCCGAGGAGGCGTCCGGAAAGCTGGTCGGCAGCGGTTTCGATCGGAAGAAGATCGGGCCGAGTCATGCCGGCCGCGAAACGGGTGGGGTTGCCGCGGCCCTTTCTTCCGTCGTGGAACCAGTCTTCGCGGGAGTAGTAGTTGATGAATGTGTTGAAGCCCTCGTCCATCCAGGCGTGGCGCCGCTCATCCGTGTTGACCACCATGGGAAACCAGTTGTGGCCGATCTCGTGCGCGGTCACGCCGTAGAGCCCTTCCTCGCTTCGGCGGGTGCGGCAGAAGACGATCATGGGGTATTCCATGCCGCCTTCGATCCCGTTGACGTTGGTGGCCACGGGATAGGGATAGTGGAACCAGCGCCGGTTGTAGCC
>CAZQAP010000090.1:4658-11663 GCA_964591365.1 uncultured Planctomycetales bacterium
CGGATCACCACCGTGGAGGCGCTCTTGCGCGCCCGCTGGAGTCTTTCCACCTGCTTGGGGGTGTAGACCTCTTCCGGGTTCTGGAGTTCCCCCGTGGCGACCACGAGGTATTCCCTCGGAAGGGTGAGCTTGACGTCGAAGTTGCCGAAGTTTGTGTAGAACTCGCCGGTGCCGATGTAGGGCAGGGTGTTCCAGCCCTGGACGTCGTCGTAGACCGCCACGGCCGGGAACCACTGAGCGATCTCGAAGATGGTGCCGTCCGCGACCTTCTCGATGCCGAAGCGGCGGAAGACCTTCCTGGGGACGATGAAGGTCCACTCCACGTCGAATTCGAAGACCCCGCCGCCGGAGGGGATCGGGGCGGGAAGTTCCACCCGTGCCAGCGTGTCGTAGACGTGGAACGGAAGGTTCTTGTCTCCCGAACGGAGGGCGCGGATGAGATAACCGTTCCCCTCGGCGTTCTGCATGCCGATGGCTGTCCGCCCGTCCACGAGATTGCCGATGCTGTCCTTGCGGAAGATGTTCTGCTCGAGGTTCAGCCAGAGGTAGTCGAGCGCATCGGGAGAGTTGTTGGTGTAGGTCACGTGGGCGCGGCCCCGCACGAGGCGCGTTTCGGGGTCGAGGGAGGCCTCCATCACGTAGTCGGCCTGCTGCTGCCAGTACTCCGGGCCGGGTGCCCCTGCGCCATTGCGGACCTTCCCGGGAGCGGGGAGATCGAGGGGGCTGAAAAGCGTGATTTCATCCCCTGGACGCAGGCCGCGGAACCAGGTGGAACCAGGGTTCGCGCAGGAGGCCAGTGTCAGTAGGAGGCCGGAAAGGAGGAGCCGGGAGGCTCCCTGAAGGGGCTGGTGGGCTTTCATTCAAACCTGGGGCGGAAAGGTGGAACCGGGATCATACACCCAGCACCTTCACCAGCACGCGCTTGTCCCGCCGCCCGTCGAATTCGCCGTAGAAGATGCGCTCCCAGGTTCCGAGGTCGAGCCGCCCCCGCGTGACCGCCACCACGACCTCGCGGCCCATGACCTGGCGTTTCAGGTGGGCATCGGCATTGTCCTCGCCCGTGCGGTGGTGGTGGTAGCGGTCGCTCGGGTCATATGGGGCCAGCTTCTCCAACCATTGGAGGAAATCGTGGTGCAGGCCGCTCTCGTTGTCGTTGATGAAGACCGAGGCGGTGATGTGCATGGAGTTGACCAGAACCATCCCTTCCTGGATCTTCGACTCCTCGACGATCTTCTGGATCTCCGGGGTGATGTGCCGGAATCCGTAGCGATCTTCCAGGTGCAGGGTGAGGTAGGCGGTGTGGGTCTTCATGCTCCGCTCCCTCGCGGCGGAACGGGTCAGGCGTGGATGGGAACCGAAGACTGGAAGGAGAGCAGGAACCCGTCCGGATCGCGCACCTTGAACTCCAGCAGCCCGGCTTCGGAATGCTCGCGCAGCGGGGATACGATCTCCGCCTTCCCGGAAGCCTTCAACCGGGAGTAGAAAGCGTCCAGTCCGTCGATCGAAAGGACAAGCTCCATGCCGACGCCTTTCCCATGGGTTTCCTGGCCAGGCCAGGGGGAAAGATCGGAAGCGGGATGCAAGCCGAACCGGCAGGGCCCCCGCTGGCATTCGGCGAACTGACCGCCATGGTTGGCCACCTGGAATTCGAGAACGGATTCGTACCAAGCTGCGGAGGAGTTGACATCCTCCACCCAGAGGATCGGGAAGACACCTTGTGTCATGGTGAGGGGATCTCCATGGAACAGGATCGAGGAAGGCCGGGCAGTAGGGGGGGCCTTCGGCCCCTGGGACCGAAAACACACTAGCAGCCCGGGAGGAATCCGGGCTAGATTTCCTTTTCTACGCGCCGGAGATGCTCCAGGACGGCGTCGTGGACCCTCCCGTTCGTGGCCAGAACCCCCCGGTTGCGCACCAGCTTGGGGCCCTGGCGGAAGTCGAGGGGCCGGCCGTCCAGATCGGTCACCCGGCCCCCCGCCTCCTCCACCACTGCCACGCCGGCAGCGTGGTCCCAGATGTTCTCCCGGTACGCGGGATTCGACCGCGGCCGCAGGTAGATCTCGGCCTCGGCGCGGGCCACGGCTCCGTACTTGACCTGGCTGTCGAGGCGCACGATCCCCCCCCCCAGCTTCATCTCCTCGATCAGGGCGAGCAGGATGTGCGGATCCCCGTGGGCGGCCTCGACGCTTCCCAGTGCACGAAGACGGGCGGGATCCTCCGTCGTGCTGACCGCGACGGGCTTTGGATTGCCGTCCTGCAAGGCTTCCGCGGTCGCACCGCAGCCCCGGGCGGCGAGAAAGAGGACCCCCCGGGGGCCTTCCGGCCGTCCGGGGGCCACGGGAAGGTTGGGGCAGGCCAGGGCTCCCGCGAACGGTTCCCCTCCGCGAAGAACGCCGATCGCCACGGCGAACTGGTCGTGGCGCAGAAACCCCTTGGTGCCGTCGATGGGGTCCACGGCCCAGACGAACTCCGCATCCGCCTTCCCCTGGTGGTCGATCCACTCGCAGACGGTCGCTTCGGAAACGGAAGCCCCGAGGACGTCCCCGACCAGGGAAACCACGTCTCCGGTCAGGTCTTTGCGGCCGCTTGCGTGCAGGTTTTGCGAGCCTTCCTCGGAGACCACGCCGTGATCGGGGAAGGCCTCCCGCACGAGCCGCAGGATGACCGCCTGGGAGCCGTAATCCGCCACCGTGACCGGTTCCTGGCCGAGCTTGGCCATCGCCTCGGGAGCGGCCGGGGATCGGTCCAGGACGGTCCGGCAGAGGCCGGCCGCCTGGATGGCGGCTTCGCGGGCCACTTCTAGAATGCGGGTGGTGGGATCTGGCATGGGAACGGGGATTCTAGAAGCGGGCGGCGTGCGCACGGGGGCCTTCTCCGGACGGGTGGTCCTGGTGATGGCACTCCTGACCGCCACCCTGACCGGCTGGTTGCTGGAAGGCCTCTGGGTCCTGGAAGCGCACAGCCCGGATCTCCGAATCCTTCCTCTCCTTTGGCGTGCGCCGCTTCCGGTTGTCGCCGCGCTGGGGCTGCGGGCCTGGTGGCGCGGCCGGGGTTCCGCCCCCGCCTGGAGCCTGGCCCTCGCCGGATTCGCTCTTCTGGCGGCGGGGCGGATCGCGGTCCCTTCCCTGCAGGTGCTGGAAGGCCTGCCGGCCAGGATTCTCGGCACCGAAAAGCTCCTCCCGGGGGACTGGCTCTTCTGGTGGGAACCCCGCTTCGGCGATGCGTGGCTCGCCCTGCCCGCCCTGGCGGGGGTCTGGGCCCAGCCCGGGACCTTCGGCCACCGCGGCCCCGACCTCGTCGCCCGCCTGGCGGGCTCCGCCGCCTTTCTGGCCCTCTTCTCCCTGGGCGCGGGAATCCCCGGCGGCCTGGGAACCGGTCTGCCGGAAGCTCTCTGGGCTCCTTTCGTCCTCCTGGTTCTCTGGCTGGCCGCCCTGGCCTCCAGGCAGCCTGGCCGCCGGGTCCTGGCCGCCGCCGCCGCCAAGTTCCTCTACCTCTTCGCGGTCCTCTGGCTCGTCTGCCTCGGATTCGGACTTCTGAGATACTGATCCCCCGCCCATGAAGGGGATCCTTTCCGTCTTGCTTGCCTTTGCCGGGGGGCTGGCCCCCCCCCTTGCTGCGCCCCTTCCCGCCCAGGAGGTCCCCAGCCTGGCCCAGGTTCTCTCCCACGCCCGCCAAGCCCTGGGACTGGAAGGGATCCGGGCGCAAAAGAGCGGGATCCTCCTGGAAGGCCGCTCCCGCACTCTCGGCCTGACCGGCACCTTCCGGATGCTTTTCACGGCCCGGGGCGAGTTCTTGCAGGAGGTCCGCTGCCCGCTCCCCTTCACGACCGGATTCGACGGGCAGACCGGCTGGCAACGGGACTGGAACCACACCTCCGGCCTGCTGGAACTCGGCGACCTGGAGAACGCCCAGGCCTTCTTCTGGGCCTTCACGGGGAGATGGCTGGAGGACGACGGCCCCTTCCAGCTCGAACTCTTCCCGCCGGGGACCGGCCCTGCCGAAGTCGCTTTATCCCTGCGGAGAAAGGGAGGCATCTATCGGGGCAAGCTCGTTCTCGACCGGAAGACCTGGCTGGTGAAATCCCTTTCCCACACGGGCCCTTCGGGGGAGGATCTCTGGGTTTTCGAGGATCCGTGCCAGGAGGAGGATTTCCGGCTGGCCCACCGCTTGATCCACCGGGAAGGAGGATTCCTCTCCGAGGAATACTGGGTGGAGAAGACCTCCCCGGCGCCGCATTTTCTTCGCAACCCCTACCAGCCGGTCCTGACCCACGAGCAGTCCGTCCAATGGGATCCGGACCTCCCCGCGGATCTGGAGGTGAAGAAGACCCGCACCGGGCACCTGCTGGTCCGGCCGCGGGTGGACGGAAAGGACGTGGGCTGGTTCGTCTTCGACAGCGGCGCGGGAGGACTGGTCCTCGATCCCCGCACCGCGGACGATCTGGGACTCGTTTCGTTCGGTTCCGTCCCCGTGGGAGGGGTCGGAGGACTTGTTGCCGGGGCCTTCCGTCGCGCGGCCAGGTTCCAGCTCGGTCCCCTCGCCATCCTGGATCCGGTCTTCGTGGAGGTGGATCTCCGCTTCCTGGAGCCCGCTTTCGGCGTTCCCGTGGCCGGAGTCGCGGGCTACCCGGTTTTCGCCAATGCCGTGGTCGAGCTGGAAGAAGCCAGGAGCCGCGTGGCGCTCCACCCTCCGGACGGGTTCCGCCTGGAGGCCGGCACCTGGCAGCGGCTGCTGCTCTACAGCCGGCATCCCTGCGTGGAAGCCCGCTTCGAAGGGGACCGCGAGGGGATCTTCAAGCTCGATACGGGCGCCGCCGGAACGGTCCTCTTCCACGCTCCGGCCGTGGAGGAATTCGGGCTGCTGAAAGGCCGGGAGACCTATTCGAGCACCTCCGGGGGGGTGGGCGGCCGGCAGGGCTTCGAGGCGGGGACCCTGGAGTGGTTCGAGCTGGGGGGCCGGCGCTTCCGGCGCCTGCAGGCGGGGTTCTCCACCGCCGACAAGGGCGCTTTCCTGGACCCCTACACTGCCGGAAACATCGGGGCCAAGCTGCTGGCCGATTTCGTGGTCTTCTTCGACTATCCGGACCGCCGCATCGCCTTCGTCCCGCGCGGGAAGGAAAAGGACTGATCCGGACCCCGGGCGGAGGGATTTTTTCTGGAAAAACACTTGAACATTTGCGCAAATGCGCTAATAAAATCCCATGAATCCCAGTCGAGCCGCCTCGACCGTCTTCGACGCGTGCTGTCCGGAGCTCTTCCAGGCCCTCGCGGACGGCAACCGGCTGGCCCTGCTCCGCAGGCTGGCCGCCGCCCGGGAACCCCGCACCGTCACCGAGCTGGCGGATTGCTGCGGGGTCCACATCTCGGGGGTCTCGCGGCACCTCGCGAAACTCCGCGCGGCGGGCATCGTTTCCGCCGAGAAGAGGGGCCGGGAGGTCCGTTACCGGCTGGAGCGAAGGTTTCTCTGCTCTTCGCTCCGGCGCCTCGCCGCCGCCTTGGATTCGCCACCCAGGCAGTCCCGCCGGCCCTGCCGGCGCGGGACCTGCCGTCAACCCCGAACAAAGAGGACGAAATCATGACGACCACCCTCCGGATCGATCCCGGGCAATACCTCGAAGCCGGGCTCGTGCTTCACGGGCACAAGTGCCCGGCGATGCCCATGGGCCTGCGGGCCGGCGCCGCCGCGATGGAGGCGCTCGGCGTCGAGCGCGCCAAGGACGGCCAGTTGATGGCCCTCGTCGAGATCGGCGAGGAACACTGCGCCACCTGCTTCGCCGACGGCGTGCAGATGATCACCGGCTGCACCTTCGGCAAGGGCAACATCCAACGGCTGCATCTCGGCAAGTGGGGGCTGACCCTGATCGACAAGAAAAGCGGCCGGGCGGTGCGCGTCGCCCCGCGCGCGGAAGTGATGAAGGCCAACAAGGAGACCCCGTTCTTCACGGAATACCGCAAGAAGGGGATCCCCGCCTCGGAAGTTCCCGAGGGGGTGGTCGCGCCGCTGGTCGAGCGGGTGATGAGCATGCCGGCCGAACAGATCTTCAAGATCGGCGAGGTTTTCGACCGCAAGTGGGAGGAGAACCCGCACTCCTTCGAGAGCTTCGTCTGCGATCTCTGCGGCGAGATGACGGTCGAACCCTACGGCCGCCTGCTCGGCGACAAGAAGGTCTGCATCCCCTGCCACGCCAAGGCCACCGGCCGCAAGGACTGATCCGATGATCCCCCTGCTCGGGGGCCTGCTGTTCGTCGTCGCGGTCGGGTTTTCGATCCTCGGCCAGGGCGGGGGGGTTCTCTACACCCCGATCCAGGTGTGGCTGGGGATCGACTTCCACACCGCGGCGACCACCAGCCTGTTCCTGATCATGGTGATCTCGCTCTCCTCCTCGCTGGTCTTCCGCAAGGCCGGCAGGATCGACTGGCCGCTGGCCATCGTGCTCGAGCTGGTCACCTCGCTGGGCGGATTCGCCGGGGGGCTGGGCTCCTCCCAGCTCTCCGGCACCGCGCTCTCCCTGATCTTCGCGGGCGTGGTCGCGTTCGCCGCCTTCTTCATGATCCGCACCGTGGAAGGACGGCACCCCTGCCCCGTCGAGGCCGTGCGCTTTCCGGTCTGGAAGCGGCACCTCGACGGCCGCACCTATTGCGTGAATCTGGCGATCGCGCTGCCGGTCTCCTTCGTCGCCGGCCTGGTCAGCGGCCTGGTGGGCGTCGGCGGGGGAATCCTCAAGGTTCCGATGATGGTCCTGCTGTTCGGAATCCCGATGGACATCGCCGTGGGTTCCAGCGCCTTCATGATCGGGCTGACCGCCGCGGGCGGCTTCGGCGGCCACGTCACCGCCGGCCACTGGGATTGGAAGACCTCCCTGATCCTGGCGGTCCTGGTCTTCGCCGGCGGCCAGATCGGAAGCCGGATCAGCGTCCGGCTGGACAAGAAGCGGATGAAGAAGATCTTCGGCTGGTTCCTGCTCTGCATCGCGGCGGTGATGGCGATCACCTCCGGCGTCTGACC
>CAZQAP010000091.1:0-2341 GCA_964591365.1 uncultured Planctomycetales bacterium
CCGTCCTCGTCCTCCCCGCGGTCGAAGATGGCGCGGATGTTTTGGTGGTTGAGGGCGGCGATCGCCTCGGCTTCCCGCAGGAAGCGTTTCACCCCCTGGTCGTCCGCCTCGCGGATCCGTTTCAGAGCCACGACCCGGCCGCCGAGGTGGTGGTCGCGCACCCGGTACACGACGCCCATCCCCCCGCGGCCGAGCTCGTCCAGGATCTCGTAGCGATTGGCGATCCGGGGACCCTTGGTCCCGGGCGGGGGAGCGCTCAGATCCGGCTGCGTCGGGATCCGGGAATCACCCGGAGCCTCCGCGCCCTCCTCCGCAGGCCCCGAAGGCGGGGTTTCCAGGGTGGGCGCCTGGCTCAACCCGGCGGGCGGGGGCGTCCCCGGGCCCAGCCGAGTTTGGCACTCGGGACAGAAATCGACCCCTTCAGAAGTCTCGTGGCCGCAAGAAGGGCAGAGCATCGACGGAGGGAGACCGACAGGGGGGGAGGCGGCCCCCAATTGTAGGAAGACTCCGAGTTTTTCTTCCCCTTACACCGGACGGCGCTTGGGAAAGGACAAGCTGACCCGGAACAGGGCGCGGGCTTCGTCGTAGCCGAGTTCCACGGATCCGCCCTGGCGGGCCATCCGGTCCCGGGCCAGGGCCAGGCCTTCCCCGCCGTCGGCCCGCCGCGACACGCCGGGCTCCAGGAGACGCTCAAGCGGCACCTCCGGTTTGCGGGCCGGGAAACTCGAGACGTCCAGCCAAAGCGCGCCGGCCTCCTCCCGCAAGACGATGCACAAGTGCCCGCCCGCGTTCCCCTCCCGGTGCAGAACGGCGTTCCGGAACAGCTCCACCAGGAGTGAGAGCAGGGGTTCGCGTTCGGCTTGGACCCGGTCGTCACCGGCCCGGGATTCCACCGTGAATTCCATTCCCGCCTCCTGCAGGCTTGCCTGCTGGCAACAGTACGCCTCCTCCACGACTTCCAGGAGGCCAATGCGCGCCTCTCGCAAGCGTTCCGCCTCCAGGCGGATGGCTTTGAGAACCGCATCCACCTCTTCGACCAGGACTTCGAGACCTGCAGGAAGTGTTCCAAGCGCCTCCCGGATCCCGACCACCGCCGCGGCCATCTCGGCCTCGAGCTGAGGCACCAGGTCGCCGGTGCGCCGGTCATCGGGGCTGCGTGCTTCGAAGAAGGCCGTCATCCGCGGCACCAGCTCTTCCAGGCGCGCGCCGGCCGCCCGCACCTCGTCCAGCAGGCCCGTTCTCCCGCTTCCATTTCGAAGCGCTTTCTGGGCCCGGAGCCGCAAGGCGAAGAAGCAGGCCTCGACGGCGTCGTGCTTGAGAATGGAAAGACGCCCTTCCAAATCGAGGCGGTCGCGAGCGCTGCACGAAAAACCCTGTGGGGCAAGGCTGTGGCCCAGGCGCTCGGAAAGCAGCCGCTGGTTCGCCCTCGCACGCAGGCGCAGATCCTCCAGGCCCGGGCTGGATCGGCCGGGCGCGTTCCCCTCCCCGGCCAGGCGGATCCGCTCCCTGGCGCGTGTTTCCGCTTCGAGGATGCGGCGTTCGAAGGGATTCATCGTTTTCCCCGCCTACTCCAGGCCGGGTTCCGCAATCGTTGCCTGCGGGCCGCCCTCCCGCAAACCCAGCGTGGTCTCGCCGCAGTGGAAGGTCTCGCCCAGTTCGGCATGCCGCCAGGTGCGCTCCGCCGAGCCGGGCTGGAAGACGTAGAGGACACGTTCCCAGCGGGCCAGCCACAGCCAACCCCGGGGCGCACCCTTGACCAGGAGATCATCGCCGGCGCCGCCGGCGACGAAAGCCCCGTTAACCAGGGTGTAGGAGCAGCGCGGAACGTTCTCCATACGGCGAACCCGCACCGCCCGAATGTCTCCCCCGGTCAGCTCCAGAGCGGTTCGTGAATGGTTTGCCTGATCCGCCAGAAGGAAGAAGTGATCCGGATCCCAGCTCCGGCGCCGCGCCACCCGCACACCCAAGCGCAACAAGGGGTCCACACCCAGCCCCACCTCCATTTCCCGGCCCGTGACCAGCTTCTCGCTCGCGTGAGGCCTCACCGGCTTCCCATCCAGGAGCAGGGCAGCGCTGGACGAAGTGAGGACGGCGCCTTCCGGCAAGACTTCCAAAGCACCCGCGAGGCGCGAGATGGCGGCGTTGCGCCGGGCATTCTCCGGGTCCTCCTCGAGAGAGCGGCAGGGCAGCCAGCGCCAGACCCAGTCGTTGCTGCCCAGGACGCGGCCGGACGACGAGCGTTTGACGGCGCTGCGTCCGAATTTTGCCTTGCGCCCGAAGAGCAGGTGGCAGCGCCGCCGGATCTGTTCCCCTTCCCAGACTTCGAGGACCAGAGTTTCGG
>CAZQAP010000091.1:2441-11615 GCA_964591365.1 uncultured Planctomycetales bacterium
GGGACAGCGCGCCGCGCTGGCGCCTTCGATTACTGCTTGGCACCAGGGACAGGCTCGGGATCCTGCCATGGGTATCGTCCCTCCAGAAGGTGGACCTTGTTCACGCGAACGCTGGAAAGGAAGGTGCGCAGGTTCTCGTAGTCTTTTTCCTCGCGTCCCCCCTTGAGCAGCCCGAGGAGCCGGGCTGCCTCGCGCACGGTTTGCCGGCGTGTGCGCCGGAGCGCTTCGCCGAGAAGCTCGACGGTGCGCCGATCGCCGAGTTCCCGCCGCATCTCCTTCAGGGATCCAGGGTAGCCGCCGTCCTCGATGATGCGATCGAGCGGGTTGGCCTCCCCGCCGGGAGCCTCCGCCATTTCGGGATCCCCACCTCCGGGCGCGGCCGCGCAAGGACCCAGCTCCAGGTCCTCCGGCGCGATCTCCTGGCGGCCGGCGGTCACGGCCCGAATCGCACCACGCACCAGCACGTTCTCCAGCTCGCGGACATTGCCCGGCCAGGAATGGCCGAGCAGGCGCTCCACGGCCCCGCCCGAGAGGCGGCACTCGCGGAGTCCCTGCTTGGGAAGGAGCCGGGCGAGGAGACGGGCCGCCAGGGCGGGAAGGTCCTCCAGCCGCTCGCGCAGGGAGGGCACACGAATCATGCCGGCGGAGATCCGGAATTTGAAGTCCTCGCGCATGGCACCGGCGCGGACCAGCTCGTCGGGATCGCGGTTCGTGGCGAAGATGAAGCGCACGTCCACATGGCGCGGGCGCTCGCCGGGGCCGACGCGGGTGACCTCGCCGAACTGCACCACGCGCAGCAGGAGGCCCTGGACCCCCAGGTCGAGATCGCCGATCTCGTCCAGGAAGAGAGTGCTGTGATTCGCCTGCTCGATGAGGCCCGCGCGATCCTTGTTGGCGCCGGTGAAGGCCCCCTTGCAATAGCCGAACAGCTCGGATCGCGCCAGGTGCGGGTCGTTGTAACCGTTGCAGTTGGCCACCACCAGATCCTGTTGCCGCCGCAGGGACTGACGGTGGATCTCCCGGGCCACCAGCTCCTTGCCCGAACCTGTCTCGCCCAGGAGGAGTACCGAGACCTCGTAGGGAGCGTAGGCCCGGATCTCGCCCCGCAGCGCCTCGATGGCGGGCGAGAAACCGTCGAAGGAACTGCGCCGGGAGCGCCGCCGGCCGGCGCCGCTGGCGATGACACGCTGCATCTCCCGGGCAGCCAGCCACTGTTCCCGGCGCTCGCGGCGCCGGGCCCCTTCGAGAAGCCCGCGCTCGACGGTAAGCCGCAATTCCTCGAAATCCGAAAGCTTCTTGGCATACCAGAAGCCGCCGGCCTTGAGCGCGCGGTTGATGACTCCCAGGTCGTCGTAGGAGGAGAGGAAGATCACCGGCACCAGGGGAAATTCCTTCTGCAATTCCTGGAACACGGCGAGTCCTTCCTCCTCGTCGCGGGGGCCGAAGCAGGCGGGCATGTGCACGTCGAGAAGGACCAGGTCCACGTCCTCGTCGCGGCGCAGGAATTCCAGGGCTTCCTTGCCATCCTGGGCGCCGCTCACAGCATGCTCTTCCAGAACGTCTTGAAGCGTCGGCAGCAGGCCGCCGAGAGCATCATCTACAAGCAGGATCCGTGCCACGTGCGTGTTCCTCGAAGTCCGCTTCGTTCGGCGGTCATTCTAGACCGCTGGCCGAAAGGATGGCGAGTTCCCAGCCGGTGCCCGCGGGGCGCAGGCGGCCGTGCAGAGTGCCAGCCTTCTCTGGGGAAAGGCCGCGTTCGGCCAGGAAGCGGCGTTCCGCGGCCAGGAACATCCGGTCGGTGCCCCCGGGCACGGCGGCGACGATGCGGGTGCCCGCGGCGGGCAGGCCAAGCCGGCGCAGGGCATCGTCCCGCAGGCGCCGGAAGAAGGGGTGGGGGGTCAGGTCGTGGGCCCGCCGCGAGAGGGAACCGGGCGCCATGGCCGTCAGACGCCGCGCCGCCGCGAGGCGCGGGCCGGAAAGCTCCACCAGCCAAGCCGGATCTGGACCCGCCGGATAGACCAGGAAGCGCAGGCCGAGGGCTTGGGCGGCGGTAAGGAAACGGTCCGGCTCACCCACCTCGAGTTCCAGGGGGAGGGCGCGGATGGCGTCCTCGGAAACCTCGAGGGAGCTGGCCGGCCGGGCAGGCACCTGGTGCGGGCCAGCGCCCGCCGCACCGGAGTCCCAGGCGTCGGAGGTGGCCGGGGTTTCCTTCGTTGCGAGCGGGGTCAGATCGAGGGCCGGCGGCGGCGCGGGCTCCGCAGTCGGGGGGGAGGGAGCCTCACGTTCCTGCGCCGCCGGCGGAGCCACCGCCACGAAGCGGGTCCTGGCCGCCCCAGCTTCCCCCGCGGAGCCACCGCTGCGCAGAATCAGCAGGGCCATGATGCCGTAGGCGGCGAGGGAAAGACCCCAGGCGCTGCACTCGCGGATCAGGTCGTGCCAGCGTTGCATCGTTCTTTTTTGGATTGTTCTCGGAGCCCAGGGACGGGAGGGAAGGGACAAGAGAAGGGCGGCCGCAAGCGGCCGCCCTTCTTTCAGCGCGCGGCCTTTTCAGCACGGGGCGGCCGGCCGCCTTTCTTCTTCTCGGCGAGCCAGGCGCGGGGCACGGAGCGCCAGTGGAATCCGCCGATGCGCCGGGCTCGGTCCATGGCCAGGGGGCGCGCCTCCTCCCAGAGCTTGTCGGACAGCGGCGTGCCCGAGGAAGCCGCCGCCGGCGGCCGGTTGACGGCCTCCTCGACCTGCGCGACCTTCAACTCGGCCAGGATCCGGGCATGGCGCTCCTGCGCGTGCCCGAGATCCCGTTCCAGAGCTTTCGCTTCGGTCTTCAGGACCTCCTGGCGCTGCTGGAAGTCCTGCTCCTGCTCCTGCAGGCGCGCCTCCAGCTCCTCGCCCTGGAAGTGCCTGCGCAAAGCAAGGGCGGTCTCGATCCGGACCTGCTCCAGGCGCTGGCTCTCCTCCTTCTTTCCGCGCAGCCGCTGTTCGAGTTCCGTCACGCGGCCGGCGACGGTGTCCAGCTCCCGCTCCAGGCGCCCCACCTTCTCGGCGGGAGGTTCGGCGACCTGGTCGAGGATCTTCCCGGCCCGCTGGTATTCGGCCTGCGAGGCCTGCGAGGCCTGCGGGACTTGCGGGGCCTGCGGAGTCTGCGGGGCCGCAGTCAGCATCAGAATTGCGGTGAACAACATGGTTTTCGATCTCCTTGGTGTCGAGGGTTGCGCTTACTCGGATTCGAGGCGGTTCTTCCAGAGTTCGTCCGGGCTGGCGGGTGTGCCAGCCTTCCCTTCCGGGAACATCTCCTGCCACAGCGGCATCAGATGCGGCGGGAAGAGGGTGTCGGCGTCCAACGCGGTGAGCTGGTCCACTTCCCGAAGAAAGGCATCCATCTGCTGGAAGTAGGCGGCCAGCGTCACCGGCTTGCCGTCGGGGCCGGTCACCGTGGGAGTGCCGTCCACCACGGCCTTGAGCAGCGAGGCCAGGCCATTGAGCTTCTCCTGCGAGACCTCCAGGCGCTGGAAGAGGTCCTCCACCCGCAGGCGGGCGCCTTCCATGCCGACCAGGAAGCGGTCCACCTTCTCCCGGTAGCCGTCGTAGAACGACGCCATCATGGCCGCGTTCCGTTCCTGGATCTTGAGGCGTTCGCGCTGGAAGTAGAGCACCTGGTAGCGCTTGAGGATGGCCACCTTCCCGGCTTCGTCCACAGCCGTCTGCCAGGCGTCCTTGAGGTCCTGGATCTTCTCCTGGAGCGGGGCCAAGGCCTCAGCGGCCTTTTGCTTTTTGCTCTCCTGGGCCTTCGCCGAGCCGGCCACCGAAGCCCGGAAGGCGCTCATGCCGCGGTCCAGGTCCTCGAAGTGGAAGGCGATCTGGCTGCGCTGTTCCAGGGTCCGCCGCACCACCTTGCTCATCTCGAGGAGGTGACGCGACATGCCCTGGATCATGGCCGCATGGTTGGCGGTGGTCGGGTCGGCCTGGTAGGCCTCCTGCAGTTGGACGACCTTCTGGCGCATCTCCGCGAGACGGGCCATGGGCGCGGTCAATTCCTTGAGTCCCTGCTGGATGCCCTGCAGGCTGGTGGCGAAATCGGGAAGCACCACGCTCCGGCCGGCCTCCTGCGAGCCGCCGGCCGGCTTGTCCGCAGCGGGCTGGCCGCCGGGCTCCTGTGCCGCGCTCGCGGCGGCCCCACCCTCCAGGGTGGCCTTCTTCTCCACGGCCGGCTTGTCCGCCGGCTTGCCCTGCAGGAACAGCAGCGTTCCCAGGGCCAGGGTCATGGCGGTCAACATGATCTACTCTCCTCCTTCGGCATCGGCCTTCGCGACCGCCGCCGTTTCGACATTGACGAAGAAACCCGGGCCGACGATGCGGTCCACGGCCGCCTGTTCCTCGGCGGAAAGGCGGGACCAGTACGCGGCCGCGGCCGGGAAGTCGCCCGCGGCGTAGGCCGCCGCCCCCAGGCAGCGGCTGACCTCCGCGTCGCGGAGGCCGAGCTGCCAGGCTTTCTCCAGGTCGGTCCGGGCCTTCTCGGGGGCGCCGGTCTCCATCCAGAGGGTGGCGCGGTCGAAACGGGCCCGGGCCCGGATTTTGGCGGGCACCTTGGGCTTTCCCGCTCTTTCAAGACTGGCGAAGGCCGCCTCGCGGTCGCCCCGGCGCAGGTGCGCCTCGGCGGCCAGCAGGGCGAGCACGGGATCGTCGGCGTAGAGCCGCTCGGCCCGGGCTGCCGTGTGCTCCGCAGCTCCGAAGTCGCCGGCCTCGAGGGAGGCGGCGATGTCGCGGCGCAGGGCGGTCGCCGAGGGCGCCGGCGCGCGGGTCTCCGGGGCCGCGCAGGCGCCCAAGGCCAGGATGATGGGAATCAATTGGTGTCGCAGCTTCATGGATTGCTTGCCTCCTTGGGCCTTCCAAGGAGCAAAGGGCGTGCCAACCCGCAACCGGGGTTTCAGGCCGTTGCCGGGAGCCCGGCCACCCGGTCCGGGAGCGGCAGCTCCCGGCAAGGCTTCCCCAAAAGATGGGAAGGCGTTTTATCTCGGAACAGAGTTCGATGACCCCTCGTACTATCGCCCTCGTTCTGGGGCTGGCCCAGCTCTTCCTGTTCTGCCAGTTTCGGAGGGCCAGCCTTGGCGCCTTTCTACTGGGGGAGAACGAGCTCTTCTTCCTGCCCTTCCTTCTGCTGTTGGGCGGCATTCTGTATCTGGCGCGTTCCACGGTGGAGGGCCTCCGTCTTGGAGGCGATCCCCTTCTGGCGGCCCCTGTCCAGGCGGCGCTCGTGTGGTGGGCCGCAGGCGGTTCTTTTCTGAAATCGATCCTCTGGCTCGCGGCATCCTATGCAGCCGCCCTGCTCCTGGCTGCTGGAAGAGAACGGACGGCGCAACCGGAACTGGCGCTGAAAAAGAAAGCCTTTTTCTGGTCGGGCGGGCTTGCTCTGGCCGGTGTTTTTCTGGCCCTGCCAGGCTCCATCTCCGATCTGTGGCTGGGCGCCGGCGGACTCGATTCCGGGGAGATGGGAAGCTTCTTGAGACATATCCTGGGCGATCACGTGGACCTGGCACCCGTCCTGGTGCCCTGGCTTTTCTACCTTGGTCTTGGCGCAATCGTTTGGAAGCTGCTGCAGGGAACCCGCGCGGGCCCTGCCTTCATGACTGGCGAGGAGATTGCCAATGTCGCCTTCCAGTTCCTCATGGCCTTCCTGGCCTACCGATTCGCCTACTACGTCCTGACCTCCGGCGATGGCCGGCATGGAGCCATAGAATGGACCCTGGTGGACCTTGCCTTTGCCACCGTCTTCGTCATGCCGGCATGGGCGGCCAGCTTCGGCTTCCGCTCCCAGGACGAACTCCAGGGTCTGCTCGAGGAACTACTCGAAAAACCCGCGTCGGAAACGACGTTGACCCCTTGAAGCGGAAAAAAGAAACCATGCTCTGGATGCAAAGACTTCCTGTTCTGGCCCTTGCGGCTCTGGCTGCTGCTCCGGCAGCTCCGGTGTCCTCGGGCCGCTTCCCCTTGACCCTCCCCAACGGCGTGACCTGGGACTTCGACATCCTCAAGGTCGAGATCGGCCCGCAGGAGGTGCCGCCCGGCGGCAGGATCCCGGTGACCGTCACGGTCGCGGCGCGCAAGCTCGGCGACGGCACGGGGAGAATCCAGGTGAAGGCACTGCTGAGCCAGCGCGGCGGGCTCCTGCCCCTGGCCCAGGACGAGCAGTCCCTCGACCTGCGGCCCGAAGGTGCCACGCAGACCGTCCACCTCGCCCTGCAGGCTCCGAATCGTCCGGGCGAGTACCTGGTGGATGCGGAGATCCACGGCGGCGCCTTCTACGGCTGGCGCTTCGACACGACGGCGGACGGCCACTACGCCTTTCCCCGCACCATCCAGGTCCGCGCGGGAGCTTCCCCGCGGGCAGGGGCGGGGGAGCGGGCGGCGACTCCCGAGGCCCGGCGGGAAACGCGCCGGAAGTTCTACAACCTGCTCGAACAAAGTCTTGGCGGTCTGGACCTCCAGGTGCTGATCGAGTCCCTGAAGGGGAAGACCTTGGAGGGTCTCTTAAAGGCCTTCAGCGCTCCCTTGTCCGGCGCGGGGCCCGATGCGGCCGGCCTCCTGGGTACGGTTGCGGACCTCTCCCGGCAGAGCTTCCAGGCCTTGAATGTGGGTTCGATCCAGTTCTCCTACCACATGGCCACGGCGAACGCCCAGTGGTGGCGGAAGACCCGGAACTGGCCCCTGCGCTACCGGACGGGAAGCAGTTTTCCTCCGCTCGCCATCGTGCAGCATCTGGACCGCGATCTCGCCTCGGAGGCCCGGTCCGCGGACCGCGCTTTCAAGGAGGAGAAGACGGACCTGGAGGATCTGATCACTGCCCTGGAGATTCTCCAGGGCCTGGAGGTGCACTCGAAGAACCAGTGGCGCGGAGCCGGGCAAACCACCCAGGAAGCGCTGCGACCCTACAAGCAACTTGCTGGGGACATGCTGCCCCTGGTGCGCGCGGACCTCGACTGGCTACACGGGCAACTGGGCCGGTAGAACGGAAGGCAGCAGATCGTCCAGCAGCGCCTCGGCCCCGGCGTGGGCGGCGTGGGCCCGCCAGGCCTGGACCGAGGCGGCGGTTTTGGCGGAATCGGTGCGGCCCCCGGCAAGACGCCGGGTGAAGCAGCGGAAGCGCCGGCGGGCGCGGCGCAGGGAGTCCTCGCGCAGGCGCAGTTCGCGGGTACGCACGGTGAAACCCACCCAGGGGATGCCCTGCGCCACCGGCTGGATGCGGGTCTTGCGCGGATGGGGAATCAGACGCAGGCGGGCGAGGGCCGCGGAGATCACATCCCGCACCGGACGCAGGGCGGCCGCGGAGGGTCCCAGCACCACGAGGTCGTCGCAGTAGCGGGCGTAGCCCCGGATGCGCAGGCGGTCCTTGACCAGGTGGTCCACCGGGTCGAGGTAAACGTTGGCCAGGAACTGCGAGGTGAGGTTGCCGATGGGCAGGCCCCGGCACCGGCGACAAGGCTCGAGGAGGTCGTCCCCGGGGAACCAGCGGACGGGGGGCTCGTCGGATTGCCAGGAGGCGAGGATGCGGGCCAGGAGATCCAGGGTCCGGGGACAGCGGACGCGGCGGCCAACGAGGTCCAGCAGGATGGTCTGGTCCACCGAGGGGAAGAACTTTTCCACATCCACTTTCAAAAACCACGGCCAGGTCCGGGCCCAGGCGGCGACCCGCCGCAGGGCGGCGTGGGTGCCCTTGCCCTTGCGGCAGGCGTAGGAGTCGTGGATGAAGCCGCGCTCGAAGCGCGGCTCCAGGATCTGGACCACCGCCTGGTGGACCACCCGGTCGCGGAAAGGCGCCGCGCAGATCAGCCGCTCCTTGGGCTCGGTGATGCGGAAGGTCCGGTAGCCGCCGGGCCGCCATTCCCCGGCCCGGAGTTCCGCCTCCAGGGCCAGGAGCTGCGGCTCCAGGTCCAAAAGGAAGGCCGCCACGTCCGGGCGCCGGCGCTTGCCCCGGGCGGCGCGGCGGGCGGCGAGCCAGAGGTTCTGGAAGGAGCTGATCCTCTGGAACAGCTCGCTCATCGCAGGCTGCGGCGCCACGCTCCGATCTGGCGTCCGACGGCGTCGGTGAGACGGGCGGCGTGTTCGAGCTGGCGGCCGGAGAGGAGGTGGAACTCCAAGGCGAGACGCAGCTCGTGCCGGAGGATCTCCAGATCCAGGTTGGCCCGATCCAGGTGGGCACGGGTTTCCCGCGCGGGCGTGTAGCGGGCCCGGAGCAACTTCTCGAGGATGCCGTAGAGGCGCCGCTCGATGCGTTCGCCCAGGGTGAAGCGGAAGGAGCGGGGGAATTTCTGGACCGCGGGGACGGCCCAGTGGAGCAGATCGCGGGCCTGCTCCACCACGGCCGGACCGGAAGTCCCGGCCGCAGCCCGCGTGGCGGGAGGCGGCCGGGTTTCCGATGCGTTCGGCGCAGGGCCGTCCCCACGCTCGGGACCCGATCCGGGACTCCTGTCCTTTGCACACCCGGAGGGACGCTTCATGGTCGCGGCCTTCCGGTTCCGGCTTCCAGGGTGCTCGCGACACGGAGACCGTTGTTGTTGTTGCAGTTCGACGGATCGTTGTTGTTGCGGTTCGCCGAGCGGCAGTTCCTCGGATTGTTGTTCCAGGAACCCCCGCGCAGCACAACGGCCTCGCGGCGCTGGCGACCGGTGCCCCACGGAGAGCCAGGAGGGAGAATCACCCGTATGGGCGAACTCCCGGACCGGCCCGCGGCCGCAGCCGAAAAATCCGCGGCGGCCGCGCGCGGCTGCGCCGCGCGCGGAAAGGGTAGAAGAGAAAGAGGGCAGAGGGTGATCAAGGAGTCCTCGCGACACGGAGACCGTAGCAGGGGGACGGATCGAAGTAGCCGCGGCCCGCCGAGCGGCAGTACCTCGGATTGAGGCCCCAGGAACCCCCGCGCAGCACACGATTGGACCCCGAGGAAGGCCCCTGCGGATCCTGACGCGGGCTGCGGCCATAATAGTCTTCGGCGTACCGGTCCGCGCACCACTCCCACACATTTCCGTGCATGTCCAAGAATCCCCAGGCGTTGGGCTTCTTCTGCCCTACCGGATGCGTGCGGTTTTCGCTGTTGCCCTCATACCACGCGTAGGCGCCAAGATCCCCATCGACATCTCCGAAGCTGAAGCGCGTGGTGCTCCCAGCCCGGCAGGCGTACTCCCACTC
>CAZQAP010000092.1:0-11365 GCA_964591365.1 uncultured Planctomycetales bacterium
GTGGCATCAGCTGCATCCCAATACCGCTGCGCGGCGCAAGTCCCGGCTCGACCGCATGGTCCAGGGGCTGAAAACCGGAAATCCGCGGAACTGACCGGCCGATTCGCGAAGTCTCCCCAACTCTGGGAGCGGTTCAGCGGGCCCCCAGGATGCGGGCGTAGCGGTAGTAGACCTCGAGGATGAGCGTACAGATGGCGGTCGAATAAACCCGCCCGCCTTGCTCGCCCCACGGCCCTGCCGGATCCCAGGAACCCTGGAAGTTTCCGTCCTGACGCTGATGGGGGAGCAATGCCTTCTCGATGGCCTTGCGCCAGCGGTTCCAGTCCTCTCCGCCCCACTGGTTCATCGCGAAGGTGGCGTAGTACCAGTAGTACATGTCGCAGGCGCCGCCATCCGGATCCCAGACCGGCAGTCTGCCCGCAATCAGGTCGGCCTGTTTGTTCAGGATGTCGTAATCGGGAAGCTCCTTCCAGCTGTGGATCTTGGAAGTGTCGGCCATGAAGATCCGGGAAAGCAGTGCCACGGCGGTCAGGGATTCCGACTTTTCGGGCGGGAAGCGTTCCAGGTAGGCCAATGGGCGTGAGGGCAACGATCCAGGGCCGCCTCCTTCCCCGAAAGTGTAGCCCGTGCGGCCGCTGGTCTTGTCGGTCATCTGATCGAACCAGGCCTCGGCTCCGCGGTAGGCGTCGTGGGGAATCTGGATCTTGCCGTCTTCCGCGGTCTTGAGCGCAAAGACCATCCAGCCGGTGATCGAGGTGTCGTTGTCCCCGTTGGGCTGGAGGGCGTACCGCCAGGCGCCGTAGGGGTTGCGGGCCTGGAGGATCACGGAGACCGCCTTGCGCATGGGGCGGACGAGGATCGGGACGCGGCTGAAGTAGTAGGCCTCCCCCATGGCCATGGTGGCGATGGCGTGGTTGTAGAGGGTGGCATTGCCGACTTCGTCCCCGAAGAGGCCGCTGTCGAGCTGGATTTCCTTCAACCAGCGGATCCCCCGGGCGACCCGCTCCCGATAGGGCCCCGAGGAGATGGTGCTGCCGTTTCCGAGAAAGGCCAGCAGGGCCAGGCCGGTGACCCCGACGTCGTTCGTGGGGCTCCCCGGTCCGTCGGACGGGGGTTGGTCGGGGAGCTTGTCTTCGTACATGAACTCGTCGCAGTCCCAGAAGCCGTCCGTTGCCTGGTGGTCGGCCAGCCACTGAAGCCCCAACCGGACGGCTTTCTCGGTGGCGCTCCCCTTGGACAGGCGGCCGTGTCCGCGGCTTCCGCGCTGGCCGTACTTCCCCCCGCCCCCGCTCCCCAGTCCGATGGTGTTTTCGAAGGAATCGGCATCGAAAGCGGGTTGATCGCTGGGGAACTCGACGTCGCCGGTCACTTCGGGGGCCTCCTCCGTCACCGTCTCGGCATCGTTCTCCTGGAGGACCGGCTCCTCGATCGGCTCCTCGACCACCTTTTCCGGCGGCGGCTCCTCCGTCTCGATCTCCGGCGGGGTCTGGGGGGCGGTGACCTGGATCACCGGGGCCTCGGAGGGCCCGCTGCGCACGAACATGAACCCGGCCACCGCCAGGATGATGAAGCCGTGGATAGCCAGCGAAGCCAGGAGATAGGGGGCCTTGCGGAGCTGGACTCCCAGGACTTCCTGGAAGGAATGTTCGTGTTCCCGGTCCCGGAGGATCCCCGGAGGGAGAGGGGGAAGCGATGCGGGCCTGTTCACCAGACGACTCTCCTGGCGGGGAGTTCGAGCCCGGGGGGATTCCCGGCCTTCCCTCCCCCGCATCAAGAGGAACGAAAAGCCGATAGGTGCGGTTCAGCGAGCGCCCAGGATGCGGGCGTAGCGGTAGTAGACCTCGAGGATGAGGGCGCAGATGGCGGTCGAATAGACCCGCCCGCCTTCTTCCCCCCAGGGCCCGACCGGGTCCCAGGAACCCTTGAAGTTCCCGTCCTGGCGCTGGTTGGGAAGCAGCGCCTTCTCGATGGCCTTGCGCCAGCGTTCCCAGTGCTGTCCGCCCCACTGGTTCATTGCGAAGGTGGCGTAGTACCAGTAGTAGATGTCGCAGGAACCGCCCTCCGGATCCCAGTTCGGAAGCTTGTTCACGATCAGATCGGCCTGCATCTTGAGCGTGTCGTAATCCGGATGGTCCTTCCATGTGCGGATCTTCGAGGCGTCGGCCATGAAGATCCGGGAAAGCAGCGCCACCGCGGTAAGAGATTCCGACTTTTCCGGGGGGAAGCGCTGCAAGTAGGCTCGCGGGCGAGAGGGCAGGGAGCCCGGTCCGCCTCCTTCCCCGAAGGTGTAGCCGGTGCGCCCGCTGGTCTTGTCGGTCATCTGGTCGAACCAGGCCTTGGCGCCCTCGTAGGCGTCGTGGGGGACCTTGATCTTGCCGTCCTCCGCGGTTTTGAGGGCGAAGACCATCCAGCCGGTGATGGAGGAGTCGTTGTCGCCGTTGGGTTCCAGTTTGTAGCGCCAGGCGAGGTAGGGGTTGCGGGCCTTGATGATTACCGAAACCGCCTTGCGCATGTTCCGGGTCAGAAGGGGGCTGCGGTTGGAGAAGTAGTAGGCCTCACCCATGGCCATCGTGGCGATGGTGTGGTTGTAGAGGGTGGCGTTGCCGACTTCATCTCCGAAGAGGCCGCTGTCGAGCTGGATTTCCTTCAGCCATTTGATGCCGTTGGAGACGTTGTGCTGGTAAGGGCCCTGGGAGATGGTATTGGCATTGCCCAGGAAGGCCAGGAGGGCCAATCCCGAAACGCCGACGTCGTTGGTGGGGCTGCCGGGTCCGTCGGAAGGAGGCTGGTCGGGGAGTTTGTCCTCGTACATGAACTCGTCGCAGTCCCAGAAACCGTCGGTCCCCTGGTGGTCGGCGAGCCACTTGAGGGCATCTCGCACCGCCTTCTCGGTGGCGCTTCCCTTTCCCCGGCCTCCGCCCCGGCCTCCGCGCTTGCCGTACTTGCCGCCGGCTCCGCCGCCCATCCCGATGGCATTGTTGAAGGAGTCGGCATCGAAGGGCGAGTCGCTGGTGAAATCGGGATCCCCGGTCTCCTCGAGGGTCTCCTCCTCCACGGTCTCCACCTCGTTCTCCTGGAGGACGGGCTCCTCGACCACTTCCTCGACCACTTCCTCCGGGGGCGGCTCCTCCTCCTCGATCTCGGGCGGGGTTTCGGGGGCGCTGACCTCGATCACCGGCGCCTGGGAGGGCCCGCCACGCACGAACATGTACCCGGCCACCGCAAGCGCGAGGAGGCCGTGGATGACCAGCGAAGCGAGGATATAGGGGGCCTTGCGGACCTGCTCTCCCAGGATCTCCTGGAAGGAATGGCCCTGGTCCCAGTCCCGGTGGTAATCGGTCTGGATGAGCTGGGGGTGGGTGGGTTCGGTCATCGAGAAGCACTCGCGCGGAAATCCTGAGGCTCGCAAGAGGGCCCCTTCCGGATTCCGGGCTCAAGCAGGGCAACGCAGCCGGGCCGGGTGGGTTCAGGATTTCGGCTCGATTCTAACAACGGCCCGCCCTGCCTGGCGGACCGCAGGCCGGGTCTAGAAATCGTCCTGCCCCTTCTCGGGAAGGTCCTGATAGGCGTGGTCCAGGGCCTCGGCCACCTGCGGCCCCCACAGGTAGGTGCGTTTCCGGAGCCGGGCCACCGTTTCCCGCATCAGGGCGTTCTGGAGGTGCACCATGAGCTTGCCGACGATCTCGTACTGGACTTCCTCGAAGGGGGCCACCCCGGCAGGATGGATCTCTTCCGCAAGGACCAGGACCCAGCCTCCCGGGACCTCCAGGGGCTCGCTCATGGCCCCCGGCGCGGCCTCCTTGAGAAAATCCTTGATCGGCTTCTGGAGGGGGGACTTCTCGGGATCGACCCAGCCCAGGCTGCCCCGGGTCGAGGCCCGCATGGCGGAATGCTTCTCGGCGGCATCGGCAAAGTCGAGGCGGCCGCTCTCGATGTCGGCCCGCAGCTTCTCCAGGGTGGACCGGGCCTCCTTGGATCCGCCGCGGAAGCTGTTGTCGCGCAGCAGGATCAGCCGGGCGGAGACGCGGAATTCCCTGCGGTAATCGGCCAGGTGCTCCTTGTAGTAAGCCGCAATCTCGGAGGGCCGCACCATGACGGTGGCATTGAACCCGCCCTTCCCCTTGGCGGGGATGATGCCCATCTCGACCTGCCGGAAGAGGATGCTGGCGTAGTAACGGCGCAGTTCCTTGGCCTGCTGGTCGACGGTCATGCTGTGCCGGGCGAGTTCCTCCGTATAGGCCGCCAGGGAGCCCGCATCGCGGATATTGCGGTCGATCTCGTCCGCGACGATCCGGTCGAGAAGCTTTTCGTCGAGCTTGGCCTGCCGGAAGCCCTCCTTGAAGAGCAGGTCGAGCAGCATCCGCTGGAAGATCTGGGTGCGCAGGATCTGCACCTGGTTGTCGGGGATGTGGAACTGGTCCACTTTCTCCTTGGTCTCCTTTTCCACCTGGGAAAGGGTCAGCACCTGGTCATTGACGATGGCCAGGAGCTGGTCCACCAGGAGTTCCTGGTGGGGGGGAGCGGTGACCGGGCCGGGCGCCTCCTCTGCCGGCGGGCCGGAAGCCTGCAGGAGCGCGGGGGCCAGGGCGAGGAGAAGGGGGGCGTGGATCACGACATGGGCGCCGGGGGCGCCGCCCGGACCCTTGATCTTCCCCCATCCGAGGGGGTCGGACAAGCTGCAACCTGCCGCAGGAGGTAATCGAGCACTTCGGGCGGCCGGCGGACGTTCTCGGGCAGCACCCAATGGGCCCGGCGCGGTGTGATCACCCGCAGGTCGATCCCTGCCGGCCGCAGGGCGGCCTCGAAGCGGCGGACGTCGCGCAACCGGCAGAGCAGGCGATCCGCGACCCACTGCACCCCGTCCAGGCCCAGGGCCCCCAGCCGGTGCTTGAGGAAGAAGAGCCGCGCCAGGTTGACGACCTCCTGGGGAGGGCGGCCGAAACGGTCGCGCAGGCCGGCGAGGCTTGCATCCAGGGCGGCGGGACCCGTCACGCGGTCGAATTCGCGCAGCACGGAGAGGCGGACCGATTCCTCGGGAATGTAGGCCGGGGGCAGGGACGCGGCAACGCCAAGGCTGATGTCGGCGGCTGGAGGCGGGCCGGGAGGGGGGCCTGCAGCCGGGATGGAATCCAGCTTTCGCCGGGAACGGAGCCGTTCCACCGCCCGGGCCATGAGCCGCCGGTAGGTTTCGTAGCCCACTGCGGCGATGTGGCCCGATTGCTCGGGGCCCAGAAGGTTGCCCGCTCCGCGGATCTCAAGGTCGCGAAGCGCGATCTGGAAGCCGGCCCCGAGGTAGCGCAGCTCCTCGACCGCCTTCAGGCGCCGGCGGGCATCGGCGGGGAGCGGGACTCCGCGGGGGATGAGCAGGTAGCAGAAGGCGCGCACCGATCCCCGGCCGACCCGGCCCCGAAGCTGGTGCAGATCGGCGAGTCCGAAGCGGTGGGCGCCGTCGAGGAAGATCGTGTTGGCGTTGGGGATGTCCAGCCCGCTCTCGACGATGGTGGTGGAGCAGAGGACGTCGGCTTCCCCCCGCACGAACGCAAGCATGGCCTGCTCGAGTTCGCGGGCTCCCATCTGCCCGTGACCCGAGACGATGCGCGCCTCGGGGACGAGCTTGCGGAGCCGCCGCACCACCCGGTCCAGGGAGCGGACCCGGTTGTGCACGTAGTAGATCTGGCCGCCGCGGGCGATCTCCGCCCGCAAGGCTTCCGCGATGAAGGCGTCCTCGTCGTCGAAGCGGATCTCGGTGTGGATCTCGACCCGGCCGGCCGGCGGAGTCGAAAGCGAGGTGATGTCGCGCAGCCCCGCCATGGCCATGTGCAGCGTGCGCGGAATAGGAGTGGCGGTGAGAGTGAGGACCTCGACAATGGCGCGCTTCATCTTGATTCGTTCCTTGGCGCGCACTCCGAAGCGCTGTTCCTCGTCGATCACCACCAGGCCCAGATTCCTGAAGTGGACGTCGGGGGAGAGGATCCGGTGGGTGCCGATGAGCAGGTCGATTTCTCCGTTGCGGACCGCTTCGAGCACCTGCTTCTGTTCGGCGGGGGGCCGGATGCGGGAAAGGACCCCGATCCTGACCGGATGGTCGGCGAAACGCTCCCGGAACGAACGGTGGTGCTGTTCGGCCAGGACGGTGGTGGGCACCAGGACGGCCACCTGGCGTCCCGCAAGGATGACTCGAAAGGCCGCCCTTGCCGCCAGTTCGGTCTTGCCGTAGCCGACGTCCCCGCAGAGCAGGCGATCCATGGCCCGCGGCCGGCCCAGGTCGTCGTGGATCTCGCGCGTGCCGGTGGCCTGGTCGGGGGTGTCCTCGAAAGGGAAGGCGGCTTCGAACTCGCGCTGGAGATCGCCTCCGTCGGGAACCGCGAGGCCCGGCGAGGAGAGCCGGCGGGCCTGGATCTCCAGCAGTTCGCCGGCGAGGTCCTCCACGGCGGCCTTGACCCGCTGCCGGCGGCGTTCAAAGGCGCCCGAGCCGAGGCGGTCGAGCCCGGGGGTCCCACCCCCCGCGCCGATGTAGCGCTCGACGAGGTCCACTCGCGACACCGGCAGGTGCAGCAGGGCGCCCTCGGCGAATTCGAGCACCAGGACATCGGGGGAGCCGCCAGCATCCTCGCTCGAGGCACTGGGAGGAGCGGGCTCGATGCCGCAAAAGCGGGCCAGGCCGTGGACCGCGTGGACCAGGAGGTCGCCAGGTTTGAGGGCCAGGGCGTCGGGGAGAGCCAGGGAGGCGCACCGGCGGACGGTGCGCGGACGCGGCCGGTGTGCTCCATGTCCGGGCACGAGTTCCCGGTGGTGCAGCACGGTCAGGCGGCACTCGGGAATCCGGAAACCGCGCTCCAGTCCGGCGATGCGCAAATCGAGAAGATCGGCATCGAGGCCGCGGTCCGCGAGGATCTGGCGCAGGCGGTCCCTTTCCGCTTCCGTCGCGCAGCAGACGATCACCTGTTCCCCCAGCCGGGCGCGCTCAACCAGGAGGGCGGCCCCCTCCGCCACCCCGCGGCAGTATTCCTCCACACTCAAGGTGGAAAGCGTGCCGTCCTGGCCCGGCAGCGCGGCCAGATCGAGGACGGAACGCTTTTTCAGGAGGCGGTGGAGCCGGCCGAGGGCGCCGGCCTGGCGGGGACCCTGGAGATGCTGGCGCTTTTCCGCCTCCAGAATGAGGTCGGGTTCCCAGCGGATAACGCGAAAGCCGTCGGGGAGGCGTTCGGGCAGGAGGGAATCCCCTTTGCCGGCGACTTCCGCAAGTTCCCGCAAGAGCGGCACGCGCACGTGGTGGAGGACATGGCGGGTGCGCTGGCTTCCGATGTCGAACACGCGCACGCTTTCCAGTTCCTCGTCGAAGAACTCGAGCCGAAGAGGTTCGCCGATGGCGGGAGCGAAGAGGTCCAGGATGTCTCCCCGGCGCGCCATCTCTCCGGGACCAGCAAGCGCAGGGACGCGTTCGTAACCCGCCTGGACCAGCCGGCGCATCAGGGCGTCCGGGTCGAGCCGCATTCCGGTCTCCAGTTCCAGGACCGCGGTCGAACCTGCCGTCGCGGGAACCGGCTGGAGAAGTGCCCCGAGCGGAGCGGCGAGGATGCCGGTGAACTCCGGCCTTTCCACGCGTTCCAGGGCCCGGAAGCGGTCCCGCAGAACATCCTGTTCCACCCCCAGACGCGCCTCCCGGGCGGGGAAGAGGACCGGCACGGCCCCGAAAGTCGTCAGATCGTCAAGGGCGAGTTCCGCCGCAGGCGGATCGGGCAGCACCAGGAGCAGGGGAGCCCCGAGTTCCCGCAGGAGCGCTGCCGTGAGGCAGGCCCTCGAGGAACCCCAGAGTCCCCCCCAGTGAAGACCCCCCGGGCGATTCTTCTTCCAGGCCCCCAGGAGGTTCCGGAAGGTGTCCGAATCCCGCAGGCGGTCAACCGGCAAGGTTCCCCTCCTCCCGCAGGACCAGGATGGCTTCCCAGGCGGCCCGGCGTTCGGCATCCTTCTTGGTGGTCCCCCAGGCCGGGGGGAAGGTCCGGCTGCCCAACTCCACCCGCACCTGGAAGGCGGTTGTTTCGGGGTGGTCGAATTGTTCCAGGACCCGATAGCGGGGCAGGGTCCCGAGCTCCTTCTGGGCGAAGAGCTGGAGGACCTGCTTTGCCAGGGTCTTTTCGTGGGCCTCGCCCACGCCGGCCAGCTCGGAGGCCAGGCAGAGGAGGGTTGCTCCCGCGGCGGCTTCGAAGCCTCCGTCGAGGAAGACCGCGCCGATCAGGGCCTCCAGGGTGTTGCCCAGAATGGAGCGGGGAAGGGAAGCGCGCATTTCCAGGCTGGGTCCCGTCCGCAGGAAGGCGCCAAGGTCCAGGCGCGCGGCAACCCGGCCCAGAGTCCGGCGGGACACGAGCAGGCTTTTCCAGGTGGTCAGGCTGCCCTCCCGTTCCCCGGGGTGCTTTCGATAGAGTTCTTCCGCTACGGCGAGGTTCAGGACCGCGTCGCCGAGGAATTCCAGACGCTCGTTATTCCCTTCCGGGTGGGAGGGATGGGTGAGAGCCCGTTGAAGCAGGCTTTTGTCCCGGAACCTGTATCCCAGAAGGTTTTCGAGTCGGCTGCCCGATGAGGAGCCGCGCGACACGCAAGGCTATTCTACTTCCCAAGGCCTGCCGCCAGAGTTTCCGCCCCCCCATCTTCGTGCCCGGCCCGTCCGCACTCCTGCGCGTTCAAGGTCTCTCCTACTCCTACGGGGAGAGGCTGGCGGTGCGGGACGCCAGCTTCTCGATCCAGGAGGGCGAGATCTTCGGTTTCCTGGGCCCCAACGGCGCAGGGAAGACCACCACGATCGCCTGCATCGCGGGGCTGCTGGCACGCTGGAAGGGAGAGATCCTCTTCCACGAAAGGCGGTTTTCTCCCGCCTCCAGCCCGGAGGATCGCCTGCGGCTTGGGCTCGTTCCCCAGGATCTGGCTCTCTACCAGGATCTGAGCGCCCGCGAGAACCTGGAGTTCTTCGGGCGGCTGGATGGACTTTCGGGATCGGAGCTGGCGCAGGCTGTGGAGCGCGCCCTTGCCCTGGCCGGGCTCGAAGACCGCGCCGGAGACCGGGTGGACGCTTTTTCGGGAGGTATGAAGCGCCGTCTCAATCTGGCCATCGGAGACCTTCACCGGCCGGAGCTCCTGCTCCTCGACGAGCCCACCGCGGGCGTGGATCCCCAGTCCCGCAACCACCTGTTCGAGACTCTGCACGCGATCTGCGGGGCGGGGCGGACGCTGCTTTACACCACCCATTACATGGAGGAGGCCGAGCGCCTCTGCGACCGGGTCGGAATCCTGAATGACGGGGTTCTCGTTGGAATCGGCACGCCCGGCGAACTGGCCGTCGAGGCGGGGATCCCCGGCCGCAACCTGGAGGAGGTCTTCCTCAAGATGACGGGCAGAACCCTGCGCGATCCGTGAAACTTCTCCGCTCCGTCGTTCTCGTGGCCCGCAAGGACCTGAAGCTCTTCTTCCGGGACCGTTCCGGGATGGTGCTCGGATTCCTTCTTCCGGTCGCCCTCGTCGGGATCTTCGGTTTCGTGATGAAGTTCGCCTTCGGTGGAGGGAGCGGGATGCCGAGGGCAGAACTCTGGGTGGTGGACGAGGATGGAAGCCCCGCCAGCCGCGGCTTCGTGGATCTTCTGCGCGCGAGCGACATGCTGCGGGTACAGCCGGGACCCGAGGAGGCCGCCAAGACCGCTGCGGACCTGCGCAAGCTCATCCAGGACGGAGAGGCGCATCACGCCCTCATCCTCGGCAAGGGGTTCGGGGCCGCCGTGAAAGCGGGGGACAAGCCGCAACTTCGGATGCTCCGGGATCCCGGCCGCGTCATGGAGGACCAGATCATCCGCGTGGGGCTGATGCAGGCGTTCATGCAGACCACCGGGGGTAAATACTGGCCCTCGGCCCTGGGCGGGATCATGCGCAGGAGCGGGATGAGCGCGGAGAAGGCGCGGCAGATCGAAACGGGCGCCCAGGGAGTCCAGGCCTTGATCGCCGCGTTCACCGGAAACTCCGACGGGGGAACCGGAGAGGACCAGACGACCCTGAAGGACGAGGGAACCGGGAAGGACGAGCCGCGGGAATCCGGATTCGCCATGTCTTCTTTCATGGACGAAATGGTCCCCATGGAAAGCGAGGATCTGACGCCTCCCGACCGTCCGCGCCAGGTGACCTACCAGCTCGCCCAGGCCGTGAGCGGGGTCACGGTGATGATGCTCATGTTCGCCCTTATGGCCACGAGCAGCATGCTCCTCAAGGAGCGCGAGGAAGGGACCCTGCTGCGCCTGCTGGTCTCTCCGGCTTCTCGTGTGACCGTTCTTTGGGGCAAGTTCCTCTTTTCGGCCGTGGTCGGAATGCTCCAGCTCATGGTCCTCTTCGCGTTCGGGGAGGCCGTCTTCCACATCCAGGCCCTGCGCGATCCGGTCACCCTGTTGGTTCTCTGCGTCACCTGGGTGGCCGCCGCGACGAGCTTCGGAATGCTCATCGCCGCCTGGGCACGCACCCCCAAGCAGGCCGAAGGGCTCTCCACCCTCCTGATCCTGGTCATGGCCGCCCTGGGGGGCTGCTGGTTCCCGGTCCAGATCATGGATCTTCCCCTGGTGGGGAGGATCGCCACCCACGCCACGCTCACCTGGTGGGCGATGTCAGGCTTCCAGGGGATGTTCTGGGACGGGTTGAGCTGGACCCATCCGCGCCTGCTCCTCGCCCTGGGTGTGCAGTGGGCCTTCGTCCTGGCGGCTTCGTGGGGGGCGCTGGCCCTCTTCCGCCGGCGTTACACGCCCGGTTGAACCCGGAGTTCCCTTGGCGGGCAGAGCGGAGCTTTCGAAGAAACAAGAAGGATGAACCGCGTCTCCGCGGTTTATTTTTCTGGGACTTCAGGATTCCGTGTGGGTCCTCGGGGCTTCCGGAATCCGCCGGGAGGGGCGGAGAGATCCATCGGTTCGGGGAATCTCGGGGAGACGAGGATCTCCGAAAAAAAAGAAATAAACCGCGGAAACGCGGAGACGCGGAGAAGAAATACCAAGAGGAGAAAACCGGCGAAGGCGGAATGCCGGTCTTCTTCTTGCCTTTTTCTTCTCCCCGCACTCCGCGCTCTGAAGTGGGTCGATAAGCGGAGCCAACTCCGGCGGACGCAGGCTCCCCTCCGAAGACGGCAGTGCTGGGCCACGGCCTGGCTATTGGGGGCGCGCTCTCGCTTCTTCTTCTTTTCTTCTCCGCGTCTCCGCGTCTCCGCGGTTTATTTTTCTTGTTTTCTTGCAAATCCGCACCTCAAGCCATTCCCCCCGCAGGAAGGGTCCGGCCGTCCCCTTGTCCTGGCCTCCCTAGGAGTCTGCGCCGCAGAAGGTAGCCCTTGATTCCGGATGTGGGAAGACGA
>CAZQAP010000093.1:0-7711 GCA_964591365.1 uncultured Planctomycetales bacterium
CGGCGGCCGGAAAGCTCCTTCGCCCGCGTGCTGGATCTTCTCGAGGCCGCCGCCCGCAGCGTGGACCTCGCGTTCGAGGAATGGGACGCGGGCGCCTGCAAGGCGGACGTCCTCTGGAGCCCGGCCCTCGAACCGCCGGCGTTGCGCGGCCCGCGCCTGGTCCTCACCCTGCACGACGTCAATCCGCTGCACGCCGACGGCCGCCCCTGGCTCCTGCGGCTGCGCCGCGAGGTGGTCTTCCGCCGCAAGGTCCGCGGCGGGCTGGCGCGCGCCTGGCGCGTGGCGACCGACAGCGAGCACGCCCGCGGAGAGATCGAGGCCGCGTTCCCCGGCTGCGGCCCGCTCCTTCGGGTGGTGCCCCTCTTCGCGCATCCGCACATGACCCCCGGGCGTCCCGATGCGGCCTCCCTCGAACGCCTCGGCCTCGAGCCCGGCTATCTCCTCTTTCTGGGCGCACTCCGCCGCCACAAGAACTGGGAGTGCCTCGTGCGCGCCTACGCGCTCCTGCCCGAGGCCCTGCGGCGCGCCCACCCCCTGGTACTGGCGGGAAGCACGCGCCGCGCCGCGCGCCGGGCCGCGGCCCTGATCCGCACCCTGGAGCTTGCCGGGCAGGTGCGGCTGACGGGCGTGGTCCCCGAGGAGGCGCTCCCCTCGCTCTACCGCGGGGCGGCGCTCTTCGTCTTCCCCTCGCTGGCCGAGGGCTTCGGGCTGCCGCCCCTCGAGGCGATGGCCTGCGGCGCGCCGGTGGCCGCCAGCCGGGCCGCCTCGCTCCCCGAGGTCCTGGGCGACGCCGCGCTCTGGTTCGACCCCGCCGACCCGGCCGCCCTGGCGGAAACCCTGGTTCACGCGCTCGAAACGCCCGGTCTGCGCGAGGAACTCGTCGAGAAGGGGCGCCGCCGGGCGGCGGCCTTCCATCCCGGACGCACGGGTGCCGCGATGAAGACGCTCCTGGAAGAATCAGGCTGACGCCTTCCCCTTCTTCTCGACCCGCGCCCGCAGCCGCGCCCCCCCCAGGGCCGCCATCGTGAGGAACCCGGCCAGGAGAAGGAAGAAGAGCAGCCCCACACCGCCGAGACCGTCCCCCTCATCCCCATTCAGGAAGAGGGAGAGGGCCTGCGGGAAGACGATCGCCAGGCCCCAAAGCCAGAAGCGTTGCGGCATGGCCAGGCCGGCCACGCCGCCGATCAGCACCATCGCGGGCAGGCCCGCGAACCAGAACAGGCTGCTGTCCCAGGCCTCGGCCTCGCCGGTCGCCAGGGTGATCAGCGTCCAGATCGCCCACCCGGCCAGGGCGAGCGCCACGAAATGAACAAGAACCTGAAGCCGCGGATTCATCTCATTCCCAGGTTCTTGGGGTTCATGGGCCCTGGCCATGATAGCGGGGCATCCGGCAGGAGTGACTGCAGAAAAAAAGGAAGAAAATAACCGCGGAGACGCGGAGAGCGCGGAGAAGAAGAAGAAAAGACAAGAAGAGGGCGGAAATTCCGCCTCTCCCTCTTCTTCTTTTCCTGGTTTTTCTTCTCCGCGTCTCCGCGTCTCCGCGGTTTATTTCTTGTTCTTCCCGGTTTCCGGCTGCAGGCGCCCGAAGAGAGAGGCCAGGGGGGGGGCCAGGCTGCCGGAGGGGGAGAGTTCGAGATCCTCGGTCGCGGAACGGCCGGACCAGGTGAGGCGCAGGGTGTAGGAGCCCGGCAGCAGCCCGCGGATCTCGCGCGTCTCGCCGTGCTGGAGCGTGCCGCCCGCGGCGCGCTTGCGCTGGTGGAAGAGCTTCCACCAGAAGTTCCCCGGCCGCTCGCCGCGCGGCTCCAGGTCCCAGGTCAGGCCGCGGCCTTGGGGCAGGCCGAGGGGGGCTTCGAGGATGAGCCGCGTGGACGCCCCCTCGAGCACCAGGACGGCGCCCGGCGCGACCTCGACGGGCGCCGCCGTGCGCGCATGTTCCTCGACCCAGTAACCGGGCTTCTCCTCCCGCGCCCGGAAGGCCCCCGCCCAGAGCGGGCCGCGGTACGCGGTCTCGACCTCGAAGGCTCCCCGCCCGTCCGCCTGAACCTGGAACTGCGGCACCCCGCCCTCGTCCAGCCCGCCCACCTCCCAGCCGGGGCCGGGATCATCCGGCTCCACGCGCCCCTGCAAGAGGAGCTTCGGAACCGCGCGCAGATCCTGCACCAACTCCTGCGCGCGGGAAAGGGAAAGCGACACTTCGCCCAGGAGCCCTTCGCCCTGGTGCGCGCGGTCGGCATCTTCCGCTTCGACCCCCAGCACCCACTCCCCGTGCGGCACCTCGCGGAACTCGTAGCGCCCCCCGGGCCCGCTGATCTGGGAGTGCCGGGTACGCTCCTTGCGCCCCGGGCGCAGGAGAACCACCGTGCGGCCCGCCAGCGCCCGCCCGCCGGCATCCACGACCGCCCCGCGCACCACGGCGCCGCGCCACTGGAAGGAGGCGGCGAAGACCACACCCGCCGCGACCAAGCAGAGCAGCAGGCCGGTCGGGCGGCGGGAGAGCACGGGCGCTCAGGAGGAAAGCAGCCGCTTGACGGTCTCGGAGACGGCCTTTCCGTCGGCGCGCCCGGCCACCCGCGCCATCACGGCCTTCATCACCTGGCCCATCTGGGCGGCGGATTCGGCACCCGTCTCGGCGATGGCCTGGCGCACCAGGACCTCCAGCTCCCCGGCTTCCAGGCGCCGCGGCAGGTACGCCTGGACGATTTCGATCTCGGCCTCTTCCCTGGCCACGAGTTCGTCGCGCCCGCCCTGGCGGTAGGCCTCCATGGCTTCCCGGCGCTGCTTGAGATAACGCTGGAGGATCCCGGTGACCTCCCCATCGGAAAGGTATTCCGCAGGCGAAGCGACCTCCTCGGTGAGTTCCTTCTTGCCCTTCTTCTCGATCCCGGCGTTCTTGAGTTCCGAGACCAGCATGCGCAGGGTGGCCAGGCGCGCGGTCTCGCGCGCCTTCATGGCGGCTTTGACGTCGGCCGTGATCCGGTCGAGCAGTTCGGTCATTCCTCCACTCCGTTCTCTCCGGTAACAGCGGCGACCCGCATGAGCTGGTCGCCCTCCTTGAGATTCACCAGCCGGACGCCTTGGGAAACGCGGCCCTGTTCGGAGATCTGTTCCGCAGGCGTGCGCACCATCATCCCGTTGCAGGTGACGAAGAGCACGTCTTCGGCCCGGCTGGCGTTGAGCGCATCGGCCACCGCGCCGTTGCGCTTGGTGGTGCGGATGCCCACCACGCCCTGGGAGCCGCGCCGCGTCAGGCGGAACTCCTCGATGCAGGTGCGTTTCCCGTAGCCGCCCTCGCAGGCCAGGAGAAGCCGCTCTTCGGGCGTCCCCGTTACCAGCGACACCACGCGATCCCCTTCCCGCAGATGGGCCCCGCGCACGCCGCCGGCGGTGCGGCCCATGGCGCGCACGTCCTCCTGGCGGAAGCGCACGACCTGCCCGCGCGCGGTGCAGAGCAGCACGTTCTCCCCGGCGCCCACGAAGCTGGTCCCGACCAGCCGGTCGTCCTCGGCCAGCAGCGTGGCCTTGATTCCCGCCGACCGCGGCCGCGAATAGAACTTCAGGGCGGTCTTCTTGATCTTCCCGCGCTCGGTGGCGAAGAGCATGTACTCGGCCTCGTCGAAGGTGCGCGTGGAGAGGATCGAGCGGATCTTCTCCTCGGGCTCGATGCCCTGGAGGAGATTGCGGATGGAACGCCCGCGCGCGGTGCGGTCGAGATTGGGAAGCCGGAAGACCTTGAGCCAGAACAGCCGCCCGCGGTCGGTGATGATCAGCAGGTAGTCGTGGGTGCTGCCCACGAAAAGGTGCGCGACCGGATCGCCCTCGCGCGTCTTGCCGCCCGTGATCCCGCGTCCGCCGCGGCCCTGGGCGCGGTAAGCGGCCACCGGCGTGCGCTTCACCCAGCCCTCCTGGGTGATCGTGACCACCATGGTCTCCTCGGCGATGAGATCCTCGGTGAGAAACTCCTGGACGGTCCCGCCGATTTCCGAGCGGCGCGGGGTGGCGTACTTCTTCTCTATGTCGTCGAGATCCTCGCGGATGATGTTGAAGACCAGTTCGTCCTCGGCCAGGATCCGCCGGTACCAGGCGATGTCCTTGTGCAGCCCGTCGATCTCCTCCTGGAGCTTGTGGACCTCGAGCCCGGTCAGGCGCCCCAGGCGCATGTCCACGATGGCCTGCGACTGGATGGCACTCAAGGAGAAGGTTTCTTCCAGCCGCGCCTTCGCCTCGCCGGTGTCCTTGGAGGTCTTGATGATCGCCACGACCTCGTCGATGGCCTGGATGGCGATCATCAGGCCCTCCAGGATGTGCAGCCGCCGCTCGGCCTTGTCGAGCAGGAAGCGCGTGCGCCGGCGGATGACCTCGAAACGGTGGTCGCGGTAGGCGACCAGCAGCTCCTTGATGTTGAGGGTGCGCGGCCGCCCCTCGACGAGCGCCGTGTTGCGGATGACGTAGGTGCTCTGCAGCGGCGAATGCTTGTAGAGCTGGTTCTCGACCACTGCCGGATCGGCATCCTTGCGCAGTTCGATCACCACGCGCATCCCTTCGCGGTCGGATTCGTCGCGGATGTCGTGGATCCCCTCGAGGCGCCCCTCCTTGACCGAATCGGCGATCTTCTCGATGATCCCGGCTTTCTCCTTCTCGTAGGGGATCTCCGTGACCACCAGGCTGTCGCGGCCCCGCCCTTCGGCCTCTTCGTGGTGGACCCGCGCGCGCAGGACCAGCCGACCGATCCCGCTCCCGTAGGCCGCGGCGATCCCCTCGCCGCCGCAGATGATTCCCCCGGTCGGGAAGTCGGGCCCCGGAAGCACCTCCATGATCTCGGCGATCGAACAATCGGGCTTATCGAGCAGCAGCCGCAGGGCGGCCACCACCTCGCCCAGGTTGTGGGGCGCGAGCGCGGTGCTCATCCCCACGGCGATCCCCTCCGATCCGTTCACGATCAGGTTGGGGAATTTGCCCGGGAGCACCACCGGCTCCATGCGCGTCTCGTCGTAGTTGGGGCGCTGGTCGACGGTGTCCTTGTCGAGATCCTCAAGCATCTCCTCGGCGGGACCGGCCATGCGCGCCTCGGTGTAGCGCATGGCCGCGGGCGGGTCGCCGTCGATGGACCCGAAGTTGCCCTGTCCGTCCACCAGCATCGAGCGCAGGCGGAACGGCTGCGCCATGCGCACGAGGGTCGGATAGATCACCGACTCGCCGTGCGGGTGGTAATTGCCCGAGGTGTCGCCCGCGATCTTGGCGCACTTGCGGTATTTCGCGCGCGGATGCAGGTTCAGATCGTTCATCGCCACGAGGATGCGCCGCTGCGAGGGCTTGAGCCCGTCGCGCACGTCGGGCAGCGCGCGATCGTGGATGACCGAGAGGGCGTACGTCAGGTACGACTCGCGCATCTCGCGCTCGATCAGGGCGTTTGCGATCTGCTCGCGGGGCGGATCCTGGGCGGGGCTGGGCTCTTCGGTCATGCTCTCGGGGGGGTCCCGATAGGGGCCCCCATTTCAACAGAGCGGCCCCCTGGAAGGAAGCCCAAAGCAGGCATGGGTGTGCTCTTAACCCCTTGTTGAATAAAGGGTTACGCTGGCCTAGATCCCCGCGAGACCCCCCGCCGCGATTCCCGCCAGAAAGAGCCCCCGCAACCCCGTTTTCCATGCCCGCGCGCGCCGGTGCCAGCGCCCCGCGCGGATCGGATCGGCGGCGCAGCGCGAGATTTCGGCAAGCCTCCGGGGACCCGGAAGATGCCGCAGAGCCAGCCTCGGAGCGTGCATTCCGAACAGCGCAAGGGCCCCCACCAGGCCGCTCTCGTGCGCCGGGCTGGTGCCGATGGCGTCCAGATCGGCCTGCATCTCGAAGGTGCGGCTGGCGGGAATGAAGAGCAGCAGCCCGGGCAGCAGGGCGAAGAGGGCCAGTCCCATGGGAACCTCCTCGCCTCCGGGAACCAGCCCCTGCAGCAGGGCCGCGGTGGCGAAGGTCGCGCCCAGGATCCCGGCCACCAGCGAAAGGGCGTGCCCGCGGCGCAGGTGCGAAAGCTCGTGCGCCAGAACGGCCTCGGTCTCGTTCTCGTGCAGCCGCAGCAGCAGCCGGTCGGAGAGCAGCACCCACTTGCGCGGTCCGAAACCGATGGCCACCGCGTTGGAGATCAGCCCGTGCGTGGGCCAGAAGAGGATCTTCGGCGCGCGGCCCTGCCCGCGCCAGAGCCGCGCGGCGGCTTCCTGCCAGCGCGGCTCCCGGTTGGGCACGGCGCCCAGCAGGCGCGGAATGACCAGGATCACCAGCGGAAGCACGGCGATGGGCACGCCAAAGTCGACCCCGAAGCCGAGGAGTTTCTGAAACACGGTGACGGGTTCCTCGGGCAGGAGCGCGTGCCCGAGATCCCAGCCCTGGGCGACAAGCGCGAGCGGCAGGATGCCGAGCAGCAGTCCGGTGGTCTGCCGCATGGCGAACTCCCAGCTCGCCCGGCCGGTCAGGCCGAGGAGGCTGGCTTCGCCATAGCGGAAGGGGAACTGGATCACGAGCCAGGGCACCAGCCCGATCCAGACCGAGAGGATCGCGGGGAGTTCCCACTCCTGCCAGAGGCGCACGCCGCCGAAGAGCCCCATCCAGGCGGTGTAGAAGATCAGGGGGATCAGGAAGATCCCCAGGCCGGTCGCCTCCCAAGGGCGGTGGTCGCGCGGCAGGCTCCAGCGCAGGCCGAAGAGCGCGGAGACCCCCACCATCGCCACCAGCCCGAGCGGTTCGAGCTGGGCGATCCACCCCAGGTGCGTTTCGACCAGCATCCAGACGCCGAAGGCGCAGGCAAGGGAGAGGAGACGCGGCATGCGGGACGGGCGGGGAGGGCGGAAAGTTCAGGAGGGGGCGTCGAGCCGGGCTTCCCCCGCCAGCAGGATGCCACCGTCGGGCGCGATGCGAAGGGCCAGGCTTCCCCCCGGCATGAGCACCTCGAGCGGACCGCGGGCGCCGCCCGCCCAGGCGACCAGCGCCACGGCGACCGCGCCGCTCCCGCAGGCGCGCGTCTCCCCCACCCCGCGCTCCCACACCCGCATGCGCAGCCTGCCCGGCCCGGCCTCGGCAACCAGTTCCAGGTTCACGCCGGAGGGGAAGAGGTCGCGGCGTTCCGCGGCCAGGCTGGCCAGTCGCTCGAGGTCGAACGTGCGGCCGAGCTCGACCGGCACCACACAGTGAGGATTCCAGAAGGGGACCGCGACGGCGCGCCGCCCTTCGAGTTCGAGCGTTTGGAAGGCGATCTCGTCCGGCAGATCCTCCCGCCGCAGATGCAGTTCCACGCCGCGCGGGATGCGCCGCCAGGCGATGCGCCGCCCACCCATCCGGAAGGCACCCGTTTCCCCGCCGTCGAAGAGGGCCGCCACGCGCAGCCCGTTCAGGCAGGCCTCGGCCTCGCTCCCGTCGGCGTTGAAGATGCGGAAGGAGCGCGCGCCGCCGGGACCGCGGGCCCCCACCACCAGGAGGCCGTCGAACCGCCCGCGGCCCGGCTCGCCGCGGCACGATTCCCGCGCGAGTTCCGCAAGTCCCCCCCCCGCGGCGGAGGCCTCCTCGTCCGGGACCAGGAGGAAGGTGTTCCCCAGGGCCGATCCAGAACGAAGAAGCACGCGCTTCAGCGGTACTTCTCCAGCCCCCCGCGCAGGAAGGCGGCGAACTTCTCGGCGTCCGGGTCGTAACCCGGGTAGGTCGCGAGCACGGTTTCCGTGCGCGGATCGAGCAG
>CAZQAP010000093.1:7811-11302 GCA_964591365.1 uncultured Planctomycetales bacterium
AAGAGCGCCAGGAGGAAGAACGGCGCGGCGAACACGATGGCGTAGACGCTCATCCCGAAGAGCGCGTAGGTCCATTCGCCGCTGCCGGCGGCCAGCGCGAGCAGCGCGCCCACGAAGCCGACCGTGCAGGTGAAGGCCGTCACGCTGAAGGCCACCGCCATGAGCATCACCGGCAGATAGCCGCCCTTCCCCTGTCCAGCGGCCTGCCCCCTGGCAAGACGCCGCTGGAGCCACTGCGGTGGGTTGATGTCGAAGAAGCCGATCAAGGAGACGGCGAAGACCAGGAAGAGGAGCGCCAGGAACACGTTGACCCACACGCTGCTGGCGATCTGGTTGGCCCCCCCGGCGCCCAGGATGGCGGTCACCCCCATGCCCAGGCCCACGAAGGTGAAGACGATCCCCACGCCGTAGGCCGAGGCGTTGCGCAGCGCGGTCCCCTTGCCGCTCTCGGCGCGCTTGGTGAAGAAGGAGACCGTGATGGGGATCATGGGGAAGACGCAGGGGGTGGCCAGCGAGACCAGCGCCGCGCCGATGGCCGCGAGCAGGAAGGCCCAGAAGCCCTGGTCCAGGCTCTTCTGCGCGCCGGAGCGCAGGGAGGGATGGACCGCCTCGGCGGGGCCGCCGATCCTTTCCCCCACGGTTCCTCCAACAAGCAGGGTGAGCGGCACGGTGAGTTTCGTCACCCGCGGCGGCAGGCAGACGCGGTCATTGCAGGTCTGCCAGCGGACCGAGATCGTGCCCTGGCCCGGGCCTTCTCCCCCCGCGACCCAGGCGGCCACGCGCAGTTCCACGTCGCCGCTCAACCACTGGTAGTTCAGGGTCTCGGCGCCGATCTTTTCCTCGTGCAGGGTGGCCGGCTGGAGGGACTCGAGTTTCGCGCCGGGTTTCGCCGCCAGGGCGCCGCCCAGTTCCCGAATCTGGACGGGAATCCCGAGCGAGGGATCCATCGCCGGGTGGTAGAGGTGCCAGCCTTCGCGGATGTGCGCCTTGAGCCGCACTTCGACCGCGTCGCCCGGACGGGCCGATGCGGGTTCCACCGAGGCGCTCCAAGAGACGATCGCATCGGGGTCGTTCTCCTCGCGGGCGGCGAAGCCGCCGGGGAGCTGCAAGCCGGCCGGCTTCTTCGCGGCCGCGGGGGCCGGCTCCCCGGCCCCGGCCCCGATCGTGAAGGCGAGCGCCAGGGGATCCGTCTCGGGCAGGTTGCAGTTCCGCTCGGTGCAGGCCTGGGTAGTCAGTTGCAGGGTGGCGGCGCCCGGCCCGGCGGGCCCGGTCACGCGCACGGGCAGCACAAGTTCGGCACGTCCCGAGAGCCAGAGATAGTTCAGGGTCTTCGCGCCGATGACCTCGTCGTGCGGCTGGCCCTCCTGAAGCGAACGCAGCGGCCCGGCGGCCTCGAGCACGGCCGATTCGAGCTTCGCGGAGACCGGGATACCGCTGGCGGGATCCTGATCGGGGTGATAGACGTGCCAGCCGTCCTGGATCTGGAGCACGACGTGGATCTCGGCCCGGGCGCCCGCCTGGGGGGCGGGCGGCACGAGCCGGGCCTCGGCGTGGACCGGCCCCTGGAAGAGTGCCAGGAGGGTCAGGAGGGCGGAAGGCAGCATCAGCGGTATTCGGGCTCGCGGGCGCCCCGTTATACGGCCCCGAAGGCCGGATGCTGGCCAACATGGGTTGACCCACCTGGGAGGGCACCCGTCCCGGAAAGTCCCCTTCCTCGAAGAAAAGGGCCGGGAATCCCCCCCGGGCTCCCGGGGCTCACCGTGGTCCGCTCCCCTGCGGGGGCCCCGGTCATTCAAAGAGGACGGCTGAGGGGAAGGCCGGTTACCCGCCCGGGCCCCTTTTGGGTCCACTCATGTGGGCCAGCATCCGGTGGGTGGGGGTGGGCGATGAGGGACTCGAACCCCCGACCCTCTCGGTGTAAGCGAGATGCTCTAGCCAGCTGAGCCAATCGCCCCCGGTTCGAAATCCTAGACTATCTACGGGTGCACGCCATGTCCTCCTCCTCGGCGCTCCTCGTCCGCTACAACGAAATCGGGCTGAAACGGGGCAACCGGCCCCTTTTCGAGCGCGTTTTGCAGCAGAACCTGAAATCGGCCCTTTCGGGCCGCCCGGGCGTTCACGTGAACCGTATCCGCGGCCGGGCCCTGGTGCGCGCCGAGGTGCCCCTGGAGGAGCTTTCGCTGCCCGTTTCGCGCGTCTTCGGAGTGGCCAGCCTCTCGCCTGCCCGCGAGACCGAGAAGGATCTCGATGCCATGGGCGCCACCGCCCGCGACCTGACCTCGCAGGCCCTTGCGGGGGAGTTCGCCGGCTGCGAGCAGGTCCCCTTCCGGGTCACGACCAACCGCGCCGACAAGACCTTCCCGATGACCGGCATGCAGATCGACGAGCGGGTCGGGGGGCTGCTTCTCGAAAACTTTCCGGCCCTCAAGGTGGACCTCGGGCATCCGCTGCTCAACGTCGAGATCGATCTGCGCGATGAGGGGGTGTGGGTCTTCGCGGGGCGCCGGCCCGGCCCGGGCGGGCTGCCGGTGGGCACCCTGGGCAAGGGGATGTGCCTCCTCTCGGGCGGCATCGATTCGCCGGTGGCCGCCTGGCTGGCGATGAAGCGCGGCATCCGCGTGGAGTTCGTCAGCTTCTTCTCGGCGCCCTGGGTCGGCCCGCAGTACCGCGAGAAGCTCTTGCGCATCGTCGAGCATCTCTCCCTCTGGCAGCCGGTCTCGGTGCTGCACCTGATCCCCTTCACGGCTGTCCAGACCGCCATCCGCGACCGCTGCCCGGAGCCCTACCGCACGGTCCTCTACCGGCGCGCGATGCAGCGCATCGCCTCGCGGCTGGCGGCCGCCCGCCGCGGGCAGGTGCTCATCACCGGAGAGAGCGTCGGGCAGGTCGCCAGCCAGACCCTCGAGAACATGACCGTGATCGAGGAGGCTTCGCGGCACCCGGTCCTGCGCCCGCTGGTCACCTACGACAAGCACGAGACCATGGCCCTGGCCCGGCGGATCGGCACCTACGAGTTGAGCCTTCTGCCGGCGGCCGACACCTGCACCGTCTTCGCGCCTTCGCGCCCCGTGATCCGCGGCCGGCTGCGGGCCGCGCGCGAGGCGGAGGAACACCTCGACCTCGAAGCCCTCACCGAGGAAGCGGTCCGCGGCACGGAGCGTTTCCGTTTTCCCCCTTCGCCATGAACAAGCTCCTCCTTTCCGCCGCCCTCCCCCTCGCCGCCGCGCTCGCGGCCGCCTGCTCGCCTCGCCAGGCCGCCCCGCAGCCGGCCGAGCCCTCCGCCACGCTGCGCCCCGGCGAAGCGCCGCAGGCCTCCGCCCAGCCGCCTGAAAAGGCGCCCCAGCCGCCCGCGCCGGCCGCCAACGAAACCCTCTACGTGGCCCACGTGGTGGATGCCGCCGGCCGGCCGGTCGCCCGCGTCAAGGTGATGATTCTGACCAAGGCGCCCGAGGGCCTCGAGATGCGCGAGCCGCGCCGCAAGACGGTGATCA
>CAZQAP010000094.1:0-4476 GCA_964591365.1 uncultured Planctomycetales bacterium
CCATCGGGGCGATGATCCCGCCTTCGCTGTGGCCGATGAGGCCGATGCGGGCAGGATCGATGCCCTTGTGTCCGCGCAGGAAGGCGATGCCGGCGCGCACGTCGCCGGCGAAGTCGGCCGTGGTGGCGCCCTTCGGTCCCGTGCTGCTTCCGCCCACGCCGCGGTCGTCCACCCGCAGCACGGCCACGCCGGCGCGCGTCAGGTGGTCGGCGATGACCAGGAAAGGATGATGCTGGAAGATGGTTTCATCGCGATCCTGCGCCCCCGAGCCGGTGATGAGCAGCGCGGCGGGAAAGGGACCTTCGCCAGGCGGCAGGGTCAGGGTGCCGGCCAGGGTCACCCCGCCGGCCTTGTTCTCGTAACTCACCTCCTCCTGGCGGTAGGGGAAGGGCGGCTGGGGGGTCTGGGGCCGCTTCACCCGGGTGGGGGCCGCGACCCGGTGAAGCGCAAGGGGGAGTTCCTGGCCACCCTGGCGGAAAGTTCCGGCCAGGGAATCGCCGCCCTTCTCCAGGGCGGCCTCGAAAGCCCCCCCGACGGAGCCGATGCAGATCCGCACACGGCCTTCCCCCAGGAAGTCGATCCGGGTGACGGCAATGTCCCTGGCATTCTGGTCGGGGCTGTCCATGCTGCCGCGAAGCTTCCCGCGGGGATCGGCCTGGAGGTGGAAGACCAGCCGCAGTTCGACGGCCCCGGCGTTCAAAGCACCTTCCCAGACTCCCGCAAGGCGGTCGCGCAGTTCTTCGGGAAGCGGCGGGAAGCCGCTCGTGCGGGTCATCTCGAACGGAATCTCCAGGCCGCGTTGCTTCCAGGTGCCGCCCAGGGTCTTGCCGTCCTCGGAAAGGTGCGCTGCGAACACTCCGCCCGTCAGGGCCACTTCGAGGGTCACGGCCCGATCCGCGCCCAGCTTCACTCCGCTCACGGGAAGTCCATAGACCTTCTGGTCGAGGTCGTCCACGGTTCCCTGGAAACCGCCCTGGCCGTCCGCTTCCAGGCGGAAGACGGTGCGGTGCCGCCTGGGGCCGGTCTGGAGGCTGCCTTCCCAGGAGCCGGCAAGAGCCTGGGAGACCGGAACGGGGCCTCCGGCGGGTTCCTGGGACGGGAGGGGGAGCAGGAGCAGCGGGCCGGCGGCCACGGAGAGGAGGACGGACAGGCGGGGGCTTTTCATGGGAACCGCGCCCGCCCTGCGGGGACCTCCCCCGGCGGACGCGGGCACTGGAGCTGGCTACGCTCCGTTCCCGATTCTATTCCCAGGTTTTGGTGGTCCGTGCCTTTCCCAGGGTCTTCTGGGAGCAGGTGAAGCCCCCCTCCTTCCGCCAGGGCGGGAGGAGGGGGAGGATTCGTCCCAGCCCGCTACTTGCAGCAGCACTCTTCCAGGACTTCCCCGGTGATGGTGCAGACGAGGTGGCCGTCCTGCACGACGCAGCAGCAAGTTCCAGTCGGCTCGAAGCCTTGGGCAAGGGCCGGGCGCAGCCCCAGGCCGAAGATTCCGAGTGCAACGCCCAGGGACACGATGGCGAGCAGTTTCTTCATGGTTTTTCTCCTTCTTTTCCTCTCCACAGGATCGGGATTTCAGGCCCCGGGGATCAGCCGTTTGGCCTCGTCGGGGCTGGGCTGTCCCACGAAAACGACCTGCCCATCCACCACGATGGTGGGGACGGCCTTGATGCCGTAGCGGGCGGCGTCGTCGCACAAGCGGCCCCCGGAGCAGGGCCGTTCGATCACCTCGCACTTGGGGCAGGCGGCAGCACGGATCGTCTCCAGGGCCCCGCGGCAGAGGGGGCAGTCGCTGGTGAAAACCTCGATTCGTGCCATGGTGTTTCTCTCTTCGTTCCTGTGCCCCGGCGACCACCGCCCGGGTCTTCGCCAGGGCATGCAGCAAAAAGGATGCCAAATCCGCTTATTTCCCCTAAACCCTTCCAAGGCCTCGGGTTACGGAATATGGCGTTTCCCAGGGAGGATTCCAGGTGTTAGATCGAACACCCGGATTGCGCAGATTGTCAGCCCGGCTTGACCGGGGGAGACTTCGGAATGCCGAAATGCTCCATCTTGGCGTAGAGGGTGTTCCGGGCGATTCCCAGCCTGCGCGCAGCCCCGGTCTTGTTCCAGCCGGAGTCGGCCAGGGCTTGGAGGATCATTGCCCGTTCGCCCTGAGACTCGGCAGAGCGAAGCCTGCGGCGTGCCTCGGCGGCCGTTCCCGCCGTTCCGACGAGGACCTCTGGCGGGAGATCTTCGAGTGCGATTCGGGGGCCGTTCGTGACCACGAAGGCGCGCTCGATGGCATTTTCAAGCTCGCGAACGTTGCCAGGCCATTCGAAAGTCAGAAAGAGGCGCATGACCGCCTCCTCGCATCCCGAAATCGGTTTGCCGGTCTTTTGGCGTTGCTTCTCGATGAAATGGTTCACGAGGAGCGGGATGTCCTCCCGGCGCTCGCGAAGCGGAGGGAGCGTCAATGCGACCACCCGAAGCCGGTAAAAGAGATCCTCGCGGAACTCGCCCTTCTTCACCTGTTCCCGGAGGTCCTTGTTGGTTGCCGCGACGAGCCGGACGTCCACCTTGATCGGTTCGCTCGAGCCGACGCGATGGATTTCGCGTTCCTGAACGACCCGCAGAAGCTTCAGTTGGATGAGGGGGCTGATGTCGCCAAGTTCGTCGAGGAAGAGGGTTCCTCCTTCGGCGGCCTCGAAACGCCCCTTCTTGTCGCGGGTGGCTCCCGTAAAGGCGCCCTTCACATGGCCGAAAAGCTCGCTTTCGAGAACACCTTCCGCCAGGGCCGCACAGTTGACCGGGACGAACGGCCCGTCCGCCCTCAGGCTGTTGTAGTGGATCGCCCTGGCCACGAGTTCCTTTCCGGTGCCGGTCTCGCCCTCGACCACAACGGTTGCGTCCGAACCTGCCGCCTGCTCGATCAAGCGGAAAAGATCCTGCATCTTCCCGCTCTTGGCGATGAGCTGATGGAAGCGGTAGCGTCCCCGGACCTCCTCCCGCAGGCTTTCCAGCTCGGTCACGTCCCGGAAGACCACGACCAGGCCGGCGGCCTCGCCGCTCCGGTTCCGGAGCGGGCGGGTCGAAAAAAGAACCGTCTTCCGCGCCCCGTCCCTGGTGACGAGCCCCAGCCGCTCCCCGGCCAGGTCCGCGCCGCTTTCGATCGTCTTTCGAAGCGCGCATCCCCCGGGGCCCGGCTCCTCCTGGAGGATCTGGAAGCAGGGCAGGCCGACCACCTCTTCCTTCGTGTAGCCGGTGATCGCAAGAGCGGCCTGGTTGGCCCGGGTCACGCGGAACGACCGATCGAGCGCGAGGATCCCGTCGGAAACGCTGTTGAAAATGGCCTCCAGGTGCTGGCCTGGACCGCAGGTGGCGGTGAAGGTTCCCCCGGGGCCTCCGTTTCCATCGGGTTCCTTCTTGGTTCCAGGATCCGACATCGTTCCTCTTCAAGAAAGTACGACCCTATCTTTCGACGGCCGGTGCTCCGTGCACCTCCCCGGTCACCAGGACGTCGGCGATGGGCGGATCGCCCTGCCATTCCTCGTCCTCGGGGATCTCCCGGCGGATCGAGACCACGAGAATCCGGACGCCAGGGTCGCGTTTGCGGAGTTCCTGGACGATGCCGCCGTCGTACTCCACGTGGAAATCGCCCACCATCAGGACCACCTTCTTGTCCGCCGAAGGCTTCGCGCGGGCCACCGACTCCGCCATGGTGGCGTCCCAGGTCTGCTGGCCGCGGAACATCGGAAGCATGGGGTCGTCGGGGTCCGGCTCGGTGGAGGCGGCCTCCTTGGCCGGGGCGGCTTCCCTGGCGGGCTCCGCTTCGCCGCCGGCTTTTTCCCCGGCGCTCTTCTTCTTGTTCTTTCCGCCTCCGTGGACGGCAAGTTCCCAGAAACGCTCGCGGTAGCGGCCGCCGGAGAGTTCCGCCGGGTGATCGGCCAGCCGGCGGCGGTCCTCGGGGAGCGCATCCAGCCGCGCGTAGCCTTTGGTGCTCGCCAGGTGGACGTAGCGCCGGGGGGCGTTGGCGGCGATGATCCGCCCGCCGCGGTCCCGGGCGGCGTCGAGGATCGGCTGGTACCACGAGGCCCAGCTCCCCGGCCCGGCCCAGCTCGCCGAGAAGGTCAGCTTGGCGAACTTGTCCGCATCCACGATTCCGTCCCGCCAGTCCTCGACCAGCCCCTGTTCGTCGCGTTCGAGCATTTCCATCGCCAGGGCGCTTCCCGGCCAGCGGTCGAGCACGTCCTCGACCACCGCGAGTTCGACGGCGTGGCCCACGGCGTGGTCGTGCAGCTCCCCCAGGAGAACCACGTCCACCCGGGCGATGCGTTCCATCAGGCCGTTCCAGTCGATCGGTTCGCCGGTTTCCGGGACGACGAGCCTGGTCCCGGTGCGCACGTCGATCCCCAGTTCTGAGGCTTTCGGAGGGACGGGAGGCAGGGCGCAGCCGGCGAGCGTGGCGAGGCCCAGCAGGAAAACCATGGGTTCCGTTCGCAT
>CAZQAP010000094.1:4576-9213 GCA_964591365.1 uncultured Planctomycetales bacterium
TTCACCATCGCTCCGCCGGCGGACAGCCTGCGCCAGCGGATCCTGCGGGGCGAGGCCGGGGACGAGGTTCCCCTGACCTTTCTCGACAGCCTCCTGATCGCCGCCGAGAACAGCCGCGACTACCAGACCCAGAAGGAGCGCCTCTACCAGGTGGCCCTCAACCTGACCTTCCAGCGCTGGCAGTTCCAGATCCAGACCACCGGAACCGGCGACGGCACCGTGACCGGCGACGGCAACGGCGGGATGAACACCCGCTCCAACGGGAACCTTTCCTTCAGCCGGCTGCTTGGCACCGGGGCCCGCATCGTCACCAACCTGGGTGCCAGCATCTTCCGCATGCTCGCCACGGGCGACGGCTGGGACACCCTCACCAACATCGGGATCTCCTTCACCCAGCCCCTCCTGCGCGGGTCCTCGCCGGCGATCGTGGAAGAGCCGCTCACGCAGGCCGAACGGGACCTCGTCTATCAGGTGCGGGCCTTCGAGCGTTTCCGGCGCACCTTCGCGGTGGACGTGGCCACGCGCTTCTACCGCCTGCTCGAAACCCAGGACAATGTGGCCAACCAGGAGGCCAACGTCAAGGCCCTGGAGGATCTGCGCGCGCGCAACGAAGCCCTGGCCGAAGCCGGGCGTTTGAGCGACATCCAGGTGGACCAGGCGCGCCAGGACGAGTTGAGTTCGCGCGACAATCTCATCCAGATCCAGGAGGGTTTCCAGCAGCAGCTCGATTCCTTCAAGCTCTTCCTGGGGCTGCCGATCGGCGCCAACATCACCCTGGTGAAGGGCGAGATCGAGAAACTCAAGGTGGCCGAGGATCTCGGAGACACGAGCAGCGACAGCCTTGTGGCCTTCGCCTGGAAGCACCGTCTCGACTATCTCACAGACGTGGGCCGGTTCGAGGACGCCAAGCGGCAGATCAACGTGGCTGCGGACGCGCTGCGCATGGGGCTCGATCTCCAGGCCTCCATCAACACGACGTCCGCGGAGGGGCGGCCGCTGGAATTCCGTCCCGAACGCACCCCCTGGTCGGGCGGCTTCACCGCCGACCTGCCCCTGGACCGTCTTCCGGAGCGCAACGCCTACCGTTCGAGCCTGATCGCCTACGAGGCCGCCAAACGCGCGGTGGATCTCGCTGGCGACACCATCCAGGCCAACATCCGCGACCAGCTCCGCCAGGTGCGGGCCACCCGCCAGACCTACCAGATCCAGACCAATTCGGTCGATCTCGCGGCCCGCCGGGTCGAGAGCACGCGCCTCAATCTCGAGGCCGGCCGTTCCAGCACGCGGGACGTGCTCGAATCCCAGCGCGCCCTCCTGGCCGCCCAGAACGCGGCCACGCGGGCGCTCATCGACTACTCCCTGACCCGTCTGAGGCTCTTCAACGAGGCCGAACTGCTCACAGTCGACAAATCCGGGATCATGGTGGACAATGAGAGGCTGGCCGATCTTCTGCGGACCTGATCATGAAAACCCAACCCAAGACCGCCCGCCTGGCCATCCTGGCCGGCATTCTCCTCCTGGCCTCCGCGGGCTGGTACGGCGCCGGTCCCGGCGGCTGGTTCTCCTCCGCCGAAGAAGGCGCGCTCGAGGGCGCCAAGGTGGCCCGCGGGCCCATGCGGATCAGCGTGGTGCAGCGCGGGAATCTCAAGTCGAAGGACAGCGAACGGCTTCTCTGCCAGGTCCTGGGTCACACCACGGTTCTCACCCTGATTCCCGAGGGGACCTTCGTCAAGAAAGGCGACCTGATTGCACGGCTCGACGTTTCCGCCATGGAGGACCGCAAGGTCACCCAGGAGGTCTCCGTGCAGAACGCGGAGGCCCAGCTCACCAAGGCGCAGCAGAACCTGGAGATCCAGCGCAGCCAGAACTTGAGCGACATCGCCCGGGCCGAACAGACGCTCGATTTCGCGAATCGCGATCTGAAGAAGTACGAAGAAGGCGACTGGCCGCAGCAGAAGAAGGAGGCTGACGAGGCCATCGTCCTGGCCGAGGAGGAGCTGGCCCAGTCCAAGAACCGGCTCGACTGGTCCACGCGCCTCGAAGAAAAAGGATTCCTGACCCGCACCGAGCTGGAGCAGGACAAGTTGAGCTACGAGCGCGCCAAGATCGCCAAGGAGCAGGCCATCCGCAAGAAGACCCTTCTCGAGGCTTTCGACTACCCCAAGGAGCTGGCCCGTCTGAAAGGCGCCGTGGAAGAGGCCCAGCGCGAGAAGGAGCGTGTCGATCTCCAGGCGCGGGCGCGGATCGTGGACTATGAGGCCGCCGTGCGCACTTCCCAGGCGAAGCTCAAGCTGGAACACGAGACGCTCGACAAGATCCTCGACCAGATCGTCAAGGGCAAGATCTTCGCTCCGGTCGCCGGGATGGTGGTCCACGGGCGCACCGAGGGCCGCTACGGAGAGGGCGAACCCCTCCAGGAAGGCTCCGACGTACGCGAACGCCAGGAAATCGCCACCATCCCGAATTCCGGTGGCATGATCGTGGAGGCCAAGCTGCACGAGACGGTGCTGAAGAAGGTCCACAAGGGCCAGCCTTGCGAGATCTCGGTGGACGCGCTTCCCGGCCAGACCTTCCACGGGCACGTCAACGCGGTGGCGCTCCTGCCCGACAAGGGGAGCTGGTTCTCCAATCCCAATCAGCGCGTCTACCGGACCGAGATCACGATCGACGACGGAACCAAGGAGATGCGGCCCGGCATGTCCGCAGGCGTGGAGATCCTGATCGACCAGATTCCCGACACCCTCTACGTGCCGATCCAGGCGGTCTATCCCCACAAGGGCAAGACGATCAGCTTCGTTCCCGACGGGGCCCGCGGCGCCCGTCAGGTGGAGGTCAAGGTCGGGCAGAGCAACGACCGGGAGGTGGAGATCCTCTCCGGGCTCGAGGAGGGCCAAGTCGTGCTCTTGAGTCCGCCGCCGGGCTTCAACTTCGAGGCCGCTCCCCGGCCCGAGCGGCCGGGCATGGGGAAGGGCGTTCCGGGGAAGGGGATGACCGCCGGGGGTCGTCCGCCAGGCGGGGGCAAGCCGCCGGCGGGTGGCGGCGCGGGGCGGCGGGCCCGGCCGGCCGCAGCGGGCAAGGCGCCCGTCGGCAGCCAGTGACCCCCCCCCCGGAGCCCGAACCGGTCGTCGAACTCGACCGTGTGACCCGGATCTACTCGATGGGCGCGGCCAGCGTGTGCGCCCTGGACGGGATTTCGGTCACCTTCCGCAAGGGCGAGTACTGGTCGATCATGGGGGCCTCCGGCAGCGGAAAATCCACACTTCTGAATCTGCTGGGCTGCATCGACCGGCCCACCACGGGCAGCTACCGGCTCTGCGGGCAGAAAGTGGAGGAATTGGACGATGACGCCTTGAGCGATCTCCGCTGCCACTACCTCGGGTTCATCTTCCAGTCCTACAACCTGATCGCCCAGCTCAGCGTGCTGGAGAACATCCTGGTGCCGCTCTTCTACCAGGAGGATCACTCGCCCGAGGGGCGGGAACGGGCCGTGGCCCTGGCCGAGCGGATGGGGCTCGCCGACCGCCTGGACCACCGGCCGTCCGAGCTCTCCGGCGGCCAGCAGCAGCGGGTGGCCATCGCCCGGGCCCTGGTCAACGATCCCGCCGTAATCCTGGCCGACGAAGCCACCGGCAATCTCGACAGCCACACGGCCGCGGAGATCCTGGAACTCTTCGACGAACTGCACGCCGAGGGGAAGACGATCCTCTTCGTCACCCACGAGTCTTCGATCGCCGAGCGCGCCGGGCGCATCCTGCGGCTTTCCGACGGGAAGGTGGCCGGGATCGAGTCCGGCATGGGGCCGAGCTGATGCTGCAGACCCCCTTCCTGCGCGCGTTCAAGCTGGGAATCAACAGCCTGATGCTGCACAAGCTGCGCAGCATGCTCACCACCCTCGGCGTCCTCTTCGGCGTGAGCAGCGTGATCGCCATGCTGGCCATCGGCGAGGGCGCCAGCCAGCAGGCCCAGGAGCAGATCCGCCTGCTGGGAAGCCAGAACATCATCCTGCGCAGCGTGAAGCCGCCCGACGATCTCATCAGCGACCAGACCTCGCGGGTGAGCCAGTACGGGCTGACCCACGCCGACTTCGACCGCATCGCGGGGACCTTCCCCTGGATGAAGCGCGTGATCCCCGTGCGGGAGCTGCCTCAGGAGGTTCGCTACGAGGAGCGCGCCCTGAATCCGCGCGTGATTGCAACCGAGCCGGCCTACCTGGATGCCACGGGACGGGTCCTGGGCATGGGCCGCTTCCTGACTCCCGAAGACGAGGCGTTGACCGCCAACGTCTGCGTGCTCGGCTACGAAGTCGCCCGGCGCCTCTTCCCGCTCGAATCGCCGCTCGACAAGCGCGTGAAGATCGGGCCCGACTACTTCACGGTGGTGGGGACCATCCTTCCGCGCGTGCCCATCGGCCAGAACCAGCCCGCGCCCGGGGAAGAGGTCACCGGCGAGGTCTTCATCCCCATGAAGACCGGGCAGCGCTGGTTCGGGGAGATGCAGGTCAAGATCCGCAGCGGAAGCCGGGAGATGGAGGAGGTGCAGCTCCACCAGATCATCGCCGAGGTGGACCGCCCCGAGGACGTGCCGCGCGCCGCGGCGGCCTGCCGCGAGATGCTGGCCCGCAACCACCGCCGCCACGA
>CAZQAP010000094.1:9313-11188 GCA_964591365.1 uncultured Planctomycetales bacterium
CTCCTCGGCATCGTCCTGGGCGTCTCCATCCCGCTCCTCGTGGAGCATTTCGCCGACATGCCGACCATCGTGACCCCCGGCGCCCCGCTCCTCGCCTTCGGCATCTCCGCCGCCGTGGGCATCATCTTCGGCCTCTACCCCGCTTGGCGCGCCGCCCACATGGACCCCGTCGAAGCCCTGCGCCACGAATAATCAAGTACCGACAAGTACCGTGCCGGAGCAATTTGTTCACGATTCCCTTGCGGCCTGGAACTTTCACGTTGGCAGGCTGCCGGCGTTCAGGACCGGCTGGGGCGCCGACTGGCCGCAGAGGACCACGAGCAGGTTGCCGACCAGGCTGGCGCGATTCGCCGGGTCGAGTTCGACCACGCCGCGGGAGCCCAGGTCGGTGAGGGCCTGCTCCACCATGCCGACGGCGCCCTCCACGATCAGTTTGCGCGCCGCGATGATGGCCTGGGCCTGCTGGCGCTGGAGCATGGCCGAGGCGATCTCGGGCGCGTAGGCCAGGTGGCTCAACCGGGCCTCGAGCACCTGGATGCCGGCGCGCTCCAGGCGCGGGCCCAGCGCCTTCTCGAGTTCCCCGGCGACCTCTTCGCTGTTCCCGCGCAGCGTGATGGTGTCGGAATCCTCGAGGCTGATGTCGTAGGGGTGCGAGCTGGCGAGCTGGCGCACCGCGGTCTCGATCTGGATGTCCACGTACTGCTCGTAGTCCACGACGTCGAACAGGGCCTGGGCGGTGTCCTCGACCCGCCAGACGACCACCGCACCGATCTCGATCGGATTGCCGTCCTTGTCGTTGACCTTGATCTTCTCGCTGGCCACGTTGTGGGCCTTGAGGGAGATCCGCTGTTTCACCGTGAAGGGGTTGGTCCAGAAGAAGCCCTCCTTGCGCACGGTCCCCTTGTATTTCCCGAAAAGGACCAGCACCCGGCTCAAGTTGGGACCCACGACGAAGAAACCGGGAGCGGTCAGGAGGAAGAGCAGGACCCAGGGGATGAACAAGAGCAGGAATTCATCCGGCAGGCGGCTCGAGAGCCAGACCAGAAGGATGAGGACGGGCAGCGCCAGCAGTCCGAAAAGGACGGGCCAGCCCGAATGCGGGTTCTTGGGGATTTCCTTGGTGCGGGGTCCTTGGTCCAATGGGTCCTCCAGGGTGGCTGGATGCAACCAAGGTATCCCCGGGAGGCTCGTTTCTTCAGGGATTTTTTCCCCCAGCCCGCGAAAAGAAATACCGGCCGGAGCCCCCCAGGCAACCGGCCGGCACCTCTCACCCCCCGGTCAGGGAGCGGTCCCCTTGAGGGCGTTGCTGGCCGCCCAGCCGGCGGGGCCGTTGGGATCCTGGAGCCAGAACTGCACGAAGAGCTTGCGGCCGGTGGTGAGCTTGGCGGGGACGCTGGCCGTGACGTCCGCCGTTCCGGCGGCGGAGACGGTGCGCGAAACCACTTTCTGGGGCTTGGGAACCAGGACGCCGCCGTGGAACGGGCGGTTGAGGGCCGAGAAGCCCGCGGCGAGGAAGGCGGGCGCTTGCGCGCGCGCGCTGGTGAGGTTCAGCGTGAAGGTGGTTCCCTGCGCGAGCGAGCCGCTGGCATCCAGCCCGGGCGCCCCGTTGGTCCCCGGCAGCGAGTTGCCGAGATCGGTCCAGGGACCGGGGGGCGTGCCGATGCTGAAGGGCCGGTCCGCGCCGGACGAGCTGTTCTGGAAGCGCAGATCCACGGCGATCACGCGCACGCGCACGTCGGCGATCCCGGTCGTGGGCGGAAGCTGGAAGGTGAAGCCGCGATCGGTCCCGGGAAGATCCTCGGCGATGAAGTGCCAGGTGTGGCCCTGGTCGTAGGAGGCCTGCACGTGGAAGGCGCTCAAGCCCTCGTCGTCGGA
>CAZQAP010000095.1:0-11096 GCA_964591365.1 uncultured Planctomycetales bacterium
TTTGGGAAGAAAATAGCGGCACGGTTTTTTTTCAAATAAATCAGAGCTTCCTTCCTCTTTTCCCCCCTTTTCCTGGTTTCCGCCCTTGAGTGGCCAGATATTCCCGGGCACCTTGGACTTTGCGTCTTCCTCCCGGGGCCCCTCGTGGAGCCATGAGAACCTGGTTCCTTCATCTGGGCCGATCGGACAAAGGCGCTGACGAGATCCAGTAGGAGGAAGAACCGTGAAATGCCTCGTTCTCCTCGTTTGTTTCTTCGCTGGTCTTGCGCAAAATGGAATGGCCCAGGTCGAACACAAGCCGATCTGGGTGGCCAAGGACGTGATTTTCGGGGTTTCTCCGCAAGGCAACCCCGCCGGTGCTTTGGGTGCGCCGGTTGGGGACAAAGACGGTGACGGTTATCCGGATGCTTGGATCAAGGTTCTTGAAAACCCTCCTGGAAATCAACACCGGGGGGTGCTCCTGGGCCGGGGATTTCGAATCCACTTGGTAAGACTCCCCCAAAAAAAGAAAACGTTCAATATCAACGATGAACTCCTTGTGCAACGGAAAAGATCTCTGGAAATCTTTTTTTCTTCGCAAAATTCCTCCGATTTCTCACTTCATTTGTTCCGGTGGAGCTTCCCTTCCATGGCGTTTCTCGGGGAGATCCTTCCCGAGGAATCCCAATTCCCCTATGACCTGGGCAGGTTCGTTGACATCATGATTCCTGTAGGGGACCCCAACGGAGATGGATACGAGGATGTCCTGACCTGGGCCATGGGGAACCGCATCGACGTCGATCCGCCGATCAGTGTTTGGGCCTACTCTCTTCTGGACGGGAAGACCCTCACCATGAAATGGCACTTCATTTTGGAGAACGGCCTTACCGGGGTCACCGAGCAGGACCGCAACAGCGGGCCGGTCGGCGACGTGGATGGAGACGGCATCGAGGATATCCTTCTGGATCTTTTGCAAAGAGGCCCTGAGCGCGTCTCCAGGAGTCTGGTCTCCGGCGCCGACGGGCACGTCCTCTGGACCCAAGCAGGGTTCCCGAAACCAGTTTTTTCTTCCTACCCGGAAAACCAGATTCTTCCCGACCTCAATGGGGACGGCATCCGGGACGTCCTGGTCTACTCGAGGCCGCTCTGGTTCTATGCCGCCCCGGGATACATGACCGTCCTTTCGGGGCGGACCGGGCAGCCCTTCTGGAAGCACGCGGTGGGCCCCGGCTTCCCCAACTTCGGGAACACCCACCCCAAGCATGGTGCCTTGCCCGTCTGGGCCAAGGGGACGGCAGGCGACGTGGACGAAGACGGCGTCCCCGATCTTCTCTTCGAAACCCAGGAGTGGACCGATAATTCCGCCGTGTTTCCGGTCCAGTGGGTCTATTCGGGGAGGACTGGAGAGCTTCTGGCTCGCGAGGGCTGGGTGGACTCCTTCGAACCCTGGCTTCCCAACGACATCCCCTTCCACGATGCCTTCAAGGGGACCTTTCGCCTGGGGGACCTGGATCGGGACGGGTGGCCGGAGGTTTGGGTGCAATACCAAACGGCCAATTACTTCACCCATTTCGTGATCGCCGGCCGCCGCACGCTCTGGACGAAGCCCAAGGCGCGGCCCGGCAACGTGCTGGAAGCGCACCTCTGGATTCCGAACGGGGCGGGCCGCACCTGGCGGCTGCTCGGCTCCACGGGCTTCCGCAGCGACGGCACCAGCCTCCACGCCGGAGTCTGGGACACGCACCTGGCCAAGGAGGATCTGCTCCACAACCAGAACGGCGGGCTGGTGCTCTTTTCCGGCGCGCTCGATGCGGCCGGCAAGGCCGACTTTCCGCTCCCCGTCCCCGCCGACCCGACCCTTCCGGGCCAGGTTCTCTACTTCATGGCGGTGGTCGACGACCCGGCCCAGCCCGACGGCGTGCTCACCATGAGCACCCTGGCCCAGGTGCACGTGCGCTAGGGATCCCGGATCAGGCGACGAGGATGGCCGCCGGTGCGGCTTCCTCCAACTCGTCCATCGGCTTCTAAAAGTCTCTGTCTATCCGGACATCGGTGGGACAGGCAATCACGGTGCTCGACCCACACGAAATCCCAAAGCCAATCCCGAACAAATTGCTCCGGCACAGTACTTCACACGGCGGCGGGGGCGGTTTCCTCCCTTTCGGCCTTCCAGGCGCGGATTTCCTCGATCAGGGCGTCGGCCATCTCGCTTTCGGGGACCACGCGCACCTGCTTCCCCTTGCGGTAGAGGATGCCCTTGCCGCCGCCGCCGGCGATGCCGATGTCGGCCTCGCTGGCCTCGCCGGGCCCATTGACCACGCAGCCGAGCACCGCGATCTTGCAGGGGACCGTCTCGCCGCGCAGGCGCTCCTCCAGCTCGTCCATCAGCTTCTCCAGGTCGATGTCGATCCGCCCGCAGGTCGGGCAGGCGATCAGCTCGGGGCTGGTCACCCGCGCGCCGGTGGCCTTGAGCAGGTCGAAGGCGGCCGGGATCTCCTCGACCGGATCGGCGGTCAGGCTCACGCGGATCGTGTCGCCGATCCCCTCGAAGAGAAGCGGCGCCAGCCCGGCGGCCGACTTGATCACCCCGTAGGGCGGACGGCCGGCTTCGGTCACCCCCAGGTGCAGCGGCACGTCGCTCTGGCCGGCGAAGAGACGGTTGGCGGCCAGGACAGTCCGCGTGTCGGTCGACTTGAGCGAGACGAGGAAGTTGGTGAAGCCCATCTCCTCGACCACCTCGCAGTGGCGCAGGGCCGATTCGACCATGGCCTCGGGGGAGGGCCAGCCGTGCTTCTCGAGAAGATCCTTCTCGACCGAGCCGCTGTTCACCCCGATGCGAAGCGCCGTGCCCGCCTCGCCGGCAGCCTTCACGACCTCGCGCACGCGCTCGAAGCCGCCCACGTTGCCGGGGTTGAGGCGCACCTTGTCCACGCCCGCCGCGATGGCCCGCAGGGCCATCCGGTGGGTGAAGTGGACGTCGGCGATCAGGGGAACCGGGCAGTGGGCGCGGATCTCGGGGAGCGCATCCGCGGCGCGGTCGTGGTTGACCGTCACGCGAACCATCTCGCACCCCGCCTCGACCAGCCGCTCGATCTGGCCGATGGTGGCGGCGGCATCGCCGGTGTCGGTGGTGGTCATCGACTGCACCCGGATGGGGTGCTCGTGGCCGATGGCCAGGTTTCCGATGCGGACGGTGCGGGTGGGGCGGCGGGGCATGCGGCAGTCTCTTCCAGGATCGGAAAGGGAGATTCTACCCGTTTCGAGCCTTCCGGGATGGTTTACGATTCCCGATCGGAATCCCATGCCCATCCCCCTCCAGGAAGGCTGGCTCTACGGCCCGGTGAACAGCCGGCGCTACGGGCGCAGTCTGGGCGTCAACCCCCTGCCGCTCGACCGCAAGCTCTGCTCGCTCGACTGCCTCTACTGCCAGTACGGCTTCACGCGCGCCCAGGAGACCGCCGGGCGGGCGGAAGTCCCCTCGGTGGAAGACCTGGCCGCCGCCTTCGAACGGGAGTTCGCGCGCCTGGCCGCCGCGGGCGACTTCCCCGACCGCATCACGGTGGCCGGCAACGGCGAACCGACCCTGCACCCCGATTTCCTCGGAATGAGCCGCGCGCTCGCCGCCGCCCGCGACCGGCATTTTCCGGGCGCCACCCTGGGGCTCTTGAGCAACGCCATGCACCTCAACCGCGAGGAGGTCGTGCAGGCCATCCGCGGCTTCTACGACGAGCCCTCCATGAAGCTCGAATGGGGGACGGCAGCGTGCTTCGCGGCCATGAACCAGGTCTCGCCGCGCGGCTTTGCGCGCCTGATCGCCGGGCTCCGGAAACTGGAACGCTTCGGCGTGCAGGCCCTGTTCCTGCGCACCCCCAAGGCCGACAACACCACCCCCGGCGAGATCCGGGCCTGGCTCGGGCTTCTGGAGGATCTCCGGCCGGTGCACGTCGAGATCTACTCGCTCGACCGTCCCGCCCAGGCCGAGGCACAGGCTCGCCGGGTGCCCGGCGAGGAGCTGGAACGCATCGCCGAGCAGGTGCGCGCCCTCGGCATCCCCGCGGACGTCTACTGACGGCGGACTGCTAGGATTCCAGCGCCCGGATGCCCCGTCCTGCCCCTTTGCTCCGTTCGGCGGCCCGCGCAGGCGCGCTTTCCGCCTTGTTCGGCTGGCTGGCGGTCTACCTGCAGGCGGCCCTGGCCAACCAGCTCGGTTTCTCGTTCCTCTTCATGGCCTGGTTCGGGCTCGGAGGAGGGCTGCTGGCCGCGCTGCTGGGTTGCGTGCTGGGATGGGGGACCGGTTTCCTCTTCCGCAGGGGGCTCACCGGCGTGGCCCTGGCCGCCCTGATCCCCGCGATTCTGGTGGCCGCCGCCTTCGCGCTCTCCTGGTTCGATCCCTCCTTCGGCCGCCGGAGCGAGATCCTGCTCGGGCCGACCGTCCAGGCGCTGGCCCTGGCCTTCGTCGGCGGCGCCTTCGCCGCCCTGCTGCTCTTCACCACCAGCCGGGGACTGCGTTCCGGCGCGATCGGGCTGCTGGCCGTTCTCTTCGCCGGCGCCCTGCTGGGCCCCGATCCGGACCGCGGCCAGCATTACCTGGAGCCCGGCAAGCTGGCAGCCGCCCTGCGTCCGCCCAGCAACCCCCCCCCCACGCTGGTGCTGGCCCTCGACGGCCTCGACGGAACGCTGCTCGACGGCATGCTCGTGGCCGACCGCGGGCGCGACGCCGGCGATCGCCGGATCCCCAACCTCGCCGCCCTTCTCGAAGAGGGCGCCCGGGCCGGCTTCTCCGCCTTCCAGCCGGCCATGACGCCGGTCGTCTGGACGACGCTTGCCACCGGCCGCACCTGGCGGGAGCACGGCGTGCGCAGCCCGAACACCTGGAAGGTCCTGGGCGCGGCCCGCCCGCTCGCCCTGCGCGGCCTTGCGGCCTGGCCGCTTCTGCACCTCCTCTCCCGCAAGGCGCCTTTCCTGGTGGGAAGCCCCCGGGAAGTGCAGTCCTCGGACCGCAGGCGGCGCGCCTTCTGGGAGGTCGCCGCCCAGGCCGGTTTGAGGACGGCCGTGATCGGCTGGCCGGTCACCCATCCCGCTCTGGCCCCTCCCGGATCGGAGAACCTGAAGCTGGCGAGCGAGCGCGCCTTCTCCGCGGCCGCCCCGGATCTGCAGGACGCCGTCTTTCCGGCGGAAATGGAGGCGCTGGCCGCCGCGGTCCTGGCCCCGGAACGCAACGCGGAATTCGAGGCCGAGGCCCGTGCGGTCCTCGCCTCGGTCCCGGAGCTGTCCTCACGCCTGCAGGAAACCGAAAAGAAGTTCCTGGAGCAGGGGCTGGTCCGCTTCCTGCGCCGCGTGTCCCTGCTCCTGGAGTTGATCCACCGGGGCGGCACCGACCTCTACGTCCTCTACGACCCTCTTCTGGCGGAAGCCGCCCATCCGGAACGCTTCCTGGCCTCCGCGCAGCCTTCCCCGGCCCTGGAAGCCTTGCGCCCCGAACTCCTCGCGGTCTACGACAACGTGCTCGGCACCCTGCTCGGCTCCGAGCTTCGTTTCGGCGACGGAAAGACCAACGTCATCCTGCTCGGGGGATCCGGCGGGGTCTTCCTCGCCGCCGGCCCCGCCATCGCGCCGCGCGTGGAACTCGAAGACGTCTCTCCGCTCGATTTCGTGCCCACCCTGCTCGCCTGCCAGGATCTTCCCACGGCCCAGGATCTTCCCGGCAAGGTCCTCGAAGCCGTGATCCGTCCCGGCTTTCTCGCCTCCCATCCGCCCCGTTCCGTGGAAACCTACGAAGTCCCCGGGTGGCGTCCTTAGCCGATGGATCTTTCCCGCCGCTCCCCCAGGTTCAGCCTGATCCGGCTTTCCGCTTCCGCGGGAGTCTTCCTCTGGCTGACCGTCTTTCTCCAGTTCCAGCTTGTCAATGTGCTCTCCTGGTCGCCGCTTCTCCTGCTGCTCCTGGGCGGCGCGGGTTTCCTGGTGCTGGGGACCCTGGGCGGCCTCTTCGGCGGCCTGCTGGGCTTGTCCGCCAGGCGGCTGCCGCGCCGCGCGCTGCTCACCGCCGCGGCGTTCCTGATTCCGCTGGCGGCCGGATTCCTCGGACTTCTTCTTCCCGTACTGACCAGCGACACCTTCGCCGCCCGCAAGGCCGTGCTCGCCTCCGGAACCTGGCTCGCGCTTCTCCTGGGCGGCGCCGGGCTCGGGATCGCGTTGCTGGCGGGCCGCCGGCTGCGCGCTCCGCTCCCGACCCTTCTAGGAATCCTTGCCGCCTGGATTTCGGCCGGATTCCTGGCCCGGGAACCCGCGGCCGCCACGCGTCCCGAAAAGGAGGTGCGTGCCTCCTTGAAGAAAGATGCGCCGGCCGCGGCCCGGCTGCTCATCTTCGGCAGCGACGGGCTCGAATGGAGCGTGCTCCGCGACCTGATGGACCGCGGCGAACTGCCCCATTTCCGGCAGGTGATGCAGCGCGGGATCCATGCGCCCTTCCAGACCATGGAGCCCACCCTTTCCCCCCTCATCTGGACCACCCTGGCGACCGGGGTGCCGTGGGAGCAGCACGGAGTGCGGGAGTTCCTCTGGTTCCACCTGCCGGGGGCGGCCTGCGACGCCGGCTGGACGGGCACCTTCCTGGAACCCCTCATCCGCCGGGTCGGCCGTCAAAGTTCCCTCTTCCTGCCCTACATCCGCATGACCGGCACGGTGCATCGCTGGCGGCTGGCCTTCTGGGACGTGCTCGACCTCGCCCGCGAGGACTGCGCGGTCGTCGACTGGTGGGGAACCCAGCCGCCCGTCGCGGGAAACGGCTTCCAGGTGAGCGATCAGTGCGTGGAACAGGCGCTTCACCTGGCCGACGACCTGCAAACCCACCCCGAAGCCCGGAATCGGCTGGAAGCCCTGCTGCGCGCTTCCGTGGCTCCCGAAGACCAGTGGGAGAGCGTGGCGAAGCTCTTCCAGCCGCAGCGTCTGGCCGCCTTCCGCGAAGAAGCCCGCCACCTTCTGGAAGGAGTGGACTTCGGACTTCCCGGCGGCATGCCGGAAAAGCAGTCCGACCGCTTCACGCGCGCCCTGATCCACGGCGAGATCGTCCGCCAGCGCCTGGCGGCCGGAAAGGAGGAGGTTTGCGTCTTCTACGACCGGCTGACCGACCAGATCTCGCACCTCTTCTGGCAGTTCTACCGGCCGGACGAGCCGGAGTTCACCAAGCGGCGGCCCTCTCCCGAAGCCGTCGCGGGCCTCAAGGACATGGTTCCGGCGGCCTACCGGACCGCCGACCAGATCCTGGGCCGGCTCCTGGAAGCCGCCGGTGAAGACGCGAACGTCCTCATCCTGAGCGATCACGGTTTCCGTGCCGTTCCTCCCGCCCGCGCGTTCATCTGGGGGGCCGGGGAAGCCAACCCGCCCCGCAGCGGGGACCATCTGCACGGCGAACCGGGGGTCTTCCTGCTGGCCGGCCCGCATGTGTGTGCAGGGAACGAACCCGGCCGCATTTCGATCTTCGACTTCGCTCCGACGGTCTTCTATCTGCGCGGGCTGCCCTCGGCGGACAACCTGCCCGGGCACGTGATCCGGCAAGCCTTCTGCCGCGACTGGCTGGACGCACATCCTCCCCGGAAAGTTCCGACCTTCGAATATCCCGGCTGGCGCTCCCGCAACCTCGAGGCCGCGGCCGCGGATGCGGGCATGCTCCAGGATCTGAAGGAACTCGGCTACCTCTGACCCGCGGAGGAGGTCAGCAGATCCTCCAGCGCGGGGGCCAGGGCGGGAAACCGGAAGGCGAAGCCCTGCTCCAGCGCCCGGCCGGGCACCGTCCGCTGGCCGGACAGGAGCACATCGGCGGCCGGCCCGAAAACAAGCCGCAGCATCGGGGCGGGAACCGGCAGGAGACAGGGGCGGCGGAGGGTGCGGGCGAGCTGGCGGCTGAAGGTGCGGTTGCGGACCGGATGGGGAGCGCAGGCATTCACCGGCCCCCGGAAGGCGGGGTTGCGGAGGATTTCGAGGATCAGGGAGACGAGGTCCTCGACGTGGATCCACGGCATCCACTGGCGCCCGCTCCCCAGCCAGCCGCCGGCGAAGAAACGGAAGGGCGGCAGCATGCGCGCCAGCGCGCCTCCCTCGGAGGCCAGGACGATTCCAGTGCGGAGAAGAACGGTGCGGGTGCCGCGGGTCTGGGCCGGCATGGCGGCCTGCTCCCAATCCCGGCAGACCCCGGCCAGGAAGTCGCTGCCGGAAGGGGCGCTTTCGGTGAGTTCCTCGTCGCGGCACGGTCCGTAGAAACCGACGGCGGAAGCGCTGCAGAAGACTTCGGGCGGGTGCGCGGCCGCGGCCAGGGCGGCGACGCACGCCTCGGCCGCGGCGATGCGGCTGTTGCGGATCATCTCCTTCTGTTCCGGGCCCCAGCGCTTGCCGAAGAGCGGCTCCCCGGCCAGATTGACCAGCGCACCGGCGCCTTCGACCGCGCGCGGAAGATCCTCCCAGGAAAACCAGGTTTCTCCCCCCCGGGCGGCCGCCGGGGCCGGGGCGACCGCAGCGGGCGTGCGCGAAATCAGACGCCCTTCCACGCCCAGGGCAGCGAGGCGGCGGCGCAGCCGGCTCCCGATCAACCCCCGGGCCCCGGTGAGGACGACCCTCTTCACGGCGAAGGTTCGGAGTCGAAGACCGGAACCGGGCGGCGGTTTTCGTCCACCGCCACGTAGGTCACCTCGGCCTCGGTGACCTGGATCTCGGTCCGCGGGTCGTCCCGGCGAGTGGCGAAGACGTCCACCTTGATGCACAGCGAGGTGCGCCCCGTGCTCCCAAGGCGGGTGTAGAAGGAGACCAGATCCCCCACGAAGACCGGTTCATGGAATACGACCTCCTTCATGGCCACGGTCACATAGCGGCGGCCGGGGTTGACCTTGGTGGCCTCGACCACGGCGGCCAGGTCGATGTAGGAGAGGATCACCCCCCCGAAAATGGTCCCGGAGCCGTTGGTGTCCCGCGGCAGCAGGATGACCCGGATGGCCGGATCGCGTCGTTCAGCGCTCATGGGGGCCATTGTCCGCCCTCGGGAGCGGGGGCGCACCGAGCGTGCGGAATCGCAACAAAAGGGGGCTTCGAAGCCATCCGGGGGGGATGGCACGCCGTTTGCTCCAGGAAGGGCACTTGACAAGCAGTGGTTCGGTTTTTCTTCCGGTTGCGGACAGGCCTCCGGCGAGAAAGGACCGCTTGCAAAACCTTCCATCTGTCCGACACAGGGGGATGATCGGCGATGCGGACCCACCCTCCGCATCGCCGGTCTCTTTTTCCCCCCTCCCGGCCGGGTTCAGCCCAGCCATTCCGCCAGCCGGGCGGCCGTGAAGGCCCGCACCCGCTCCAGGCGCCCGGAAAAGAAATGATCCCCGCCGGGTTCGATCGTGAGCGGGACCCCTTTCCCGCGGGCGGGGGCCATCCGCTCGAGATCCACGAAGGCGTCGCGGTCGCCGCAAAGAAGCGCCGCGCGGGGCGGCCAGGCGTTTTCGGCCGGCCAGGCATAGACCGTATTGGGGAAGGCCACGGCCAGAACCCCCGCGAGCCGCCCCTCCCAGGAGGGGGCCAGCTCCAGGGCGACGTAAGCACCGAAGGAATAGCCCCACAGGAAAAGCGGCACGCCGGGAAAGCGTGCAGCGAGGTCCTCGAGAGCCGCGGCGGCATCCAGCGGCTCGCCGCGGCCCTGATCGTGGCGGCCCTCCGATTCGCCCGCGCCGCGGAAATCGAGACGCAGGGCCGCGCAGCCGGCTTCGAGCGAGCCGAGAGCGCCGTAACGCACGACGTTGTTGCGGCGGGTGCCTCCGCCCAGGGGATGCGGGTGCAGGTGCAGCACCGCCCCGCGGGGAGGGGCGGCCGGGCGCTCCAAAGTGGCCGCCAGCCGGCCCGCGGGCCCTTCGAGGAAGAGGCGCTCGGGGGGCAGGGTGTCCAGGCCGCGAACCACGATTCTGGTAGTTTCGCCGCGCGGATGGATCTTGTCGCCACGCTCCTGACCGACGTCCCGGTGAACGAATCCGGCTTTCACGCCGTGTTGCTTGTCTGCAGCCGTTCCAGCCTGGCGGGAGCCATTTCGCAGTCCGGGCTGGAGGCGGTCCATTCCTTCGGCGACGCGGAACGGGATGCCGGCGCGCGCGATCTGCGGGTGCGCTGCCGTCCGGCCAACACCGCCCCCAAGGCGGCGCTCACCGAGCTGCGCAAGCACGGTTTCCAGCCGGTCACCGCGCTCGAGTTCGAGGCGCCCGCCGATGCGGAATCCCACGAGGATGCCTGGACCCTGGCCGGCCTCTACGCGGAGGAACTGCGCGGCTGGGTGATCACCCGCCACCTCGACTTCGACGAAGCCCGCGAGCGCCTGGGAACCGACGAAGGGCTGCTGCATGCACCCCTGGGCGGCCGGCGCCGCGGCGTGCTGCTTTCCGCGCGGGCCATGGCACTTCTTTCGGGCGCTCGTTGACCGGTCAGGCCCGGAAAAGAAAGGGGGGGCTTCCGGGTTTCGTGTGGGTTCCTCTCTTCCCGGTCAGGAACCGGGTCCCCGGCGGATTTTCCTCCCCTCCCCACGACCGGTTTCCGCTTCTCCTGCCAGCCACTCTCCGGAAAGCGGGAAGAACAAGAGATCAACCGCGGAGGAGGCGGAGAGCGCGGAGTACGCGGAGAAGAAAAAGAGGGGCTTCCTGGTTTCGTGTGCGTTGGTCGCCGTCCTGGGGCCCGGGGGAACTCGGGACGAGGGAGGGGCCGGACTCCCACGGCGGTGGGGAATCCCTGGATAAGGGGGAGGAAAACGGAAGAAAAATAGGCGCTTCCGGGTTTCGTGTGCAGAATGGCTTTTTCGGGGGTTTCCGAGGAGGCTTCCCTCTGGGTTGGAAGGGGGGTTCCAGGAACTGCGATGCCGGACGACGGCCTGGGTTTCCGGATGGCGTTCCCGTTCTTTCTTCTCCGCGTCTCCGCGTCTCCGCGGTTTTTTTTCTTCCGTTTTCCTCCCCCTTATCCAGGAATCGCCCCACGCGGCGAGGGACCGGCCCCTCCCAGGTCCTGGGTTTCCCGGGTGCAGGAAAGCCCTGGGAGCGGAGGATCTTCCAAGAAAAAGAAAAACCGCGGAGACGCGGAGAGCGCGGAGAAGAAGAAGAAAAGAGGAT
>CAZQAP010000096.1:0-6172 GCA_964591365.1 uncultured Planctomycetales bacterium
TCCGCAGGTTCCGAGGGGAGGTCCTTGAAGGAATGGACCGCGAAATCGGCGCGTTTTTCGAGCAGAGCTTGCTGGACTTCACGCGTGAAGAGTCCGATGGCCCCCGCCTCGCCGAGGAGGACATCCTGGCGCCGGTCCCCGGTCGTCTTGACGATCACGAGTTCGACCTCGACCCGGCCCCCGGAAGCCAGTCGATCGGCCACGGTCCCGGCCTGGGTGCGGGCCAGCTCGCTCCCGCGAGTCGCCAGACGGAGAAGCCGGGGGTTCACCGGCCCGCTCCGGTGCGGGACGGCTCGCCTGCCAAGGCCGCCCTCACCGCCCCACCGCACGAACACTCCGCCAGCAAGTGACGCATGTCGTGCAAGGGGACCTGCACCGTTTGTTGGGCCAATCGCTCCGTCAAACGTTCAACCGCGCCCCGATCCTTTTCGGAAAGGTGGGAAAGGGGGCCCTGGAGCCAGCGCCGCAGCTCGATGCGGGCGCGTTCCTCGACCTGGCGCCGCAGCCGTTCGGCGGCAGGGCCCAGGTCGCGTTGGATCAGGCGGCGTTGAAACTTGTGGAAGGCTTCTTCCAGGTGGGGGCGAGCCTGGCCCACCAGGATCTCGGCCTGTTGCCGGGCTCCATCCGAGCGCCGGCTGAGTTCGAGGATGTCAAGGCGGTGGAAACCCGGCACCCGGCCGAGGGCCGGATCCAGGTCGGGAGGAAGACCCATGTCCAGCAGGAGGCGCGGGGAGGCCGGCGGGTCCAGGCGGGAAAGATCTTCGGTGGTGAGCAGCGGCTCGGGAGCGGCGGTGCCCGAGATGAGCACATCGAAATCGCTGGGGTTCCGCTGGAAATCGGCCAGGGGCTCGGCGCTGCCGCCGAATTCCTTGGCCAGAGCCTCGGCATGGGCCGTAGTGCGGTTCACGAAATGGAGCCGGGCCCTTCGCCAGCCGGAGAGCCGGCGGGCGGTCTTGCGGATCATCTCCCCGGCGCCAAGGAGGACGATGCGGACCTGGTCCCGACCCTGGATGTGGGAGCGCAGGGCCTGGACCGCCACTTCGGCGACCGAGGTGGGGAGCGAGCCGAAATCGAGCTGGGCGCGGATCCGGCGGGAGGCCTTGAGGGTCTCATCGCCAAGGAGATTGAGGGCCGGGCCCGTGAGGGCGAACTCTCGGGCCGCCGCCAGGGCCCGGCGGAACTGGCCCCGGATCTGGGCGTCGCCCAGGACCAGGGAATCGAACCCACAAGCGACCGAGAAGAGGTGCCGCACGGCGTCGGCGCCCTGATGGAAATGGAATCGGGCGACGGCCTGGGCGCGGAGGGTTTCGTCCTCGGGCAGGAAGAAGGCCGCCAAGGTGGCCTTCAGGGTCTCCGGGTCGGGCAGGTGAGGGGCCGAGATCAGGACCTCGACCCGGTTGCAGGTGGCCAGGTAGAGGAGCTCGGAGACCCCCAGGGCCTTCTTCAGGGAGAGGGCCCAAGGGCCCATGGGGCGGCTGAAATGGGCCATTTCGCCCGCTTCGGCCTCCTTGTGGCTCAAACCCAGAACTGCGAACCGCTCCATGGTCTTTTGCTTCCGCCCTATTTATGCCCCCGTTCCAGGGGATCGTGTCACGGGTTTGTCAGGCCTAAACCCCCGGATGCTGGCCCACATGAGTGGACCAAGAAACAAGACAAAGCCGTCACCCAGGCCTTTTTCTGCCGTCCTCCCGGCAGCCCCCGGCTCCCGGCCTCCGCCCGCCCTCCCTGGCCGGGAAGGGAATCCCATGCGCATTCAATCGCCCTTTCTTGCCCAGGCCTCCCCGCCAACGAAGGCCCGGCGGCCGAGAGGTTCCCACCCCGGTGCAGGAGGAAGTCCTGGCTACGAGGCTTTTTCGGGTTTTTTTTCTTGGAAAGGGGGCTTTTAGGGGGCCGCCAGGGTCCAGCCATGTGGGCCAGCATCCGGGTTCAGCCGGGCGGCCACCCCATCCTCCGTCCCCCCAGCAAATGCAGATGCAAATGCCCCACGGTCTGGCCGCCATCCTCCCCCGTGTTCACCACCACCCGGTACCCGCCTTGTTCCAGCCCCAGTTGGGCGGCGACCCGGCGGGCCACCTGGAGAAGGTGTCCCAGCAACGCTGTGTCTTCCTCGCCCGCCGCCGCAAGACTCGCCAGCTCCTTCCTGGGAATGACCAGCACGTGCTCGGGCGCCTGGGGGTTGAGGTCGCGGAAGGCCAACGCAAGCTCGTCCTCGTAGACGATGTCGGCGGGGATCTCTCCTCGCGCGATCCCCGCAAAGGGGTTGTCAGCCATCCCCCTTCTCCACGGCCACACCCGCCGACCTCATGGCCTCGCGCCACGCCCCGGCCTCCATCTCCTCGCCCTCTTCAACGAGGAGGACCGGAATCCCATCCTCGATCCGGTAGCGCCGCCGGGTCTTCGGGTCGGTCGAGAGGAGCCAGTCGCCCTGTTGGACCAGGGGCTTGCGCGAGAGGGGACAGACCAGGATGGCCAGGAGTTCCGGATCCAGAGCTTCCATTGCCGCTATGGTAGTCCCAACCCCGGGACGACCCGTGAAAGGCAAGACCCTCCTCCTGGTGGAGGACGACCCCGACCTGCAGGAGGTCCTCCGCCTCACCTTCACCGCCGAGGGATACCGCACCGTGGCCGCCGGCGACGGCGAGGAGGCCCTCAAATTGGCCCGGCGCCACGCGCCCGACCTGATCCTGCTCGACGTCATGCTCCCCGGAAAGGACGGGATCGAGGTCTGCCAGGAGGTCCGCCGCGACCCCGCCCTCGAGGGGATCCCCATCCTGATGCTCACCGCCAAGGGCGAGGAATCGGACGTGGTCCTCGGCCTGGGGGTGGGTGCCGACGACTACCTGGTCAAACCGGCCCGCCCCAAGGAGCTTCTGGCGCGCGTGCGCAACCTCCTGCGCCGTGCCACCCCCCGCGACCGGCCCGAGGACCGCAAGATCCTGCGCGCGGGCCCCCTGGTCATCGACCCGGTGCGCTACGAGGTGCGCGCCGGCGAGGGCGTTTTCCGGCTCACGCCGGCCGAATTCCGCCTCCTCCAGGTCCTGGCCGCCCGCCCCGGCCGGGTCTTCCGCCGCGCCGAACTCCTCGACCGGGTGGTCGGGCCCGGCGTGGTGGTCACCGAGCGCAACATCGACACACACGTCAAGTCGATCCGCCAGAAGCTCGGCCCCCACGGCGCCCTTGTCCAGACCGTGCGCGGCGTGGGTTACCGCTTCGACGATTCCGGCCCGCACCCCCGACCCCCCGCCGGGCCCGAAGCCGGCCCCTCGAAATGAGCTGGGCCTCCCTGGGCGGCCTGCTCCCGGCCGCAACGGCGGCCGCCGGCGTCGCGGCCGGCTGGTGGTGGCAGCGCCGCCGGCTCGGACCCCGAGTCCGAGCGGCCCAAAGGCGCTGCCACGACCTCGAGTCCGGCCTTGAAAACCAAGGCGAGGGCCTCTTCCTCCTCGGCCCCCACGACCGGGTGGAGTTCGCCAACCGCGCGGCCCTCGCCCTGCTTGGCGCGTCCTCCGGACCCGCCCCCGGGGAGTCCTGCGCCCTGGCCCGGCTGGGATCTCCGGCCGCCCTGGCCGAGACCGTGGCCCGCTGCCCTCCCGACGAATCCGTCCGCCGGGTGATCGAGCTGGCCCCGCCGGGGGGATCGGCCCGCACCCTGGAACTGATCGTGATCCCCACCGGCGAAGAGCGCCGCGTGCTCCTCCTTCGCGACCTCGAACCCGGCGAGCGCCTCGACCGCAAACGGCGCGACTTCGTGGCCAACGCCTCGCACGAACTGCGCACCCCGATCGCGGCCATCCTCGGCCTGCTCGATCTGCTCGAATCCCCGCGCCCCGAGGCGGAACACGAGGATCTCCTGGCCCGCGCGCGGCGCAACGCCGAGCGCATGCACCACCTCGTCCGCGACCTGCTCGATCTGGCCCGCGCCGAGGATCCCGACTGGAAGCTCTCCCCGGCCACCGTGAAGCTGGCCGATCTTGCCTCTGGCGTGCTCGAGGCCCACGCCCAGACCGCCGCCGCCAAGGGCCTCGAGCTGCGCTCCGGCGTCGAGCCGCCGGGCCTCGAACTGCTCACCGACCCGCTGGCCCTGGAGACCATCCTCGCCAACCTGGTCGAGAACGGAGTGGCCTACACCTCCTCCGGCTGCGTGGAGGTCTCCATCCGCTCCGCGCCGGGGGCCGGAGCGATCCTGGAGGTCCACGACAACGGCCCGGGCATCCCCGCGGAGGTCCTCCCGCGCATCTTCGAGCGCTTCTTCCGGGTCGACGCGGCCCGCAGCCGCGCCTCCGGCGGCACCGGCCTGGGCCTGGCCCTGGTGCGCAACCTGGTGGCGCGCCTGGGAGGCCGGATCGCGGTCCGAAGCCGCCCCGGGCAGGGCACCACCTTCCGGGTGGAGCTGCCCGGAAACCCGGCCCGGCCGCTTCCCGGCGCCGGTCAGGCTGAATTCAAGTAGCCTTCACCGGTTCCTCACTTTCGCGGCCTATCTTTCGGGCATGAATTGGATGCCTGCAAAAGCAACCGCGCTCCTCCTGCTCGCCGCGGCCCCCCTTCGGGCCCAGGAGGACATGCTCGACAAGAACCTCCCCGACTACCAGAAGGTGGACGCCGAATTGAGCGGCGACCTGAACGCCGTGGGTTCGGACACGATGTTCAACCTCATGAACCTCTGGGGGGAACGCTTCCGCAAGTGGTACCCCGGGGTCCACATCCAGGAGGAGGGCAAGGGCTCTTCCACCGCCCCCCCGGCCCTGATCCAGGGAGCGGCCCAGCTCGGCCCCATGAGCCGCACCATGAAATCGAAGGAAGTGGACGACTTCGTCAAGAAGTTCGGCTACGAGCCGACCCGCGTCCGCACCTGCCTCGACGCCCTGGCGGTCTTCGTCAACAAGGACAACCCGATCCAGGGACTGAACCTCCAGCAGGTCGATGCCATCTTCGGAAAGCTCCGCAAGCGCGGCCTTTCGAAAGACATCACCCGCTGGGGAGATCTCGGGCTCACCGGCCGCTGGGCCCAGGCGCCCATCAGCCTCTTCGGCCGCAACAGTGCTTCGGGAACCTACGGGTTCTTCAAGGAGCACGTCTTCCGCAAGGGGGACTACAAGGACACGGTGAAGGAACAACCGGGTTCCGCGGCCGTCGTCCAGGGGGTTACCGTGGATCCGTACGCGATCGGCTACAGCGGAATCGGCTACCGCACCTCGGGTGTGCGTGCCGTGCCCCTCGCCGAAGACTCCTCCGGGAAGTTCTTCGAGGCCGATCTGACAAATGTCGCCACGGGTGACTACCCCCTGGGTCGATTCCTGAACCTCTACATCAACAAGCGCCCGGGCCGGCCCCTCGATCCGGTCCTGCGCGAGTTCTTGAGCTTCATCCTCTCCCGCCAGGGCCAGAAAATCGTGGTCAAGGCGGGATACCTCCCGATTCCCGCCAAGGTCGTCGCCCAGATCCGCGACGAGATCGGCCTGCCCCAGCTCGAGAAGGCAGGCTTCCAACCTTCGAGCTACCGGAAGTAACCCGCTCCTGGTTTGAAATCTTCCGCGGGCAAGAAACCGGCCGGTCGCCGTCGCAGGACCGACCGGCTGGGCGCCCTGGCCGTCCGCGGGGGCGGCGTGGGGATCGTCCTCACGATCCTCTTCATGACCGCCTACTTGATCCTTCAGGCGGCACCCCTGGCGCAGCAACCACGGGTCGACCGAAACTCCATCCTTGATACACGGGTTCCCCCCTCTCTCCTGGGAGGGGTGGAACCTTTTCTCGATTCCGCCTGGTCGCTGCGCGGGGATGGAACGCTGGAGTTCCGCCAGCTCGCGGATGGCCGGCTCCTCTCCACCCAGTCCGCTTTTCCCCTGGATGCCGGGGAGACGCTTGTCCGCGCGAAGGCCTCGGTGGACCAGGGAACGCTTGTGGCAGCCACCACGCTGGGCCGGCTGGCCCTCGTGGAGATCCATCCCAAGGTGGAATACGCGCCGGCGGAGGAGGGTTCTTCGCGGCCCGCCCGCATCCACCGGATGGAAGTGGGCGATCCGATCTGGCTCCAGAAGAACCCCGGGAGCGGCCCTCCGGCCGACTTCGATGCCCGCCGGGACGGCAACCGGCTCTTCGCCGCCTGGATCTCGCACGGCGGGACCTTGACCCTTCTTTCCGGGCAGGAAAAACGTTCCCTCCTGGGAGGCTCCAAGCT
>CAZQAP010000096.1:6272-7908 GCA_964591365.1 uncultured Planctomycetales bacterium
GCCCTCTATCTCGCGCCCGTCCTGGAGGCGAATCTGTTCGGCATCCTGCTGCTTGTGCCGGCCGCTCTGCTCGCCACGCTCCTCCTGGGCTGGCTGCGCGCCCGGATCCCGCCGCGTTTCCAGGCCGTCCTTACGCCCGGCCGCAGCCTGGCGCTGCTGCTGGGCGCCTATGCCCTGCTGGCCTGGGGCATGCTGGCCGCGGGCCGGTCCCTGGAACCGGTCCTTCTCGGGGGCCCGTTGCGCGAGTGGGTGCTCTCCTCTTTCGGAATCCCCTTCGAGCAGCGCAATTCGATCGTCGTCGGCCTGGCGATGGGGTTCGCGGTGGCGCCGTTGATCTTCACCCTGGCGGAGGAGGCCTTCCGCAACGTCCCTCGACTTCTTGCGGACGCTTCTCTGGCTCTGGGCGCGACTCCCTGGCAGACCTCCTTGCGGGTGATCGTTCCCGTGGCCCTTCCGGGCGTCTTGTCGGCCCTGGTGCTCGGACTCGGCCGTGCGGTGGGGGAGACCATGATCGTGCTCATGGCCGCGGGCGGCACGCCCATCATCGAGTGGAATCCCTTCCAGGGCTTTCGCAGCCTGGCCGCGAACCTCGCCACGGAATTGCCCGAGGCGCCCATGGGCGGCATGCTCTACCGCGTCCTCTTCCTTTCCGCCCTGGCCCTCTTCGCGATGACCTTCGTGGTCAACACCCTGGCCGAGATGCTGCGCCAGCGCAGCCGGAGGATGGGATGAAGCCCCCCGCTTCCCGACCGAGGGGTCTGAAGGCCGGCCGTCCCGACTCGACGGGGCACATGGGCACGCTGGCCTGCGCGGGGGCCCTGGCGGTCCTCCTTCTCGCGGCCCTGGCTCTCTTCGGCCTGATCCTGGGCCAGGGCTTCCTCACTTTCTGGCCGCGCCCGCTCGAGCAGTGGAAGCTGGCGGACGGACGCACCTTCCTGGTGGAGCCCAACGCTGCGGCCAGCAACGGAGATCTTCGCGCCCGGATCGGGAACCGCGAACTCAACGGCATGAACGACTTCATCCAGGTGGCTCCGGAGGAACTCGTTTCCAAGACCGTGCCCGGCGAAGCCCTCCGGGTCGAGCGCACGGAATACGGCCCCTTCCACGGGCGGTTGAAGCAGGTCGAGGTTCCCGGTCAGGCCCGCGGCGGGGAAGAACTTCTGCCCCGCTTTCTCGAGGAGGCCCGCGATCTGCGCGACCGGATCGCCGCGGCCCGCGAAGAACTCGGCCGCGCGGCGGGCCGGGAGACCCAGGATCTTCCGGAGATCGAAGCGCTCCGGAAGAGGATCTCCGGCCTGCAGGAGCGCCTGGCGGGCTACCGGCTGGTCGCGGCGACCGCGGACGGCCGCGAAGCGGATCTGCCCGGCGCCGCGGTGCTGCGCGTGCGCTTCCCCAACCGGCTCTCCTTCCTGGAACGGGCCGAGACCTGGCTCGGGGGGGCCTGGCGCTTCCTGACCGAGGCGCCGCGCGAGGCCAATACCGAGGGCGGCGTCTGGCCGGCGCTGGTGGGGACCTGCCTGATGGTGATCCTCATGTCGATCCTGGTGGTCCCCTTCGGAGTGCTCGCGGCGGTCTACCTGAACGAATATGCGCGCGAGAACTGGTTCGTGCGCTTCGTGCGCATCTCGGTCAACAA
>CAZQAP010000096.1:8008-11065 GCA_964591365.1 uncultured Planctomycetales bacterium
GGGTGGGGATGGTGTTCCAGAAACCCAATCCCTTCCCCCAGTCCATCTTCGACAACGTCGCCTTCGGGCCGCGCCTGCACGGCGGCTTCAAGAAAAGGGCCCTGGAGGAGCACGTGGAGCAGTGCCTCAAGCGGGCCGCCCTCTGGGACGAGGTCCGCGACCGGCTCAAGGCCTCCGCGCTGGGGCTTTCCGGCGGCCAGCAGCAGCGCCTCTGCATCGCCCGCGCGCTGGCCAACGAGCCCGAGGTCCTGCTCCTGGACGAGCCCTGCTCGGCCCTCGATCCGACCGCCACGGCGCGCATCGAGGACCTCATCTTCGAGCTGCGCGGGCGCTACGCCATCATCATCGTCACCCACAACATGCAGCAGGCCGCCCGCGTCTCGGACAAGACGGCCTTCTTCCTCAAGGGGCGCGTGATCGAGTTCGGGCCCACGGTGGACATCTTCACCGGGCCCAAGAAACGCGAGACTGAACGCTACATCACCGGAAGATTCGGATAGAACCGCAGGAACTCCAGATGACCAAGCACCTCCTCCAGGATCTCGACCGGCTCTCGCAGGACCTCCTGCGGATCTCCGGCAAGGTCGAAGACGCCATCGCCGACGCCATCGAATCGATCCTGGCCCGGGACGACGCAACCGCCCGAAAGGTGATCGAACGCGACCGGGAGATCGATCAGGAGGAGGTCGAGGTCGAGGAGAAAGCCCTCAAGATCCTGGCCCTGCACCAGCCCGTTGCCGGGGACCTGCGCTTCGTGGTCTCGGCGGTGAAGATCAACAACGATCTGGAAAGAATCGGAGATCATGCCGTCAACATCGCCAAGCGGGCCCGGGAACTCGCCCGGCTCCCGGCGGTGGTCCCCCCCGAGGGGATCGAGGAGATGACCGGCAAGGTGCGCTCCATGGTGCGCCAGGCCATCGAGGCCCTGATCCATCGCGATCCCGGCGCCGCGCGCAAGGTCCCCCTGGCGGACGACGCCGTGGACGACGCCAACCACGCCATCATCCGCAGCGTGACGGGAAAGATCGTCCAGGCGGCTTCCGAGGACCGTGACCGGATCGAGCCGCTGATGAAGTGGATCACCGTCTCCCGCAACCTGGAGAGGGTGGCCGATCTGGCCTGCAACATCGCCGAGGACGTGATCTACCTGGTCGAGGCCGAGATCGTGCGCCATCCCCAGGCCTGACCACCGGCCCGGCGGGCCCCCGTTTCTCTTTCGGCGACGGATCCCCTAGGGTCTTTTCCCCCGTTCCGGTGGCCCCCCCAATGCTCCCCGAGCCGGACCTGCTCCACCAGCCTGCCGCCCTCCCCTCCGGCGGGCCCGCCCGGCGCACCCCGCTGCGGCTCTTCCTGCTGCTGGTCCTGCTGTTCGTCTTTCTGGTCGCCATCGACCTGATGAGCGGGGCCTTCAAGGGGCTGGGCCGCGACACCGCCGAGGCGCTCTTCACCGGGATCGCCAATCCCTTCGCGGCCCTCGCGGTGGGGATCCTGGCCACGGTCCTGGTGCAGTCCTCTTCGGTGACCACTTCGACCATCGTGGCGCTGGTCGGGTCGGGGCAGCTCGAGGTGGCCCACGCCGTGCCGATGGTCATGGGCGCCAACATCGGGACCACCATCACCAACACGCTGGTCTCGCTGGGGAGCATCCGGCGCGGGGCTGAGTTCCGGCGCGCCTTCGCCGCCGCCACGGTCCACGACTTCTTCAACCTGCTCACCGTCGCCATCCTCCTGCCGGCCGAGATCCTGACCGGCTTCCTGCACAAGGCGGCCGCGTGGGTCGCGGCCATCGTGCCGATCCAGTCCGATGCGCAGGGCTTCCACAGCCCGATCAAGACGGCGGTGAAGTTCGTCGCCGGAGGGATCGAGGACTTCCTGGGCGGAACGCTCGGATTCCACGACGTTCTGGGAGGCATCGTGCTGCTGATCCTGGCCATCGCCATGATCTTCATGGCGCTGCTTCTCATCACGAAGAACATGCGCATCGTGATCGCGGCCCGCGCCGAGAAGGCCCTCAATGCGGCCCTCCAGAAATCGGGGCTGATCGGGATCCTCATCGGAGTGGCCCTGACGGTGGCGGTGCAGTCCTCGAGCATCACCACCTCGCTGCTTGTCCCCCTCTGCGGGGCCGGCGTCCTGACCATCGCCAACGCCTTCCCGATGATGCTGGGCGCCAACATCGGCACCACCGTCACTGCGCTGATCGCCTCCATGGCCACCGATGTGAACGGCCTGACCATCGCCCTGGTGCACCTGGGCTTCAACCTGTGCGGAGTGGCGCTCTTCTACCCGCTCCCCTTCATGCGCCGGATCCCGATCCGGCTCGCCGAGGGACTGGCCCAGAGGTCCACCCGGAGCCCCTTCTGGGTGGTTGTGTACGTCGCCGGCGTTTTCGTCCTGATCCCTCTGCTCGGAATCCTCCTCTTCGGATAGAATCGGACCCCACATCATGTTCGACTGGCTCAAACCCCGCGGACCGGAAACCCCGGGCATCCTCAACATCATGCGCTACTTCGGCCAGATGCTGGAGGATGGCCGCCACATCTTCGATGCGGCCGCCAATTCGCTTCTCGGCGGCACCGACCCGGAGACGATCCAGGAGGATCTCTGGGCCACCGACAAGCGCATCAATGCCAACGAGCGCCGGATCCGGCGCAAGGTCGTGATCCATGCGGCGGTCTACGGGGCGCGCGAGTTCCCCATCTGCCTGGTGCTGATGAGCCTGGTCAAGGACGCCGAGCGGCTCGGCGACTACGCCAAGAACCTGTTCGACCTCGCCCGCGTGCGCCGCGACCTGCCCGAGGACTCCCGCAAGGAACTCATCGAACTCAAGGACACGATCTCCCGCATGCTGGTGCGCGCCCGCAACATCTACGAAGCCCAGGACACCGAGGGCGCCAAGGCCTTTCTGGCCGAGGGGGACAGCCTTGCGGCACACTGCGATGCGCGCGTGGATGCGCTGCTCCTGCGCAACGAAGGGGGCGGGGAGATCACCGCCGCCGCCCTGGCCTACCGCTACTACAAGCGGGTGGTGGCCCACCTGGTGAACATCATCACCTC
>CAZQAP010000097.1:0-11061 GCA_964591365.1 uncultured Planctomycetales bacterium
CACAAGAATAGTAACGTGGACTTTCAAGGTAACCTTAATTTGCGAATATCAGTAGAAGTACCGTGCCGGAGCAATTTGTTCTGGATTTGAAAATACGGTGCCGGGGCAATTTGTTCTCGATTGACCGGCCTTTGGCAGAGTCTTCTCCTCCAGGCAGTATGATCGGGAGGCTTCCGACCGCCGCCGCGGATTCCCCGCGGCCGTGCGGAAGGGAGAATGAGGACGGCAATGAAAACGAACTCGAACATGCTCTTCTTTCTCTTCGGCGTGGGGCTGGCCTTCTCCGGGCGGTTCCTGGAGGCGCCCCCGCAGGTCCAGGAAGCCGTCCGGACCCGCAAGCTAATCCTCGTGGACGAAGAGGGGAACGAGGTCGCCCGTCTCCAAACGGGTGAAGACGGCCCGCAATTGGTCTTCCTGAACGAGGGCCGCGAGAGGAGTTCCCTGACCCCCTCCCACCTCTCCTTCGCGGACGAAGAGGGGAAGGATCGGACCATTCTCGGGCTTTTCGAGGATGCGGGAATGTTGACCCTCGGCAGGCCCGACGAAGGTGGAGGGATCTTCCTCTCCGGTTCGCCGGACTACACGGTCCTCGCCGGGGGAGTGAACGGGGCTGGTGTTTCGGGTGTCCAGCAGTTTTCCCTCGAGTCGCGGGAGGCGCATGCCAGCTTCACCCTGTACGGTCCGACGGGATACCCCCAGATCCAACTGGGAAGCCTGCCGCCTTCGGAAAGGAAGCGGAGGGAGGAGCAGAAAAAAGTCTTCGGCCCCTTCGTCCCCGCCCTGGAACTCGAGGTCCGTGACCAGAAGGGGGTCATCCGCTTCAACGATCCCGAAGGCGAAGCGGTGCTGCAACTTCCCAGATGAAAAGCGGTGCCGGGGCAGTTTGCTCACGATCGGCGGTACCCTTCCGCAGTTCTTGAACCGCCTTCTGGCCGGCCTCCGGCGCCGCCAGGGGCCGTTACCGGAGGGTAACGAATCCCGGCCCTGGCCGGGAAATCCACCGGCACGCTTTTTGCTGATTCGAAAGGGCCATGACGGGACGATTCCGCGCCTTCTTCCTGATTCCCGGGCTTGCCGGTGCGCTGTTGCTCCCGACCCTGACTGGCCAGTCCATTTTCAAGTTCCGGAAGGTCCATGTTGCTGGGCTCGATGGGACGGTGGTGCCAGCTCTGGCGCCACTTTTCCCCAAAGATGGCCTTCCCGCCCTGATCCTGTTTCCCCATGGCCAGGCTTTCCCCCGGGGCGTTCCCCGGTTGAACATCCTGCGTTCCGGACCCGGGTTCGAATGGTGGAACCACCCCGACCCGGTCCGGTTTCCGATTCCCGGCGGGAACGCCCATTTCGCGTTCGGAGACTTCAACGAGGACGGCCGGCTGGACATCGTTCTGCTTGGAGATCAACCTGGGGATTCCTCTTCGGCCCCGGGTCCCCAGGTCCTGTTGAATCTCGAGGGCCGATGGTCTCGATCCGGCCTGCCGGAGGATGTGGTTTTCGCTTCTCCGGTCGTGGCGGCCGATCTGGATTCCGACGGCCACCTGGACTTCGCCTTCCTCAGAAAAGAGGACACCCTGGTTCCCTGGTGGGGCAACGGCCGGGGGGAGTTCCAGCGCGGCAAGCCGAGGAAAATGGAAGAACCCTGGCAACGGATCTGTGTCAAAAAAGACTCCGGCCACGAGCCCACGGAAATCGTCCTGCTCCATCGCGACCGGGATCGGGCGGTCTTCCTCCGGAATGCAGGCCCGGGCCGCCACCTGATCGAGGGGATGAAGACGAGGACGGTGGCGTCCTTTCTCCTCCAGGAGGCCGACAGGGAGGCCTTCGATTCCTTGAACATGCCGAACTACTACGATCCGATTGGCCAAACCCGGTTCTCTCCTTTCCTGAAAGCCTGGAAATCGCTCGGCCCGGACCGGGTACCCCCGCAAGGACCCGACGGCGAGCCGCTGCAAGGTCCGTTCTTCATGCAGAAAGGGGATCTGGACCTCGATGGCCACGACGAGATCCTCTTCGGGTGGGGGCGGTTCGATCAGTTGTCGCGGCTGGAGATCGTTTCCCGATCCGTCGATGCCTGGTGTTCGGTTTTCGTGGACCTTTCGGACGAACTGTTGTTCCCCTACGCCACCCTCGCGGATTGCGATGCCGATGGCGACCTCGATCTCGTCGCCGTTTCTTTCTCCCTGAAGGAATCCTCTTCCCGGGTGGTGTTCGGGGAGAACCGGCGGCGATCCCCAAAGGGGGAATGACCCGCACCCCCTCCTCCCGGGAAAACCTCTATGCTGGCCCCGGCGCGCCCGGGGGAACCCCGGCCGGCCTCTTTCGCCCGACCCACGGAAATGCCATGAAAATGCCCTTCCCTGCCACCGGGAAAAGGAACGGGGGGCGGACCCTTCTTCTCGGTGGCTTGTTCCTCGCCGGTCTCGGCCCCGCCGCCACGGCCGGTTGTTGGAGTCCCGAACCCTCCGCCCAAGAACCTTCCCCGGACTTCCAAACGGCCGTCGAATCCGTCGTCCGCGAGCGCGCCGGCCGCACCCGCGACCTTCTCGTGCAAGCGTTCCTCTGGAAGGGCCTCGCCAACGAGGCCGCCCGCACCCCCGGCGGCGTCTGGGAGGCTCCCGGGATGAAGGCCTTGCGGGAAGAACTCGTCCGCCTTGTCGAACCATGGGTCGTCCTCCCGCCCGGGGTCACCTGGGAGGAAGGCCCCGGGAAGAAGGCCCTGGATACCATCCTGCTGGCGGGGTTCGAGTTGTCCGGCGGTTTGGCCTCCTACCAGGTTCACGGTGTCGGTCCCGATGCGAAGGTGTCCCCGGGTGCCGTCGGCGTGGTCCTCGAGGTCGTGGACACCCTTCAGAAGCGGACCACCACCTACGAACTTCACCTGAAGAAGATCGGGAAGACCTGGAAGGTGGTCGGGGTAGCCGTTTCGATTGCGCCCAACGAGCCGCCCCCCCCGAAACCTTCCGGCCCAGGGCGCGGTCTTCCCGGGCGGCGGCCCCCTGGCTCGACGCGGTGCTGCACCTCGACGCCCGGCCCGTCGAGGCGGATCTCGCCCTGGTCGCGAATCAGGCCAGCCAGGGAACCCGGTTCGCCGTGAACGGCCGCCTCTCCCTGGCCGATTCCACGCACTACCGGCTGGAGGCCAGGATGAAGGTCTCCGGGAGTTCCGTGCCGGACGAGATCGCCGGCAAGGAGATGCCGTTTCTCGCGGTCGCCGACGGTTCGACCTTCTGGCTTCAGGGGAAGGGCCCTTCGCAGGGCGTTTCGGTCCAGAAGACCCCGCTCGACTTCCTCGAGCGGAACGCCGCGGGGAATCCTTCTTCGGCCGGCGGGTTCCGGTGGATCGCCAATCCTTTCGAGGCCGTTGCCTGGTACGGAAGAACGGTGGGTTTCCAGCTTCGGGAATCCGGGGACTCGGTGAAACTCCGGGGCTTTTCCTACAAGCCGGGTCCCGCGGGGGAAGCCGGCGGCAACGCCCGCGGGGTCCTGGATGTCGTCCTGATCCTCGACAAGAGGACCCATGACCCCTTGAAGCTCGAGGTCGAGGTCGACGGCCGCCCCCTCGGCACGATGGTCTTCTCCAACTACCGGTTCCCGAAGGAACTGGATCCCGCCCTGTTCACCTACCAGGTTCCCCAAGGCGCCGCCGTGGAAGACCTGAGTGAGATGCCGGGCGTGGAAGAGGAAAGCCCGTCGCCGGGCGGCGGGTTCTGAAAAGGAAGCGCCTTACCTGGAAACCGCGGCGGAGGGCCGCCCCAGCAAACGGTCGGGGGCCAGGGCGGCGGCGGCGGGGTGGTGCGAGCCGCCCTCGAGCACCTGGTCGGCCACCAGGGAACCCACCGCGGGGCTGCACGTGATGCCGTGGCCGCCCAGGGCCGCCGCCCAGGCGAGCCCGCGGGCGCGCGGGTCGAGCCCGAGGACGAAGCGGTTATCGGCGGCGAAGGTGCGCATGCCGGCCCAGAAGTTCGCCGCGCCCACGTCCCCGAGCGAGGGGAGCCAGCGGGCCGTCTTGCGCGCGATCGCCTCGGCGACGTCCGCATCCGGAACTTCGCCCTCCTCGGGCGTGACCGGATCGGTGTCGCAGGCGCAGAGCAGCAGCCCGCCGCTTTCGGGGCGGAAATAGAACTCGTCGCCCGCGATCCAGACCACCGGCCACGAATCATGAACAAATTGCTCGGGCACAGTACATAACAGGTGGCGGCGGCGGGGGGTCATGGGGAGCGGCAGGCCGGCGGCTTCCGCGAGCCGCCCGCCCCAGGCGCCGGTGGCGAGCACCACCACGTCGGCGGGGACATGGCCGGCGTCGGTCTCGACCCCCGTCACGGCGCCGTCGGAGAGAAGCAACCGGCGGGCCGCGGTCCCCAGGCGGATCTCCGCGCCCCCGCGCCGCGCGCCCTCGAGAAACCCCTGCAAGATGGCGTGGACATCCATCACGCCCTCGTCCTCGGAGACGAAGACCGCCTCCAGCTCGCGGGTCAGGGCCGGGATGCGCCGGTACAGTTCCTCGGGCGCGACCTCGCGCGCGGTGGAGGCGCAATCCTCCCGGCCGGCCCAGGCGCGAAGACTCTCCGCCGCCCCGGCGGGGGCGGTGAGAAAGAGCCCCACCGGATCGACCAGCGGCACCCGCGAAAACCCTTCCGGCGGATGGCGCAGGAAGGCGGCCGACTCGCACGCCAGGCGGTGCAGCACCGGATCGGGGATGGCCGTGCGCAGGATCGAGGCGTTGCGGCTGGTCGAGTGGGCACCCGCATCCCGCTCCTGCTCCAGGACCACGATCTCGGCACCCCCCCGCCGCGCCAGCGACCAGGCCGTGGCCGCTCCCGCCATTCCCGCTCCCACGATGACGACGCGCATGTTTGGTCTCCCCTCGCCCTCAGTCTACCCTGGTCGCCGCATGCGCTGGCTCCCGGTGCTTCGGATCCTGCTTTTCGCGGGTCTCGCTTCCTGCGGGCGCGAACCGGCGGCCACCCCGGAGGCCCCCGCCGCCGCGCCCGCCGATCCCGCGGCGCTCGAGAAGAGCGTCGCCGAAATCTCGGCCGAGGTCGCGCGCCTGCGCGGGCTGCCCTTCGAGCATCCGGTCCCCGCCGGCATCCGCACCCCCGACCAGTTCCTGGCCTACTTCCGCCGCGTGGTGCGCGAGGAATTCCCGCCCGAGAAACTCGCCTTCTACCAGGACGCCTACGAACTGCTCGGCTTCCTCGATCCGGGCACCGATCTTTTGAGCGCCTTCGAGGCGCTCCTCAAGTCCTCCGTGGGCGGTTTCTACGACTACCGCCACGACAAGGCCTTCTACACCATCACCACCTTCCAGGCGGGCGCCTTCAACAAGGTCGTCATGGCGCACGAACTCTGCCACGCGCTCGAGGACCAGCATTTCGACCTCGGCGCCATGGCGGAGAGCGTGCGCGGGCAGTCCGACCGCGCCTTCGCCTTCTCCGCGGTCATGGAGGGGAGCGCCACCCTGATCATGAACGCCTACCTGGCTGGGATGGCCGCCGGTGGTCCGGGCAGCCTCTCCGCTGCCGCCGGCCGCGACCTCGAGCAGGGGATGCAGCAGCAGCGCCGCGCACTTCAGAGCGTTGCCCGCAACACCCCGCCCTTCCTGGTGGCCAGCCTGAACCTGCCCTACCTTCTGGGGCCGGCCTTCCTGGCCGAAAGTCCGTCCGGCGGCCCGGCCGACCGCGCCGCCCTCGACCGCGCCTTCCGCGACCCGCCGCGCTCCTCCGAACAGATCCTGCACCGCGAAAAATTCTGGGATCCCGCCCGGCGCGACGACCCGGTCTGGGTCGATCTGCCCGATCTTGCCCCCACCCTGGGCCCGGGCTGGTCGCTGGCCGGAAACGACGTCCTGGGGGAACTGGGCCTCTTCTTCCTGCTTGCGCCCGCGATTCCCGACGTGGCCGCCCCGGGGGCCGCCCAGGCCGCCTGGACCAGCCCGGGCGCGGCCGGGTGGGGGGGGGACCGTGTCCAGCTCTACCACGGCCCGGGCGGGGCGCGGGTGCTGCTGCTCGCCGTCGTCTGGGACCGGGCCGCGGATCGCGGGGAATTCCTGCACGAGTTCCGCCGGAAGAAGGCTGCACCGTGGATCGGCTACCGCAAAGCCTTCCCATCCACGCGCAATCCGCGCTTTTTGCTGGTGATCCTCGCCGGCGGGAAAGGGGCTCCATTCGCGCCCGAAATCCGCTCCGCCCTGCTTCGAAAGGATGTCCGCTGGCAGTGACCAACCTGATATCCTGACCCGCCCATGTTGGCGCTCCTCCCTCTTTTGCTGGCCGTTCCCGCGGCCCTCCCCCAGGACCAGGAACCGGAGAAGGGCTTCGATCCGAAGAACCTCCAGGAAATGGTGGATTCCATCCTGCCCGAAGTCGCCAAGCTCCGCGGCCGCGAATTCAAGCATCCCGTTCCGGCCGGCGTCCAGACGCCCGATGGTTTCATGGAGTATGCCCAGCAGGAGTTCGAGAAGGAGGGGCTCGACAAGACCCGAGCCCTGGGAACCGCCTACGGTCTGCTCGGGCTCATGGAGCCCGGCCGCGATCTGCACCAGACCATCTCCGACCTCCTGCGCGGCCAGGTCGGCGGTTATTACGACCCCAAGACCAAGAAGTTCTACATGATCAGCACCTTCAACAAGGGGATCATGGCCGAAATCATCATGTCGCACGAGCTGACCCACGCGCTGGACGACCAGTACTACGACCTCGAGGCGATGACGGACAAGGTCAAGGACGACTCCGACCGCGAATTCGCGGTCCGCGCGGTGGTCGAGGGGAGCGGAACCTCCCTGATGAGCCTCTACGCCATCAAGGTGCTGCCGGCCCGCATGGGCAGCATGGGTGCGGAAGAGGCCGCCGAGATGCAGAAGATGATGGCCGAACAGGCCGAGTCGCTGGCCGACGTGCCGCCCTACCTGGTCATCACCCTGGCGCTTCCCTACCTCGAGGGGAACAAGTTCCTGGTGCGCAACTCCTCCGCCTTGAAGGCCATGTCGATGGTCCCCTCCAACGAAGACCTCGACCGCGCCTTCCGCGATCCGCCCCTTTCCAGCGAGCAGATCCTTCATTTCGAGAAGTACTGGGATCCGGCCAAGCGCGACGATCCGACCACGATCCGCTTGCCCGATCTCTCGAAGGATCTTGGCGAGGGATGGGAGATGGCCACCTCCGACACGCTGGGAGAACTGGGCGCCTTCTTCCTGACCGCCGATTCCATTCCCGACATGGCATCCGCTGCCGGGCAGATCTCCGGCGTCTTCACCAACAAGGCTTCCAGCGGATGGGACGGCGATCTCTTCCAGCTCTATCGCGGCCCCGATGACGCCGCGCTCGTGGTCTGGGCTTCGGTTTGGGACACACGCAAGGACCGCGAAGAGTTCGCCAAGGCCCTCTTGCGGCAAGGTTCCGAACGGCTTCCCGCGCTCGTGGAAGTCCGGCAGGGAGACGACGGCGTGGTCGCCTTCTTCGCCAGCGCCAGGGATGCCGCCCTGGAACCCAAACTCCGGAGCGCCCTCTTCCGCGCCCGGCCCGATTGGCAGGAATAGTCAAGAAAAGTCAGGAGTAGTTCCTTGGGATTCACATCCGTACTTGCCTTGCTCTGTGTGCCCGCCCTCTTCCAGGGCGACGATGTCCGGGGAGCGGTGGCCACTTCGTCCACCCCGGCGACCGAAGCCGCGGCGGAGATCCTCGCCGCGGGCGGAAACTCGGTGGATGCGGCCGTGGCGGCCGGATTCGCTCTGGCGGTGAGCTGGCCGCAGGCCGGCAACCTGGGCGGCGGGGGATTCCTGCTCTACCGCTCTCCCGATGGGGAAGCCCGCTTCCTCGACTTCCGCGAAGTGGCGCCGGCCGAGGCGCGCCCCGACTTCTACCGCAACAAGAACGGCCGCGCGGACCAGAAAGCCTCGCTCATCGGCTGGCGGGCCGTTGCGGTGCCCGGCAGCGTTCCCGGAATGGCCGAGGCGCACCGCCGCTGGGGGCGTCTGTCCTGGACCCAGGTGCTGGAACCCGCGATCCGCCTGGCCCGGGAGGGTTTTCCGGTCACCCCGGAGCTGCAGCGCCTGTTCCAGAACCTGCGCCCCAGCCTGACCCGCGATCCCATTGTGAGGGAGACCTTCTACACCAAGAGCGGGGAAGCCCTGTCCGCGGGCACCATCCTCAAACAGCCGCGCCTGGCCGAAACCTTGAGCGCCATTTCCGAGAAGGGTGCCGAGGTCTTCCGGCAGGGAGCCATCGTGGATGGAATCGTGGAGGCCTCCCGCAAGGGCGGCGGCATCCTCACTGCCGGCGATTTCCTGAGCTACGAGCCGAAGCTGCGGCCGGTGCACCGTTTCACCTGGCAGGATCTGGAGATCCTGTCTCCGTCACCGCCTTCCAGCGGCGGAGTCTTTCTGGAACAGACCTTGAAGAGCCTCTCGCCGACCCGCCTGCGGCTGTGGGGCTTCCGCGATGCGCGCTCGATCCAGGTCATCGGCGAAGCGAGTGCGCGGGCCTTCGCCGACCGGAACCTGTGGCTCGGCGATCCGGACGGTCTCGACTTCAACCCAGATGCCCTGGTGGATAACCGTTTTCTGGAGTTTCGAAGGGCGGCCCTGATTCCCTTCCGGGCCACCCCATCCATGTGGCTCAAGGCCACCGCCTGGGAGGAGGGTGACAACACCACGCACTATTCGATCATGGACGCCGACGGAGGCGCCTGTTCGGTCACGACCACCCTGAACAGTGCCTTCGGGGCGCGGGTCATGGCTCCGGGGGGCTTCTTCCTCAACAACGAGATGAACGATTTCTCCACGGCGCCGAAAACCCCCAACCAGTACGGCTTGATCCAGGGGAACTACAACGAAGTTGTGCCAGGGCACAGGCCGCTCTCCTCCATGTCGCCGGTCATCGTGGTCCGCAACGGGAAAGTTGACGCGGTGCTCGGTTCGCCGGGCGGGCCCACCATCTTGACCACGGTGATGCAGGTGCTCATCAACCACTACGTCTTCCGGATGGACGGGAAAAGTTCGGTGGCGGCCCCGCGCTTCCACCGCCAGGACTACCCCGCCACTCTGCGTTTCGAACCCAGGCGGCTCACCGCGCCTGCCATCATCGGACTGCGCTGGATCGGCCAGCCGATGCTTCGCAGCAAACCGATCGGCGACGTGAACGCCATCTTCCGCGACGCGAAGGGCAACCTGGTGCCCGTCACCGACCCCCGCCGGGGGAGCGGGCCGGGCCTGGTGGCCCGCAAGAAGGCCGGGGTCACCCTGCTAGGGAAAAAACCGCCGCAATCCGCGGCTTCCCGCGTCCGGCTTGACCGATTGCCGGCTTCGGGGTTATAAGCGAAGAGCCCCCGTCCCTCGCGGCCCCCCCCTTCCGTCCCCTCAGGAAGGGCAGGTCATCAACAACTCCATCCCTCAACTCCCCAACCAACAGGAGCAATCTCCGTGTTGACCGCTCTCGTTTTGGCCCTTCAGATCGGGCCCGTGGCTCCCCCCCGGCCCCTTCCTCTCCAGAAACCCTTCCGGCGGCAGGCCCGCCAGGCGGCACCCGCTCGTCCCGGGATTGCCAGGACTCTTTCCCGGGTCCCCTCCGGCGCCGATGGACGCCCGCTCTTCGCCGCGGATGAGATCCTGGTCCGATACCGGCTCAACGCCGCCCCCGGCGTTCCCGGGCGGCAGGGAATCGAAGCGGCTCTCGGGCTGACGACCCTGCGCGTCAACGGGACCCTGGGCATTCACCGCTATCGCCTGCCCGCCGGCATGACCGTCGTGCAGGCGCTCCAGGCGCTTCGCGGCCAGCCCGGCGTGGAGTTCGCCGAACCCAACTGGATCTACTACCTCGACACGATTCCCGACGACCCCTTCTACGACAACTACCAGGGGGTTTCCACCGACCTCGAGAAGTGGGTCTTCGACGGCCTGGGCGGCGCCGACAAGAATCTGAACGCGGAAGCCGCCTGGACCATCACCACCGGCCGCAGCGACGTGGTCATCGGCCACATCGACACTGGGATCGATCTCGACCACCCCGACCTGATTTCCAACATCTGGGTCAATCCCGGCGAGATCGCCGGCAACGGGGTTGACGACGACGGCAATGGATTCATCGATGACGTCAACGGCTGGGATTTCCAGAGCAACGACAACGACCCCAACCCGGATCTGGGCGACGGAATCGACAACGACGGCAACGGATACGCGGATGACGACACTTTCCATGGAACCTTTTCTTCTTCCTGCGCCGCCGGCAAGGGCAACGACGCCACCGGCATGGCCGGCGCGAGCTGGAATACCAAGCTGATGTCTTTGAAGGTCTTCGCCGACGATGGCGGAGCCTACGTTTCCGACATCGCGGATGCGATCACCTATGCGGCGAACAACGGGGCCGACGTGACCAACATGTCGTTCGGCGGAGGGTTCTCCTCCACCATCGAGAGCGCGGTGAACTTCGCCTGGGGCCAGGGGCTGGTCCAGGTAGCCTCGGCGGGCAATGGAAACTCTTCCTCACCGTCGTACCCGGCCTCCCTGGCGCACGTGATCTCGGTGGGCGCAACCGATTCGGGCTCGGTCTTCTCGGGAGGGTCGGGCGACATCGACGGACGGGCCTACTTCTCGCAGTTCGGGACGGCGGCAGTGGACGTGGTCGCGCCGGGCCACCAGCTCGTGGGCGCCGCGGTGCTCTCCGTTGCCGATGGCAACCCCGGCACGGCCACCTGGTTCATCGCCTCGGGCACCTCGTTCTCGGGACCGTTGGTCACGGGTCTGGTCGCTCTGGTGATCGCCCGCGCCCGCGATGTCGGCGCGACTCTCAGCAACGACGACATCGAGGCGCTGATCCAGTCCAACACGGTCGATCTTCCCGACGACCCCGGCGATTCGCCCGACGGCGGAGCCACCTGGGACGGCAACGGCCGGGTGGACTTCCTGGCGGCGGTGAACGCGGTGCAGGGGCCGCCGCCCAACAATCCGCCGGTCGCCGATGCGGGGCCGGACCAGAGCGCCTTCGTGGGCGACGGGGTCACCTTCGACGGCAGCGGCTCGAGCGATCCGGACAACGATCCGCTCACCTACTCCTGGGACTTCGGCGACGGCTC
>CAZQAP010000098.1:0-2173 GCA_964591365.1 uncultured Planctomycetales bacterium
GAGTAGCTCAGCTGGTTAGAGCAGCGGAATCATAATCCGCGTGTCGGGGGTTCGAATCCCTCCTCCGCTACCCGGGCGCGGGGCCCCCCCGGGGGCCGGGCCCCCTATTGGGCCTCCAGATAACCCAGCTCCTCCAGGATCTTCTTGTCCTCGAGGTCCAGCAGGCGATCCTCCCCCTGCCGGGCGGAGGCCAGGAGCTTGCGGGCTTGTTCCAGCATCCGGGACGCCTGGCCGGGCCGCTCGGACAGGAGATTGCGGGTCTCCCCGGGATCCGCGGTCAGATCGTGGAGTTCCCTGGCTTCCACCCGGCTTCCCAGCGGGGCGGCGGGATCGAAGGCCACGATCAGCTTCCAATCCCCGTCGCGCAGGGAGAAGAGGTGCCGGGGCCCCTCCCGCATCCATCCCGTCTGGGGGAGAGCCGGCGGAGCGGAAGCGGACAGGAGCGGGCGGCCGTCGAACCTGTCCGGCACCGGGAGCCCGGCAAGGGCCAGAAGCGTCGGAGGAACGTCCTCCAGCCTGGGGGGCCGGCCGAAGGAAGCGCCGGCCGGCACTCCCGGTCCCGCCAGAAGGAAGGGGACCTCGAGCAGGGGTTCATAGAGCGAGTTGCCGTGCCCCAGGAGCCCATGTTCCCCGAACTGCTCGCCGTGATCCCCGGTGAAGAGGATCACGGTCGGCCGCCCGCTCTCCTGCAAGCGGTCCAGGATGCCGCCCAGGCAATGATCAATGAAGAGCACCTCCTCCAGGTAGAGATCCTTGAGCCAGGCCGCGCCGTCGCGGGCTTCCGGCCGGCCGGCCTGGAAGTCCTTTTCCATCTGTTTGACCCGCTGCCCCGAGCGGGGGGCCAGATCGCGGTAGCGTTGCGCGAGAGGAAGCGCGTGGGGCACTGCGTCCTGGACGCTGGGGTCGGGTTCATAGGGGTAGTGGGGATCGATGAAATGCAGGAAGAGAAAGAAGGGGGCCGGGCCTTCGGCGAGCTGGTCGTAGAGGTGTTCCCCGTACTCCAGGGTCTCCCATCCCAGTTTGCGTTCCTGGCCCAGCTTGCCGAGTTCAAGGTCGTCCCGGCGGCGGTTCATGAGAGCGTCGGTGATGCGCCCGGTGAGTGCGCCGGGAAGAAGCCAGCCGGCCCAGCTGCCGAAGCGTGCAACCACCCGCACCACGCGGTGGCGCGGGACGGACAGGGCTTCTGGCCGCCGGCCCAGGTTGGTGAAGGACTCGAAGCCGCGCCCGAAGCCGTTGTTGCTCCGCAGGACTCCGTTGCTGACGACCGCCGCGGTGCGCCAGCCGTGTTGGCGGAAATGTTCGGCCAGCATCGGGAGGTCGCCGGGCACCGCGCTCATGTTGGTGTCGGCCCCGTGGTGGAAGGGGGAGATCCCGCTCAGCATGCTGGCATGGCTGGGCAGCGTCATGGGTGCCGGAGCCAGGCCGAACGGGGCCGCCATGCCCATGCGGCGCAGGCGTTCCACGCTGGGGAGCGCGATGCGTCCGTCGGTGAGCGCATCCGCCCGCAGGGTGTCGATGGAGATCAGGACCACGTCGGGCCCGCTTCCCGGGGCGGCGAGTCCGGGCGGAGGCGCGGGCAGGGGATCGAAGACCTGATGTTTCGGCACGACGCCGACGCCGAGGAAGAGAACCAGTTCGAGCCCGGCGGCGAAGAGCGCCATCCCTTCGCGCACTCCGGCCGGGGGGGCATGGAGGAGCCGGCGCGACAGGAAGCGGCACAGCAGGAAGGTCAGTGGAAGGCCCAGCAGGGGCGGCGCGATCTCGAGGAGAAGCCCGTTGCGGCTGGGGGAGCCCACGCCGGGCAGGAGCGAAAAACCCCAGGAGATCAGGAGAGGGGCCAGGCCGAGGCCGAATCCGGCCCAGAAACCGGCGGCGGGATCCGCGGGGGCCGGGCGGGGAAGAACCATCCAGAGGATCCCCAGGAGCATGGCGGCACCCAGGTCGCTGAACAGAAGCACGATCAGCTTGCCGTCCAGCCAGGAGAAACCGGCCAGGCCCGGGAAGAGCAGCGCGTGCAGCAAGGCCGCCGCTCCGGCGCCGGCCAGCAACGCTTCGAAAAAAAGGAGGATCCGCGGGCGGGTCGTCATTCCGGGTCTCCATTCTAGCCCGGCTCCGTTCGACGCAGGCCCGCAACCGCGCCTTTCCGTCAGGGACGGATCGTCACGATCGTTGC
>CAZQAP010000098.1:2273-4897 GCA_964591365.1 uncultured Planctomycetales bacterium
TCGGAAGGGCCCTTTCCCGCCAGGGAGGCCAGAAGCAGGTAGGGATGGCGTTTCTCGGAGGTGGGGAAGGAAAGATCGAACAGGATCCGTTCCCCGCGTTGTGCCGCCAGCGTGTGCCCGCTGGGATGGAGGAAGGGCTCGAACCCCAGCGCCAGGACGGGCGGGTAGGTGGCCTGCCTTCTCCCCGCCAGGATTTCCGGGAGGCCGTTTCCATCCAGATCGGGGATCACGGTGTAGACCATGCCCACCTGTTTGGGACCGGTCCTCTGGAACAGGGGGGAACCGTCGAATCCCGAGTAGACCAGAAGGCGGTGGTAATAGGTCCTCGACCCGTCAGGCGTGGTGAAACCAAAAGTCGTGACCAGGTCGGGGACCCCGTCTCCATCCAGATCGGCCGGGGGGGCCAGGACCGTGCCCACGCTGAAGATTTCCGGGGACGCATCGAACCGGCGGATCAGGCTGCCGGTGGAGCCGGAAAAAAGGAAGAGGGCTCCGCCCCCGGATTGTTCGGTGGAAGCGTACGGGGTTCCGGAAACCACGTCGGGAATCCCGTCGCCATCGAAGTCCACCCCGCCGGCGAGGGACCATCCCAGGGAGTCCTGTTCCTCGAGGCCGTCGAATTCCCGGATCAGGGCCCCGGAGACGCCGGAAACCGCCCGCACGGCGCCGACACCGTTCAGGCCGGAGCGGCTCGCACCGGGAACCCCGATCAGGAGGTCCGGGTTTCCGTCTCCGTCCAGGTCGCCCGCCGGCGCCAGACTGGTGCCGTACCCTTCCAGAGGCCAGAATCCGTTCCACCGCTGGAGCAGGCCGCCCGTTGCCCCGGAGTAGAGGAAGGCCGAGCCCACCCGGACGCTGGATCGCACCGTGGTCTCTGGGGCGCCGATGGCGATGTCCGGGACACCGTCGCCGTCGGCATCTCCGACGCCCGCCAGCGAAGCCCCGAAACCCGCGTCGGGTTCGGTTCCATTGAAGCGCCGCAGCAGGGTCCCGTCCCGGCCCGAGATGAGGTAGACCGATCCGAGGGAACGAATGGGACCGATATCGGCCCAGGGAGCGGAAGCCAGGACATCCGGGACGCCGTCGCGGTCCACATCGCCGGCTCCCGCCAGGTACCAGCCCACGCGGTCTTTGAAACCCCGGCCCAGGAACCTCCAGAGGATGTGGCGATCCGCCCCGGAAACCGCAAGGACGGCCCCGGTACCTTCGGAAAGGATCGAAGGCGTGAACTGGGGGGCCCCCACCAGAAGGTCGCGGTGGCCGTCCCCGTCCCGGTCCCCCCCGAGCGCCAGGGAGTACCCGAAGCGCTGGAAGTCCCGGGAACCTTCCAGGCGCAGAAGGCGGCTTCCCGTGGCACTGGAAAAAAGGGTCACCTCCCCCGCCTCGAGGAAATCGAGGGTGCTGAACCCCGGCGCGCTAACCGCAAAGTCCCCCTTGCCGTCCCCATCGAGATCACCCACGCGCTGCAAGGCGAAGCCGAACTCGGTGAAGGAACCGGAAATGTCCTCGGGATCGAGGATTTCCATCAGGCGGATGCCGGTCCTGCCCGAGAGGACGACGACCTTGCCGAGCCGCTCCCCCCACGAAGAGGGAACGAAATAGGGGATCCCCGCAAGGTATTCCGGAATCCCGTCTCCATCGAGGTCGGACAGGGGCTCCAGGGAAATGCCGAGTGTTTCCTGAAAAGGGACCCCCTCCTGTTCCCAGAGGAGGCTTTGGTCGGCGCCGGAATAGGCGCGGAGGGAACCCGAATCCGAGGTTTTCCCGAGAATGAAGTCTCCGACGCCGTCGCCGTCGAGATCCCGGGTTCCGCGAACCAGCGATCCAGTGTATAAATCGTAAAACCGGCCGGGAATGTCGAAAAGAAGGCCGCCCGTCGCTCCGGAAAAAGCGAAAGCCTCGCCCACGTAGGAGCTGTTTTGGACCATGGCGAAGGGAGCGCCGACGAGCACGTCCCTTACTCCATCCCCGTTGTAATCGGGGCCGGCCGAGATGGACGATCCGAGCCGGGCGTCATCCTCCCCTTCGAGTCGGTGAATGAGGGCCCCATCCGCCCCGGAGAAAAGGAAGACCGCCCCGGGACGTTTGCCGTTTCCCGAGAAGTCTGCTTCGGGAGCACTGATCAGCAGGTCGGGGATTCCGTCCCCACTGAGGTCCCCCGGTCCCGCCACGCGGGTTCCGAACCGGCCACCGGGGAGTTTCCCCTGAAATTTTTCCAGCAGGGCGCCGCCGGCCCCGGAGAAGAGCAGGGCTTCCCCGGCATCCTTCTTTCCGGAAGGAGCTGCCCGGGGATCCCCGACCAGGAAATCCTCCACGCCGTCTCCATCGACGTCGCCCACGAATGCGGTGGAGAACCCGAAGAGGCGCCCTTCTTCGGGCCCTTGGACCTCCAGGAGGAGCTCGCCGGTGGTTGTGGAGAAGACCAGCACCGCGCCGGGGTCCTCCAGCCGCTTCGGCTGGAAAAAGGGGGCCCCGAAGACGAAATCGGGCACGCCGTCGGCATCGAGGTCCCCCACGGAGGCCACTCCGGCCCCCTGGGCGGCATTGATCGGCTTCGGGTCGAGATGGAAGAGTTCCCTCCAGACGCCGCCCACGTTCTGGGCGTGAAGCGGGGGCGCGAAGAG
>CAZQAP010000098.1:4997-11020 GCA_964591365.1 uncultured Planctomycetales bacterium
AGAGTTCCCTCCAGACGCCGCCCACGTTCTGGGCGTGAAGCGGGGGCGCGAAGAGAAGGGAAAGAACGAGGAAGGCAAGCTCCTTGGCGGGCATGGTTTAGACCTCCTGGAGGAAGGGCGTCTTTCGCCGATAAGGCGCCTGGAATCCCAAGTCCATGCAAAAAACATGCCGGGGGGGGCTGCGGTCCTCCTTGCCAGGGGGTTACCGGGTGGTAACGCCGCCTTCCTTCCTCCCCAAGCATCCCATCTGCCGGGGCGGCGAAGGAGGCGGGTCCAAAACCCGAGGCGGTTCGGTTTTTCTCCGGGGGAGGGGAGCGGAAATGGGTCTATACTCGGCAAACCGCGGCCTGGAGGCCTGGGCCGGAGGGATCCCCCGACCGCATGTTCTTCAACAGCGTCCCCTTCGCGCTCTTCTTTTCGGTCTTCTTCGTTGCCTACTGGCTTCTCGCCCGCCGCCGCCGGGCCCGGCACCTGCTCATTCTGGCGGGCAGCTACTTCTTCTACGGTTGGTGGGACTGGCGCTTCCTGGGGCTCATCCTGGTCTCCACCCTGGTGGACTACGCGGCCGGGCTGCTCCTCGTGCAGACGGAAAAACCCCGCCAGCGCCGGCTCCTGGTGGCCTGCAGCCTGGCCGCCAACCTGGGGATCCTGGGGTTCTTCAAGTACTTCGATTTCTTTTCGGAAAGCGCCGCCCGGATGCTCGGAGATCTCGGCTTCCATGTGGATCCCTTCGTGCTGGCCCTGGTACTCCCTCCCGGCATCAGCTTCTACACCTTCCAGACCTTGAGCTACACGCTGGACATCTATCGAAGAAAGCTGGAGCCGACCGAATCCTTTCTCGATTTCGCCTGCTTCGTGGCCTTCTTCCCCCAGCTTGTCGCCGGTCCGATCCTGCGCGCCAGCCATTTCCTGCCGCAGATGACCGCCCGCAAGGATTATGAACCCCGTGCCGGGCTCGACGGGCTTTACCTGGTCCTGCGGGGCCTCTTCAAGAAGATCGTCATCGCCGACACCGTGGCGCGCCTGGTGGTGGATCCGGTCTTCGGCGTTGCCGGAGTCCCGGCCGCCCTCTCGGGGTTCAACTCGCTGGATGTCCTGGCGGCGGCCTACGGGTTCAGCCTGCAGATCTATTGCGACTTCAGCGGCTATTCGGACATCGCCATCGGGCTTTCCCAGTTGCTCGGGTTCTCCATTCCTGACAACTTCCGTTCGCCTTTCAAGGCGGACAGCATCAAGAATCTCTGGGAGCGCTGGCACATCAGCTTGAGCACCTGGTTCCGGGACTACGTCTACATCCCGCTGGGCGGATCCCGGGTGGGGCGCGTGCGGCACTTGTTCAACCTGGTGGCCACCTTCACGATCAGCGGCCTTTGGCACGGGGCGGCCTGGACCTTCGTCGTCTGGGGCCTGATCCACGGGATCTTCCGCGCTCTGGAATCGGTTTGGGAGACCCTCCGCGGGGGTTCGGCCTCTTCTGGCAGGCTCAAGCGGCTGATCCGCATCGCCCTGGTCTTCCACGTCACCGTCCTGGCCTTCGTGATCTTCCGGGCCGCCAGCCTGACCCACGCCTGGGGTTTCCTGGGCCGCATCTTCGATTTCGATTTCACTTCCCCCTCCAGTCTGGGCCGGGGGGGGCTCCTGCTGGTCCTGGGCGGGCTGCTTCTTCATTGGATCCCCGAGAACTGGATCCGGGGGCTTCGTTCCGGATTTCGCAGGATCCCCCTTCCCGCCCTGGCCCTCCTCATCGCCCTGCTGTTCGGCCTCTTCGGGCTTCTGCAGAGCGCTCCGAAACCCTTCATCTACTTCCAGTTCTGACCGGGCCCATGGATTCGCACGCCTTCCGCAGCCGGCCTTTCCGGGCTTTCCTGCTTGCGATCCTCCTCTGTGCGGGAATCGATTACGGCGAATCCCGGTCCTCCCTCCGGTACTGGATCCCTTTCGCCGGCGCCCCCGAGGAGAGCGTCCTCGAAGGTCTGCGGGCTTCCGGGGATGCCTTCGACCTGATCGCGATCGGATCCTCGCGGACCCGCTTCGGGTTCAGCGCGGGATTCCTGGAGAAACTCGCGGCCAAGGACGGAATCCCTTTGCATGCCTTCAACTTGAGCATCCTCGGTTCCCGGATCCCTTTTTCCGCCGCATTGCTGCACTGGCTCCTCGACTCCGGCCGGCCCCCCCGGATCCTTCTCGTGGAAATCGATCCGATCCTGCTGGCCGATCACGGCGGGATCTACGAGGACTGGGTTCGTTATTACGCTTCGACGCCCGATCTCTTCCGGGAGATCCTGGCCGGAACCCATCTCACCGCCGCCCTGGCCGGTCTGGCCGGCGGCGTGGGCCAGCTTCTGGGGCAGACCGTCCAGGCCCTGGCAAAGTTGCCGGAAGATCCGGAAGTGGAACGCGTGATCCGAAAACACGGAGATCGTTACGGCCCGCTTGTGGAGAATGAATTCCCGCACTTCAAAAGGGAATTGAAGGAGGGGATCAAGGATTTCCGGGAGAATGAAGTCGTCCTCAAGCTGGAGAAGAAAGCCGGACGCCCGCTCACCGATGAGGAGGTCCTCGATGCCCGGCTCCAATGGCGGGAGGGCATCCTTCGCGGCATCCTCCGGGGCTTTCAGGTCTCCCCCCGGGTGCGTGCCGATCTTCTCGACCTCGTGCGGACGGCGGCCTCCTCGGGAATACAGGTGGTGTTCTACCGCCCGCCTCTCAACCGCGTCGTTTTTCCCGATCTCTACACCCCGGAAATCGAACAGGAATTCCGGGACCTTCAAAAGGAGGTCCTGCCGGAAGGGACGGCGATCTGGCTGGATACCGGGATCGAAGGGCTTCGAAGCCGGATCCGTTCCAAGTCCCCTTCCGGGCAGGTGCAGGACTTCTTCCGCGACGGCGTGGATCACCTGGGAGGAGAGGGGTGCCGCCAGTTCACGATCTGGCTCTACCGCCAGCTCGAAAAAAGGGGTCTGTTGGATCAGCCTTGAGGGCTGCGGGCGTTATCCTCGCGTTCATGGGGGAGAGCAACGCTCCTGGAATCGAGACCTTCGTGAATCCCCGTCCGGGGCGGGCCTACCTGGTGGAGAGCGTCACCCCCGAGTTCACCTGCGTCTGCCCGCGGACGGGCCAGCCTGACTTCGCCACCCTGCGGATCCGCTACGTTCCGGGTCCGCGCTGCTACGAACTGAAATCGTTGAAGCTCTACCTGGGCGCCTTCCGGCAGGAGGGTCATTTCCACGAGGACGTGGTCAACCGCATCCTCGACGACCTCGTCCGCCTGCTCGATCCGATCTGGATGGAGGTGCGCGGCGAGTTCCACGTCCGCGGCGGGATCGCCACCACCGTCACCGCCCGCCAGGGCCGCAGGCCCGATCAACTGGAGGGCGTGGAACGCGCGGTCTGGCCGGGTCCCGAACCGGGCTGAGCCCTGCGCTGCGCCAGGACCAGACGGTGGCCGCTTCCGATCCAGAACAGGTAGGGGGCGGTCAGGATCTCGAAACCGGAGGCCCCGGCCCAGCCCTGAACCTGGGCCAGGCGCAGGGTGGACTTGGGGTGCTTGACGCCGCGCCGCACCTTCCGCCCGCGCATGCGGTTCTTCAAACTGTCCGTTTCGAAGAAGGTGAAGACCGCGTAGCGCCGCGCCACCCGGAAGATCTCCTCCACGTGCGCGCGGCGATGAGCCTCCTCGACCAGGTGATGGTTGAGGCGCATCGAGAAGACCAGGTCGATGGAGGCGCCCGCGAAGGGGAAACAGGTTCCCGAGGCCCGCAGCCGGCCCCATGCCGGCCGGGCTCCGGGCACCTGGCGTCCCAGCTTCAGCATTTCCCCGCTGTAGTCGGCTTCGATCACCCGGCCCGCCTTTTCCATCAGCAACGGCAGGTAGCGTCCCCAGCCGGAGGGAAGATCGAGCACGGTTCGGACCGCATCCATGCGGCGGAAAAACCGCTCCAGCAGGCGCCGTTCCCGGTGTCCGCTCAAACGGCGGTGGAACTTGCGGTATTCCTCCAGGTATTCCCGGGCCCCCTCGGGCGAGTCGTACCAGCGCAGGCGGTGGGGGAGGGTCACGATCCGTTCCTCCCGGGGCCCCTGCCGACGATCCAGGCGGCGGGATCCACTCCCCCGTGAGGCGTGAGCAGCCGCCGCAGCCGCCAGATCCGTTTTTCCAGCCAGGAACGGCGGTCCTTGAAGGCCGCCAGCGGGAGAAGGCGCGCCAGCCGTTTCCAGAGGCGCAGTTTTTCCCGCCGCTGGCTCCAGGCTTCCTCCGCCGTGGCGGTCTTGCGGGCCCAGCCGATCGAACCGGCCAGTCCGCAGGCCCCGAAAGCGGGGGAGAGCAGCACGTCCTCCATGAAGACGCGCATCGGTCCCGGCGTGCGGTGGAGCACGTCGTGAAAAGCCACGACCCCCCCCGGGACCAGGAACGGCCCGAACAGACGCAGATCCCGCCGCGCCCCTTCGGGGGAGTGGTCGCCGTCGATCCAGAGCACCGCGATCGGCCGTTTCCAGCCCGCGGCCAGGTCCTGCGAAAAGGCCTGGTGGAATTCCACTTGCGCGGCGACCCCCGCCTTCCCCAGGTTGGCGTGGAACTCGGCGGCCACCGAGGCGGCCGCCTGCGGATCGGCATCCGAAGAAGCCGTGAGGACCAGGGGGTCCACCGCCACGACCGGGCAGCCGGTCCCGCAGCGTGCGGCCAGGGCCAGGACCACGGTGGAGCGTCCCTGGAATGAGCCGATCTCCAACACGACCCCTGGGGGCCGTGCGGCGGCGCCGAGCAGGAAGAGAAAATCGACCTCCTTGCGGCTCAAGTGGCCCCCGACCTTTTCGAGGGTGCGGTGCATCGCCTGGCGGGCTTCCAGGAACCCCTGCGGCAGACCGGTGGGAGTGCTCACCCTTGCACCGCCGGCCGGTGGCCGGTATTGACCAGAAAGAGGTAGAGGGCGATGCGGGTCAGCTTCTGACGCCAGGGAGAACGCGAGCGGAGCGCGTGCAGTTCGAGCGGAGGAGTTTCCCGCCTGGCGTAGGCCTGGAGCACCAGGCGGCTTTCTTCGGTCTTCAGCCCGCTGCGCGGGCCGGCCAGGTCGATCAGATCGACGCGGCGGACGGCCCGCGGGGCCGCGGACGGAAAGGCGCAGGCGTAGGGGGTGTCGAGCAGGGCCAGTTCGGCGCCCGCTTCCTGGGGAAGGGCGAGAAGGTTGCGCAACTGCATCCGGAAATGGCCGAAACCGGCGTCGTGCAGGGCCCGTGCGCCGGCGCCCGCGGCCCGCAGCCAGACTTCGCGCTCGAAGGAGGCCCGGTCCGGGTCGGCAAGCAGATGGCGCAGGTCCTGCGCGCCCTCCAGGCCGCGCGTGACGAGCAGGGAAGAAAAGAGGAACCCGCAGCGGCGGTCTTCGGCGAAGGCCAGCGGGGGGACCACCCGGAGATCCCGCGAGGCCATCGCCCGCAGGCCCAGCCACTCGCGCCGGGCCCGGCTGCGGATGCCCAGGGTCCATGGCCGGCGCCGCGCCGAGGTCCGGTAGAGCTTCCACCAGGCTTCCCCTCCCCGGGGAAGGGGCGCGCGCACGATCAGGGTTCCTGGTTCCCGCTTCATGAAGACGCCTGTTTCGCAAGCCTGGCGCAGGGACGCAGCCAGACTCCCCGCGGGCGGTTCCCATCCGGGAGCGGACTCGACGCGGGAAAAACGATCGGGAAGCGGCAAGGTCACGCAGCAGGCCCGGGGGTGGAGGTCCTTTTCTGGCGGCGGATCAGGATGAGATTGCGGATGTAGATGAAGGAGCCGAGCGACTGCCCCACGATGAAGACGGGGTCGGCGCGGAGGATCGCGTAGACGAAGAGAAGGGCGGCGCCCCCCAGGGAGATCCACCAGAAAGCCACCGGGATCACGCTGCGGCCGGCTTTTTCGCTGGCGATCCACTGCACCAGGAAACGGGTGAAGAAGATCGCCTGGCCCACGAAACCGAGCACAAGGACGAGGTCGAGCTTGGCGTGGAAGGAGGCCCACCAATCTTGCAGGAACTGGGGCATGGTTCTGGGGCCGG
>CAZQAP010000099.1:0-11005 GCA_964591365.1 uncultured Planctomycetales bacterium
ATGCCGCCGGCCAGATCGAACTCGCGGTGGTCTCCGTGGCCCGCGGGCAGGTGCTGTTCACCATTCCGACGGGGCCGGATGAGAAGCCGCTTCCCGAAAACGGTCTTGTCACCCTGGCGGATTTGGATGGTGACGGCCTCCGGGATATGGTCCTGTTCATGTATGAGAACAGTCCTGTATCAAGGTCGATCTTCCAGGCATTGAGCGGCCTGGATGGTTCCCTTATCTGGGAGCTGGATAGCGTCTCTTTCCCTGGAATCGGGAGCATCTGTTGTGTTGGGGATATCAATATGGACGGAATCGAGGACGTGGCAAGTTCCATTCACGCTTCTTCCACCGGATTTGTTTTTTCTGGACTCGATGGATCTTTGATCCTTTCTCTGAACCAGACCCAGAAAGGTTTTGGGGCATTCCGTTTCGCCGGCGATCTGGACGGTGACGGGGTGAACGACATCATCAACGACACGACCGACGGGCCCGAGTTTTTCTCGGGCAGGACGGGGCAGTTGCTCTTTTCGGAGCCGCTGGACGCCCCCACGGGCGCCTTGCGGCAGTTCACGATCGGCGTGGGGGACGTGGACGGGGACGGGAACGACGACTGGGCCGAGGGCTGGAGGGGCGGGCTCGGAGTCGGCAACTGCAAGCCCTCGGGGATCGCAGTCTTCACGGGGATCCCGGCGCGGCAGCTCGACTTCATCCCGGGCCGGCAGACGACGGCGGATCTCCTCTATTCGGGCCCCTTCTTCCACTTCGACCTCGACCGGGACGGCGCCGAGGAGATCGTCTTCTGGGGTTCGCGGAACGGGGGCGTCTACTGCGACAACAACCATACCACTTCCCCGTTCTACGTGCGGGTCTACTCGGTGGCCCGCAAGAAGGTGCTTCTGGAGTGGGGATTCGCCTATTTGCTGAACGGCCTTGATGCCCTGGACGAGGACTGGGACGGAGACGGGCTTCCCGATCTCCTGGCCCAGGATAATGTAGGAATTCCCGGGAAGGCGGATTTCATGGTGAGCGCGTTTTCCGTGCGCAAACACCTGACGGTCTCCTTGGGCAGCATTTCCAGGAGCCAGGGGGGGAATCTCGACTTCTCGATCGACGCCGGAGTGCGCTACGCCGGCCGAAACGCCTACCTGATCCTTTCGGGAGGCCGGGTCTGGCCCTATTTCCCGGTCAGCTACGAATCTCCTCCGGGTCTGAAAGAAGGCTTCGCCCTCCCCTTCAGCCTGACCCACCTCGCCGAGCGTTCCTGGGCGCGCCGGGGGACGGGAGGCTGGCAGAAGATGAAAGCCACCCTGGACGCCCAGGGGAAGGCCCTGGTCCCGTTGTCGTTCGCGCCCAATGCCCTGGCCCCGCGCTGGGTGGGCCGCAAGATCCTGGTGACCGCCATTCTCGACTCGGAGGTCCCCGGGAAACCGGAGAAGACCACGGAGGCGATCTCCGTGCGCGTGGATCCTTGAGCGGAGGAGGGAATCCTCTTTTCCGCGACCTTTCAACAAGAGAACCAGACCATCAAGCAAACGAGGCAAACGAACCGCCACCACGACAAACTGTTCACCAGCCTGCTTCTGTTCCTGCTGCCTTCCACCGGTTTCGGGCGGGGAACAGGGCGAGCCGAACGGGTCCAGGGAAGGTATCGGATCGGAGGGCAGGAAGAGAGCTCACGGGTGCGCATCGCGGGTCCTGCCGGGAGTGGCTGGGTTTGCGCAAGCCCTGTTCCCACGGGGATTTGGAGAAAGAGGTCCTCCTCCGCGCCCCTGGCCCTTGCCTGCCCCGGGGTTCCCTGTAGGATGGAGAGGACGGACCGGGTATCCCCCTCCCCCGACGCGGCCCGCGAGGGGATCGGACTCTGTTTGGAGGACATGCGATGAAACCGATGCGATGGATGCTCCCTCTTGGAGGCCTTTTTCTGGCCTCCAGCCTTCTCCCGGCCCAGACGTTGATCCAGCGCTGGCCCAACAACGACTTCAGCGGTTTCGATTCTGGACCGTTCTACCGGCAGTTCTCCGACGTGGATGGAGACGGCTCGCCCGAGATCGTCTTCCCCAGGAAGAATGCCGCCGGCCAGATCGAACTCGCGGTGGTCTCCGTGGCCCGCGGGCAGGTGCTTTTCACCATTCCGACAGGGCCCGACCAAGGGCCGCTTTCTCCCCAAGAATTGATGACGACTCAAGACTTGGACGGAGACGGACTCCGGGACATTGTGAATTCAGTTCTTGAAACAAGCCCCTCCTTGCGACTGCTTGTCAGGGCTCGCAGCGGACTTGACGGGACCCTTCTCTGGCAAACCGATAACAACTTGATTCCACAAGCAGGCGTCACGTGTCCTGTTGGAGACGTGGACATGGATGGTTTGGAAGACATCGGAAGTTTCAGTATCTTGAATCCTGACGCTGTGGTTCTTTCCGGAAAGGACGGCTCGCCCATCGTCCTCCTCACCGGATCCCAGAAAGGGTTTTCAAGCCTCCGTTTCGCCGGCGATCTGGACGGCGACGGAGTGAACGACGTCATCAACGACACGACCGACGGGCCCGAGTTCTTCTCGGGCAGGACGGGGCAGCTTCTCTTCTCGGAGCCCCTGGACGCCCCCACGGGCGCCCTGCGGCAGTTCACGATCGGCGTGGGGGACGTGGACGGGGACGGGAACGACGACTGGGCCGAGGGCTGGAGGGGCGGGCTCGGAGTCGGCAACTGCAAGCCCTCGGGGATCGCAGTCTTCACGGGGATCCCGGCGCGGCAGCTCGACTTCATCCCGGGCCGGCAGACGACGGCGGATCTCCTCTATTCGGGCCCCTTCTTCCACTTCGACCTCGACCGGGACGGCGCCGAGGAGATCGTCTTCTGGGGTTCGCGGAACGGGGGGGTCTTCTGCGAAAACGGGCACGATTTCTCCCCTTATTACGTGCGGGTCTACTCGGTGGGTCGCAAGAAGGTGCTTCTGGAGTGGGGATTCGCCCATTTGAACGGTTTCGATGCCCTGGACGAAGACTGGGACGGAGACGGGCTTCCCGATCTCCTGGCCCAGGATATTGTCGGCGCCTTCGGTCAGGGCAATCTGGATCTCATGGTGAGCGCGTTTTCCGTGCGCAAGCACCTGACGGTCTCCTCGGGCCGGATCTCCCGGAGCCAGGGAGGGAATCTCGACTTCTCGATCGACGCGGGAGTGCGCTACGCCGGCCGGAGCGCCTACCTGATCCTTTCGGGAGGCCGGGTCTGGCCCTACTTCCCGGTCAGCTATGAATCTCCTCCGGGTCTGAAAGAAGGCTTCGCCCTCCCCTTCAGCCTGACCCACCTCGCCGAGCGTTCCTGGGCGCGCCGGGGGACGGGAGGCTGGCAGAAGATGAAAGCCACCCTGGACGCCCAGGGGAAGGCCCTGGTCCCGTTGTCGTTCGCGCCCAATGCCCTGGCCCCGCGCTGGGTGGGCCGCAAGATCCTGGTGACCGCCATTCTCGACTCGGAGGTCCCCGGGAAACCGGAGAAGACCACCGAGGCGATCTCCGTGCGCGTGGACCCCTGAACGGAGGAGGGGCATTCCCTCCTCCGCGACCATCCAACCTGAAAACCAGACCATCAAGAAAACCAAAAAAATGAACTGCCACCACGACAAACTGCTCACCATCCTGCTTCTGCTCCTCCTTTCTTCTAAGGGTGCAGGTCAGTCGATGCCGGATGACCACATCGCGTTCCTGGACAAGACGGAAGATGTGGGATTGTCTGTTCCTCCTAACAAAATGTACACCGTCCAGGTCTTCGACGATCACATCGTCGGGGCTTCCTTCGTGGACCTCAACGGGGACCGGTTTCCGGAACTGGTAGTACCTGGAAACCGAAACGCCATGCCCCCCTCGAACCAGAACAAAGGTGGGTTGATCTTGATTCCCAACGTGGACAACACGAACTCCAACGGAGATCCGCAGCGGAAGTTGGACTGGAAAAAGAAAGTTTTCTACTTGAAGGGGGACGAATTGAACCCCGGGACGGGCACCGAAGTCGTCGGCATCCTGGCCTTCGACTACGACAACGATGGCGACCTGGATCTTCTGGTCATCTGCACGGGCAAGGTGGAGGGGGCGGATGAAGCCGCTCGGAAAACTTTCTACGATTCTCCTCCGCCGCAACCGACCTGGGTCCGGCTTCTTCGGAACCGGCTGATTCCGGACAACCCGGATCCGACGGACCCCAACTTCTGGAGCACCCTCTTTCAGGAGGTGGACATGACCGGGACCGATCCCGATGGCAACACGGACCGGGATGGACACGGGCTGGCCTACAGCCAGGCGCCCGATTCCGTCAAACTTGCCGATCCGAACGACCCCACCGGAGATCACGTGGTGGACACAATGGAGACCACCTTCCCCATGGCTTCCGACTGCGCTGCGGTGGCCGACGTCAACCGCGACGGCCTGCTGGACGTCTACATCGGCACGGGAATGCTGCGGCCCAACACGAACCTCAGCGGGATGATGGACGCCCTCTACATCAACGGGGGAAGAAGAGGGGGGACCGGTGCCAATGCCAACGACATCATCTTCTGGGACGTCACCTACGACCGGGCCAAATACAGCGCTTTTGCCAACGAGGCGGATTCCATCTATCCCGGCATCAACTGGTTCCAGTACCTGCCCATCTTCGGGATGCAGAGCGCGAACGTCTATCGGGATCCCACGCGCTTCGAGTACAAGCCCTATCTGCTTCCGGACGCGCTTCTTCCCGGGACCAATCCCTGGCTGCGCTTCTCCAACACGATCGCCGTCCGTTTCGCGGACCTCAACAAGGACAACTGGCCCGACCTGATCGTCACCGCCAAGGGCTGGAGGGACAGCTCGCTCTTCCCCGACGACAACGGTTCCCTGCCGGTCTGGCGCTTCTTCCTGGACCAGAACATGATCTACATCAACCGCGGGAACGACCCGGACGGGAAATGGCTCGGGTTCTGGAACCGCTCCTGGGATCTCTTCCTGCAGCAGGATTTCTCGCAGACCCCGGTTCCGTTTCAAGCCAGCGGGGCGCCCATGGGGATCGCCGGACGGGATTACAACTTCGACCGCAAGATCGATTTCTACGTGCCGGACCGTTCGGACCTCTCCTTCGAACTCGCCGCCAGCGGTCACGATCCCGACGAAGAAGTCCACATGCGCAACATTCTGTTCACCAACCAGACGGGCAAGGCGGACCTCTCCTTCACCACCTCGGGGGACGAGTACGTGACCGTCGATCCCATGGGCCACAACCTGCCCGCGGAGGCCGATCTCCAGGGCAACGGCCTCCTCCCCGGGGGATTCTCCTGGGGGACGGGTTTCGGAGATCTGGACAACGACGGCGACGCCGAGGCCTACGTCTGCATGAAACGGGGCAAGCCGAACGGGAGTTCGGACACCGACATAGACGATAATGGAAACCCGGCCTTCAACGACATCAAGGCCCTGTCCAGCAACTACGGTTCTGCGATGGGCCTGCATCCCTCGCAGGCCTGGGACCGGGTCTTCAAGAACCAGATGGTCGAGCGCTTCCTGGGCATGAATCCCGACCCAGGCCTGCGCATCTTCCGGGCCCTGGATCCGCCCGACTACTTTCTCCCCGATCCTTCCCCGATCGTGCACCGCGACCGCGAATCCCGCAACGTTGTCCTGGGCGATCTCGAGCAGGACGGGCTTCTGGACATGGTCGTCTTTCCGAGCGTGGGAGCGCACCAGGATTTCACGGTCTTCTTCTGGAACACTTCCGCCTTCGCCGCCGCCCAGACGCGGCTCTCCATCCTCCTGAAGAACAACGGGATCTGCAACTTGAGCAATTCCTTCGGTGTGGGCGCCAAAGTGACCGTCTGGGCCGACCTGGACGGAGACGGGGCGCTCGACACCTTCGATCCGGATGGAAACGGGCCTCAGCCCATGAAGCAGTACCGCGAGATGGCCATCGGCGAAGGCAACGGCGCATCCACGAACAGCCTCTGGATGGAATTCGGGCTGGGACAGCACGGGCTGGACCCTGCCAACACCCCCGATCTCCAGATCGAGGTGGCCTGGCCCTGCGGGGACATCGATTTCTATTCCCTGGATTCCAACCAACTGCCGCACGGCGAGTTCACCGCCCTGGAATTGAATCCCTCCACGACCGGGCACCTTCACCTCGGACTCTTCCCGCCGGGGAACTGGAACAGCCCCAACATCACCATCACCCCTCCGGCCCAGACGGGCCAGGACGACGGGTTGGCGACCATCCGCGTCACCGCGGACGTCTTTCCGGTCGCTTCCGCCAAGGTGGTGGAACTTTCGCTGCGGCCCTCCTGGGACCCAGGCGCACCCTTCTTCCCGGTCTCGATGGACCACAAGGCCGGCGGGCAGGGGAAGTTCAAGCTGGGGCTGATGCCGCTTCTTCTTCCCAGCCAGCACGATGCGCAGGGGTTTCCCCTGGACCAGACGGTCTACGACATCCGCATCCGCGCCCAGGACTACCTGGGGAACGCCATCGTCAAGGATTCGGACGCCGATCCCGCCACGGACGACCAGCTCGTGATCCAGCCGGAGTTGATCGAGGAGACCCACGCGGGGTGGGATCTTTCCGGGGGGGGGTCCATCAATTCGGGAAATTCAAGCATCGAACTGATGCCCGGGGAAACCGCGGACCTGACCCTGGATTATCCCGGCTGGACCGACTTCGTGGATTACGATTTCGTGCTGCGGGTGGCAGGAGATCAGGCCGGCTCGGACTGGAAGCTGACCGTGACCTTCCCCGGGGACGGCTCCATGACCGGGATGTCGGGAACCACCGTCACCGGCAACGGAACCTCCTTCCAGGAAGGCCTGGTGGTCGGCCGGGCCATTCCCTCGAAACGGTTCCAGGCCACGATCACGCTGACGAACGAAAGCCTTCCCACCTTGCCGAATCCCACTCCTCCGACCCTTTTCGTGGACTGGGTCAAGCGGGCACGGCGCAGCAATCCCTTCGAATAGGGGGTTTCTTCCCCGTGTGGTGAATCCCGGGGTTCACCGCGCTCCCTTCAGCTCAAGGCGGCCTCCCGCTTCGCGGATTTGCGGTCGCCCGCGGCGGTGGCCAGGTACTCCTCCAGGGTGAAGGCGTCGACCTGGATGGCGTCGTCGCGGGCGGATTCCGCGCGGCGCATCAGGTCGGCCTCCTCGGGGGTCAGGATGCCCGCCTCGAGAGCCGGCTCGATCAGGTGCTCGGGGCGCTTGCGGGGGAGTGTTCCGGCCTTGACCGCGGCGCGGATGCGGCGCGCCACCCCGTCGGCCTCGACGCAGAGCCGGAAGGCGTTCTCGAGCCGGCCGAGCGGATGCTCGGGATCGGAGGGCACGAACAGGCCGCGCGTGAGCGCGTCGCGGGCGCGGCCGGGGGTCTGGAGCACGCGGGCGATCTGGTGGCCGAGTTCGTCGCGCGGCCCGCTCCCCACCGGATTCAGCCGCGACCAGAACGCCACCGGACCGCGGAAGAGCCAGCCCAGCCCCGGCGGATCGAGATTGCGGAAGAGGCCGTCGAAACCTTCCTGGATGCGTGCGAAGGCGTACTCCATGGTCCAGTGGAAGAAGGGCAGGTCGCGTTCCCGGCGCCCTTCGGCCTCGAAGCGGCGCAGCACGGCCGTGGCGAGGTACATCCAGGAGAAGACGTCGGAGAAGCGGCCGGTCACCGTTTCGCGCCGCTTCAGATCCCCGCCCAGCGCGGCCATGCTGAAGTCGGCCAGGAACGCGAACGAGGCCGAACTCCAGGCCAGGCGCCGCAGGTAGGGGGCCGCCGGTCCGTCGATGGGAACGTGCGCCAGGCGCCCGCGGCTCACGCTCAGGACCAGCGCGCGGCAGGCGTTGCGCACCACCAGCCCCACGTGCCCGAAGAAGGCCTGGTCGAAGGCGGCCGCGTCGCCCGCGTGGAAGGCCTTGATCTCCCGGTAGGCGTAGGGGTGGCAGCGGATGGCCCCCTGGCCGAAGATCATCAGCGTGCGGGTCAGGATGTTGGCGCCCTCCACGGTGATGCTCACCGGAAGCCCGGTGTACGCGTTGGCCAGCAGATTGCGCGGCCCGCGCGAGATCGCCGCGCCCCCGAGCACGTCCATGGCGTCGTTGACCGCCTTGCGCAGGGTCTCGGTGAAGTTGTACTTGGCCATGGCGGTGACCACCGAGGGGCGCGCGCCGGTGTCGAGCCCGCCGCAGGTGAAGCGCCGCGCGGCCTCCAGCAGGTAGGCGAAGCCCCCGATGCGGGCCAGCGGCTCCTCGATCCCCTCGAACTTGCCGATCGGGAGCCCGAACTGCTTGCGCACCGCGGCGTAGGCGCCCGCCACCCGCGCGGCCAGGCGCACGCCGCCCGTGCAGCTCGCCGGCAGCGAGATCCCGCGGCCGGCCGCCAGGGTCTCCATGAGCATCTTCCAGCCCTGGCCGGCCCCCTCGACCCCGCCGATGATGGCGTCCACGGGGACGACCACGTCCTTGCCGGTGGTGGGGCAGTTGATGAAGGGGACGTTCAAGGGGTCGTGGCGGCGCTTGTGCTCGACGCCCGGCGCATCGGTCGGGATCAGGGCGCAGGTGATGCCGGGGTTTTCGCCCTTGCCGAGCAGGTTCTCGGGGTCGCGCAGCTTGAAGGCCAGCCCCAGCACGGTGGCGATCGAGGCCAGCGTGATGTAGCGCTTGTCCCAGTTGAGCTTCAGGTAAAGTCCGCCGTCATCGCCGCGGAAGACCACGCCGTTGGAGGTCATCGAGCCGGCGTCCGACCCCGCGCCCGGTTCGGTCAGGGCGAAGCAGGGCATCTCCTCGCCGGTGGCGAGCTTGGGAAGGTAGTGGTCCTTCTGTTCCTGCGTGCCGTAGAGAGTCAGGAGTTCCGCCGGCCCCAGCGAGTTGGGCACCATGACCGAGATCGCGAGCGGCATCGAGACCGAGCTGCAGCGCGCCACCACCGCGCTATTGCCGGAGGGCGAGAAGCCCAGCCCCCCGTACTCCTTGGGGATGATCAACCCGAAGAAGCGCTCCTTCTTCAGGAACTCCCAGGTCTCGGGCGAGAGATCGCGCCGCTGGGAGACCTCCCAGTCGTTCACCATGCGGCAGACCGCTTCGACCGGCCCGTCGAGGAAGGCCTGCTCCTCGGCGGTGAGTTCCGGCCAGCTCTCCGCGAGCAGGCGGTCGAGATCGGGCTTGCCCGAGAAGAGTTCCCCGTCCACCCAGACCGTTCCGGCTTCGATGGCGGTCCGCTCGGTCTCCGAGATCCGGGGCAGGAAGCGCAGGATCTTGAAGAGCTTCATGAGCGGGCGGGTCACGACGACGCGGCGCACGGGGCCCAGGTTGAGGATCAGAACGGGAACGCCGAGGACCACCCACAGCCAGAAGGGCGCGCCCGTCCCGAGAAGCAGCACCGCCAGGGCCAGCGACCAGCCCCAGAGCGGCGCTTCGAGGAAACCGAGCGCCACGGCCGCGAGGAAGATTCCGATCAGCGTCCAGAAGACGGGGATCGAAGCGAGGAAGGCGGGAAAGCTTGCGAGGATCATCGATTCTTGTTGCTGGGAGCGGTTTCAGGGGTGCGGAGTTCCGTCACCATGTGCGTGGCGTGGCGGACCGCCGCCTCGATGAGTGCGGTCCGCGGGATGCGTTTGTCCACGCGGCCCGCGATCAACAGCGAGACCGTGCCGTGGAGCGCGGACCAGACCACGGTGGCGGCGGTCTGCAGGCGGTCGGGATCGGCCCCGTCCTTCCCCAGGGCGGAACGGAGCGCGTCGGCGAAGACGTCCAGGTTGCGGCGCGCGCGGCGGTACTTTTCGCGCGGGTAGCGCTCCATGTGCCGCGGGTGGAGCAGGAACATGATCTCGTAGTACTCCGGGTTGGCGAGCCCGAACTCGAGGTAGGCGCGGCAGATCCGCTCCACGCGGGCGCGGGGATCCGCGACCCCTTCCAGCGCGGCCTCCATCGCCTTGTGGAAGCGCTCCATGCCCTCCTCGATCAGGGCATGGATGAGGGCGTCCTTGCCGGGGAAGTAGAGGTAGATGCTGGTGGCCGTGCAGCCGGCCGCGGCGGCGATGCGGCGCATGGAGAGCTGGGACCAGCCCTCCTCCAGCAGGAGCCTGCGGGCCTCCTCGAGGAGTGCCTGGCGGAGCGGGGTGCTGGTGCGGGCCATGGCGGGCTGCGGGTGCCGCCGGGCGGGCCGGGCCACCCCCGGGAACGGCTCCTTTACGCTGTTAACTTTACACTGTTATCCTTCTTCGGTCCGCCGGCGGTTCCCCTCCAGGGCGATTTCCCGGGAGCCGGGCCGCCGGGGGCGGGAAAAGGGGAGAATGAGGCCATGAACGGGAAAAACGGTACGGAAGTGGTTCTGGCGGCCGGGCTGCGCAGCCCCTGGGTGCGCGCCGGGGGGGTCTTCCAGGGCGAGGATGCCGCCCACCTGGGCGCCCGGGTGGCGCGCGAGCTGCTGGCCCGCACGGGCGTGGACCCGGGGCAGATCGACCAGGTCATCACCGGCTGCGTGGGCCCGCCCCACGACCAGGCCAACGTGGGGCGCGTGATCGGGCTGCGCGCCGGGCTCCCCTGGCGGGTGCCGGCCTGCACCGTGGCGCGCAACTGCGCCAGTGGAATCCAATCCGCCGTGGACGCCGCCACCCTGATCCAGGCCGGCCGCGGCGATCTCTACCTGACGCTCGGCGTCGAGGTGATGAGCGCTTATCCGCTGCTCTTCGGCCGCAAGATGACCCGGCTTTTCACGCGCCTCTTCCGCGCCCGCACCCTCCGCGCGCGCCTGGCGGCCATGGCCTCCTTCCGCCCTTCGTTCCTCAAACCGCGGGTGGTCATCACCGAGGGGCTCACCGATCCGGTGACCGGCCTGATCATGGGCCGCACCGCCGAGAAGCTGGTGCGCGATTTCGGCCTTTCGCGCGCGGAGTGCGACGCCTTTGCGCTTCAGAGCCACGAGCGCGCCCGCAGGGCGCGCGAACGCGGGCGGCTCTCCAAGGAGATCTTCCCGCTGTTTCCTCTCGGGGCGCGCAAGGGCGCCCACGCGGTCGAGCACGACGACGGCATCCGCGAGG
>CAZQAP010000100.1:0-10960 GCA_964591365.1 uncultured Planctomycetales bacterium
GGGGGAGAAGGGGGAGCGGGGGGCTTGGTTTGGGCTGCCGGGGCCTTGGGGCCCGGCCCTCCTGCCGCGGCCGGGGTGTCGGGGAGCGGAGTGATCTCGACCACGCCCCCGCAGTGCGTGCAGCGCACCCGGGAGGCCTCCAGGGTGGGGGGAATGTTGCCGTATCGCTGGCCGCAGCGGGTGCAGGTGCCGACGCGTTCATTCATGGTCTCAAGGGGCTTGCCATGACGGAAAAGGGGAGGAAGCATTCTACCAGCGTCCTCCAGGCCGCCGGGCGGGATCATGGAGATGCGTCGTGCCGCTCCAGGACGACCTTCTGGCCATGGCTGGCGTCCCCGCTGCCGGTGGTGAGGCGCTTCCAGCCGTGACGGTGGCCCTGCAGCCAGCCCCAGTGGAACACCACCCGGCGGGCAGGGGCCATGAGAAGCCCCCCGAGGTCCCGGGCGCGAAGATGGGCCGGCAGGTCGTGCAGCAGGGAGGAAAGGAAGCGGCCTGCCGCCCGCAGGAGACCTTCCGGGCGCGGGCTCTGGAGAGCATCGGCTTCCCCCTCGATGAAACGGCGGCCGTAGAGCTGGCGCAGGGTGTAATTGTGGGAATGCATCACCAGGGCGGAGGCCAGGTAGCGCACCGTCATGCCGTGGGCGCGGGCCCAGCGGCCCCATTCCGTGTCCTCGGAACCCCAGGCATCGAGATAGAAAGGATGCTGTTTCCAGGCGCTCCGGCGCATGCCCGCAAAGGGGAGCGAGAGGGTGATCCACGAAGGCGCCGGACCCTGCGCGGGGAAGCTCTTCGCGTAGTCGCGGCGAACCCAGGTGTGGGCCTCCGGGCGGGGGATCTGACGCGCGAAAGCGGCCTGAACGGCGGGGTCCCGGAAAGCATCCATCAGGATTTGCAGGGCGTCGGGTGCGAGGAGAACGGCATCCGAGTTCAAGAAGACCACGATCTCCCCGCGGGTTCCGGCGATGGCCTCGTTGAGAACGCGCCCGGGAAAGTAGTCGCGGGGCTCGATCCGTTTGAGCCGGTGGGGATAGGGCGCGACCAGTTCGAGCGTGCGGTCGGTGGAACCCGAATCGACCACCAGCAGTTCGAAATCCCGGAACGACTGGGAAAAGAGGGCCGCCAGGGCCTGGCCGATGACCCCTTCCGCGTTGCGGGAACGCATGATCACCGAGACGGGAGGGCGGGAGTTGTTCAAGCGGCTTCCTCCGGCCGCGGATGGGGGGTCCGGGCGGCCTCGAGGGCCTCGCTTACGTGCACGCATTCCCGATCGGCGAGGAAGTCGAGAATCCGCCCGAAACTCTCGAACCGGTCGCAGAGGTACATGGTGATGGGATGGATGATCAACGTGGAGAGGACACCGCGTTCCTCGTTGTGCCGCAGTCGGTCGAGGACGATCCCGGTCCATTCCCCGACGGGGTAGGACTCCGGCCCGAAGTCGTCGCGCCACCGGTGGCGCTGCACCCAGGCCTGCACCCATTCCGGGGTCCGTTCGGCATGATAGAGGTGTTCGTGATCGGGGATGATGTTGATGGGCAGGTTCCAGATCCCGGAGGGATGGAGAACCGGCCCTCTGGAATCCTTCTGAACGCCGTCGGAACAGACAAGGATTCCGCAATCCTTCAACACCCTTTCCGTGTGGGGACCGTGCATGTACATATGGTTGCGCCAGGCGTGGATCTTCCTTCCAGTCCTGCGCCGGATCTCGCGGACGGTCCGCAGAACGTCCCGGCGCTGATACCAGGCCGGACCGTTGTAGCTTCCCAGGAGCTTTTTGCAGGTCCGGTGCCAGAGCACCGGCGTGAGGCAGGACCAGTTGTGCCCGCCGATCTCCACCAGGGGATGCTCTGCGAGAGGGCGGGCGTCTTTCCATTCCTCTGCGAAGCAGCGCCCCGAAAGGAACAGGGTGGCTTTGACTCCGGCCTCCTCGAGCATGGCAAGGTACGGCCGGGCGGTCTGGAGTTCGGTGATGTCGCAATGGAGCTGGTTCCCCGTGCGCAGGCCGCTGTGGTGCAGGTCGCCGGTCAGGCAGATCATCAGGGGACTTCCTCCAGGGAGATCCCCATTCTGCGGACAAGGCTCGAAAAATTCACGTCCCCATGGGTTCCCCAGGCGCGCAGGTAGGCCCGCCGCAGGGCGGGAAGATCTTCTCCGGCCGCGTGGAGCTCCTCGAAGGCGAAGCGGCGCAGAGAGGGAACGCGCAGATCGTAGGCCACCACCGGAAAAACGGTCGCGAGGCGGTCGCGCGCCTCGCTCAAGCCCAGCCCCAGCCGGGCGCCGAGTGTCCCGGCCGGAAGCCGGATGCGGCCCGCAGAAAGCCGCTTTGCGCCGCGGGCCAGACGGCGGGGGCTGCGCAGGGCCCCGGCCGCCACGGACCGCAGGGCCGCATCCCGGTAGTCCTCCCAGCGCAGGCGGGGCCGCCTCAACCGCAGGGATTCGCAGAGCAGGTGGAGCGTTTTCAGCTCCCCGCGCTGCCGGGCCATCCAGGCGTCCAGTCCGCATCCCGGGAAGTGCGCATAGTCGGGTTCGAACCGGAATTCCATGGCTTCGTCATAGAGCCTGCGGAACGCCGGAGAAACACCTTCCTGCTCCCGCATGCGCTTCTGCTTCTCGCAGTAGCTCCAATGGTAGTCCCCCAGGAAGAAGAGCATGGCGTCACCGTAGCCGATGACCGCCTTGACGGAATGCCGGACCACCGTGCGCCGGAGGTCTTCCTCCCGGCCCCCCTGTTCGAGAAGGAAGTCGTTGATGACCAGCAGCGTTCCCCGGTTGACGAGCAGGTCGCGGACGTCCGCGGGGACGATCCGATCCCGCTGAAACCTTTCCAGGGCGGACAAAGCCTCCGGGTCCCCCAGCAGGGTTTTGTGGCCATGGCGCAGGTCGTACCACATGACCCGGCAGGGGGAACGAAGAAGCCGTGAATACGAGATGATCCCGACGTCGATCCCGACCCCGCACTCCTCCGCCAGCGGGTCCAGGAGTCCCTGAAGGCGCGCCTTCAGCCGACCAAACCTGCGGCGAGGGAGGTCGGCCAGGACGAGAAGGTCGAAGTTGTTGTGCGGGAATTCCCTGCCGTCCCGTCTTTCCACCCCTCCCTCGCCGCGCCCGTATCCGCCGAGAAGGACCACGGCCCGGTATTCCCGCGGTGCGAGGGCGGTCTCGATCCGGCGGGCGGCCTCCTGCATCCACTGCGTGATGCGCGCTTCGAGTTCCGGGCCTCCGCGCGCGGTGAACCGTCCCCAGGAAATCGTCATGCGCAGGCGGTGGGGGAGGTCAGCGAGGAGAAGAGGGCTTGCAGGGCGTCCAGGTGGTCCTCCTGGCGGAAGCCCCCGGCGACCAGGCGGCGGCCCCGCTCCCCCATGGCCCGCGCCCCCTCCGGATCGGCGAGGAGCTTGCGGATCTCCGCAGCCAGGGCGCCGGGGTCCCCCGACGGAAAGAGCCGCCCGGTTTCTCCTTCCCGCAGCCATTCCCCGACCCCGCCGGTCCGGCTGGCGATGACCGGGGTGCCGTGGCGCAGAGCCTCGATGCCCACCAGACCGAAGGTCTCGGGAGTGCGGCTGGGCACCACGACGCAGGCGGCCTGCGCATAGGCCTTCCCCATATCCTCCCGCGGGATCCTGCCCAGGAAATCCACCCGCCCATCCAGGCCCGCGCGGGCTGCCTGGCGGCGCAACTGACCTTCCTGGGGACCGTTTCCGAGGATCTGCAGCCGCACACCCGGCAGCTCTTCCATGGCGCGCAGAAGCAGGTCCACGCCCTTTCCCCAGATGAGCTGGCCGACGAAGAGGATTCCGCCGGCTTCCCGGGCAACCGCGGCCGGCTCCGGCGGGGGGGGGGCGTAAAGCGGCAGGACGTGGATCCGTTCCCGGGGGAAACCGTGCGCGGCCACGTGCTCCCGCATGAAACCGGACCCGACGACGAAAGCCTGCAGGTTCCGGTTGACGGCCTGCTTCTTCTCCAGGGACGCAAGGCGCTGCATGCCGATTCCAGGCCAGTGATCCGCCCGCCGGAGGAAGCCCAGGCATGGATAGCAATGCAGCCCGGTCGTGCGGGTGCAGGTTTTTCTCCCGAGGGTCGTGTACTTGTGGCGGCGCAGGCAGAACAGGGCGAAATCGTGGAAGAAACGGACTCCCGGCACCGCCGAGCGGGCCAGGGCCGCCTGCTTTTCCAGACTGCGCAGGTTGTGGATGTAGAGCAGATCGGGCGCCAGACGGGGGAGCTGGGCTTCCAGGTCCACCATGGGAAAGGCCCCGTCGAAGCAGGAAGTGAAGGCCGGATCCATCCATCCGCCGGCCTCGTAGAGCAGGGTGTTCCGGAAACCGCGGCGCGCCAGGCCCTGCGCAGTTTCCGCGACATAGCGCTCGGCTCCACCCTGGAAACTGGCGACTTCGTTGACCCAGACGACGTGCATGCAGCCCTCCCCTTCGCTATCGGCAGGAAGACGGGCCCGGCTGCAGGCGGGAGATGCCGGACCGGGTCTCATCGCGGAGGATGACGGGGGTTGCCGTCCGGCTTGGAATGCCCGCTTTTTTCCAGCCAGCCGTCCCAGTTCCCGCGCCAGAAGGCCCACCAGCCGAACCAGGATTCCACCGCCAGCCGGCGCCGCTTCCCGAGTTCCCCGGGGTCGGTGATGGATGTGATGCCGGGGAGCGGCCAGGTGGAGGTTCGCCCGCTGACCATCTGAAGTGTTCGGTCGATCAGGGCGATCCGGTCGAGATGGACGGGCTCCGAGTCCAACGGAATGTCTGCCAGACGGTCGAGCAGGACCGGGACAGCAGGGCGCCCGGCTTCGATCAGGCTTTGCTGTGCGTGGCGGCTGGAAAGACCGCTTTCCTTCAGGACTTCGTCCACCAGACCCTGCAGGCGGCTCCACTCCTTCGCCGAAGTCTCGGCCAGGGGACCCGGCTTGAGGATGGTTCCGCGAAAGACCTCGCCGCCCCCTTCAACCGGAACCATGAGGGGATGGGCCGGGGATGACCTGGGAGGAGGGGCTTCGCCGCTTTTCTCGGCCGGAGCCTCCCCTCGGGGGGGGGCCGTGGGGGTTTCCTCGAGGCCCGCCACCAGCCAGGTCGCTCCTTTGGGGACCAGGGTGAAGGCCCAGGTCCGGGGCGGGGTTCCCGCCGTAAGCCGAAGCACTTTCCGGCCGGACTCCTCCCGCCATTCTTCGGTCGGGGAACCCAGGGCCGCCAGGGCTTGGAAGGAGGGGTCCGAGGCCAGGCGGCGCGCCAGCTCCTCGCCGTAGGCTTCCTGCTCGTCCCGGCGCAGATAGGTGAAGCGCTTGCCGGTTTCCCCGTTGTCATGTTCGAACCAGAGGGAGAGGGCCATCTGCCCGCTCAGGGAGGCCAGGTTGTCGGCGGCGAGGGCCTCGCGGAAGAAGCTCACCCGTTTCCGGGCCGCCTCCAGGCCGGGTCCGGCAGGTTTGGACTCCGGGGCCCTGGGGCCCGCGTCCGCCGCGGAAGGGGGACTGGCCGCCGCGAGAGGGGTATTGGAAGCGGGACTCCCTGCGCCGGGGTTGTCGGCCGGGTTTCCGCCGAAGAGGGCCCACCCCCCGGCGACCAGGAGCACCACGCCGAGAAGGACCAGGGGAAAGGGGAGCGGCTTGCGGGGAGGGCGCCGGCGCAGCGCGTGGCCGGACTTGCGGGGGGCCCCCGCGATGCGGAAGACCTTCCGGCAGTGCGGGCAACGCAGCGTAGAATGCGGGGCCGCCCGGGGAAACCGGAACGGTTTGTGGCAGTTCGGGCAGGTTGCGGCGGGCATGGCGAAAGCAGCGGTCCGGCCCCGGAAGCCCGGCCCGGGTCCCGGGCGGCCGAGATGCAGAAGTTCCAGCTCGTCAGTGGTTTCCGGCCCCGCGGCGACCAGCCGCAGGCGATCGAAAGCCTGGCCGGGATTCTAGCCCCGCCCGAGGGGCGCGGCGTGCTGCTCGGGGTCACGGGCTCCGGCAAGACCTTCACCATGGCGCACCTGATCCAGAGGCTCCAGGTGCCCACCCTGGTCATCGCCCCCAACAAGACCCTGGCCGGACAGCTCTTCGGCGAGTTCCGCGAGCTGTTCCCGCACAACCGGGTCGAGTATTTCGTCTCCTACTTCGACTACTACCAGCCCGAGGCCTACCTGCCGGCCACCGACACCTACATCGAGAAGGATTCCCGCATCAACCAGCAGATCGACCGCCTGCGCAACGCCGCCACCGCAAGCCTGATCTCGCGCCGCGACGTGGTCGTGGTGGCCAGCGTCTCCTGCATCTACGGATTGGGGGACCCGGAGACCTACGCGGGGCTCGCCCAGGAGATCCGGCTGGGCGCGCCGTTGAAACGCACCGACCTTGTGCGGGCGCTGGTGCGCACCCAGCACAACCGCGCCGAAGCCGACTTCCGTCCCGGCACCTTCCGCCTGCGCGGCCCTTGCGTCGAGGTCTGGCCGATCCAGGAGAGCGAGCGCATCCTGAGCATCGAACTGGAGGAAGGCCGGGTGGCCGCGCTCCTGCGCTGCGATTCCCTCACCGGCGAGGTGCTCGGGGAGCTGGAGGCCACCACCATCTATCCCGTCGGCCACTACGTGCAGCCCGAGGAGAAGCTGCCCCGCGCGCTGCGGGGCATCCGCAGGGAACTCGAAGCCCGGCTGAGGGAGCTGCGTGAAGCGGGCAAGGAGCTCGAGGCCGAGCGGCTCGAGCGGCGCACCCTGGCCGATCTCGAAGATCTCGAGGAACTCGGCTTCTGCCGCGGGATCGAAAACTATTCCCGCCACCTCGAGGGCCGCGCTCCGGGGCAGCCGCCATTCACCCTGCTGCACTACTTCCCGCGCGATTTCCTGTGCATCTTCGACGAGAGCCACGTCTCTCTGCCGCAGACCTACGGCATGGTCGTGGCCGACCTGCACCGCAAACAGAACCTGGTCGAGTACGGCTTCCGGCTCTCCTCCGCGCTCGACAACCGGCCGCTCAAGGAGAAGGAGTTCGAGGCGCTCGTGGGGCGCGTGCTCTACGTCTCCGCCACGCCCGGGCCGCGCGAGTTCCGGCTGGCGGCCGGCAGCGTGGTCGAACAGATCGTGCGGCCCACCGGGCTTCTCGATCCCGAGGTCGAGGTGCGGCCGGCCTCCGGGCAGGTGGAGGACGCGCTGCTCGAGATCCGCCGCGCGGTCGAGGCGGGCGGGCGGGTGCTGGTCACGACCCTCACCAAGCGCAGCGCCGAAGACCTGACCGAGTTCCTGCTGGAGAACGGGGTGAAGGCGCGCTACCTCCACTCCGACGTGGAGACCATCGAGCGTTCCGAGCACCTGCGCGACCTGCGGCTGGGGGTCTTCGACGTGCTGGTGGGGATCAACCTTCTGCGCGAGGGGCTCGATCTGCCCGAGGTCCGCTTGGTCCTGGTGCTCGACGCCGACCAGGAGGGCTTCCTGCGCTCGACGACGGCCCTCATCCAGACCTGCGGGCGCGCCTCGCGCAACGTGGAGGGGCGCGTGATCCTCTATGCCGACCGCGAAACGGGCGCCATCCGGGAAACCCTTTCCGAAACCGCCCGCCGGCGGAAGATCCAGGCCGAATACAACCGCCGCCACGGCATCCGCCCGGCCACGGTCAAGACCAAGGTGCGCGACGCGCTCTCCGCCATTCTCGACGAGCAGTTCGGTGAGAAGAAGGGGCCTCTTGAGCGGCTCGATCCCGATTCGCTGGCCGCCCGGGTGGAGGGGCTGCGGCGGGAGATGTTCCAGGCCGCCGGGGAACTTGATTTCGAGAACGGCATCCGCCTGCGCAACGAGATCCGCCGCCTCGAGGCGGTGCAGCTCGAGCTGGTTCCGTGACGGCCCCGGAGTCGCGCAGTCTCGACATGCAGCTCCGCGTGGCGCCGGCGCGCCCGGGCTGCTACCTCTTCCGGGACTCCCAGGGGACGGTCCTCTACGTGGGCAAGGCGCGAGAGCTGCGCGCGCGCGTGCAGGTCTACCGCAAGCCGGGCGCCGACGGGCGCGAGCGGCTGGCCGACCTTCTCGATCATGCGGTCTCGGTCGAGTTCTTCGTGACCGAGACCGAGGCGGAGGCCGTGCTGCTCGAGGATCGCCTGGTGAAGCTGCACCGGCCGGCGCGCAACGTGCTGCTCAAGGACGACAAGGCCTTCCTCTTCCTGCATATCGACACGCGGCACGCCTTCCCGCGGCTGGGGCTCGCGCGCCGCCGTTCGGGGCCGGGGGAGTTCTTCGGCCCGCACGCCAGCGCGGGGGCCGCCCGGCGCGCCAAGAGCCTGATCCAGAAGGCCTTCGGGCTGCGGGACTGCAGCGATCACACCCTGCGGAACCGCGCGCGCCCGTGCCTGAAGCATCCGCTGGGCCTCTGCTCGGCGCCCTGCGTGGGGAGGATCGGAGTGGGGGAGTACGAGCGGGCGCTGGAGCAGGCCCGCGAGGTCCTGGCGGGGAACGTGCGAGCCCCGCTCCGCGAGTCCCGTCGGCGCATGGAGGAAGCCTCCGCGCGGCTCGAATACGAGACCGCGCTGCGCGAGCGCAACCGCGCGCGCGCCCTCGAGGCGCTTTCCGCTCCCCAGAGGGTGCGGCTCGATCGCACGCGCGACTTCGACGTTCTGGGGCTCGACGTGCGCGGGCAGTTCGCGCTGCTCGAGTACCGCGACGGCGACTGGATCTCCACGCGCACGGGGCGTATCCGCCTTGCCGAGGGACGCGCCCGGGCGCTGGGGGAACTGGTTCCCGCCCTGTATCGCGACCGGGGGGAGATCCCGCCCGAGATCCTGCTGCCCGAACTCCCCGAAGAGGCGCTCGCCATCGAGGATGCCTTCGGGAAGCGCACGGGGCGCCGCGTGCGCCTCACCGTCCCCCGGCGCGGCGAGCGGCGCGCGCTTCTGCGGCTGGCCGAGGCCAACGCGCGCGCCCAGCGCGGCGAAGCCGCCACGGCCCCCTGGCCCACCGTGGCCGCGCGCCTCGCCGAACTGGTCCCCTACGGCGCGCCTTCGGTGGTGGACTGCATCGACGTGAGCCACCTCCAGGGGAGCGACCGCGTGGCGAGCAAGGTGCGCTTCGTAGAGGGGCGCGCCGACCGCGGGCAGTACCGCCGCTTCCTGGTGGGCGGAGGGGTCGGCAACGACGACTTCGGCGCCATGCGCGAGGTGGTCGGGCGCGTGCTCGCCCGCGCGGACGAGGAGGGCGTGGCCGATCTCCTGGTGCTCGACGGGGGCGCGCTGCAGTTGCAGGCCGGGTTGCGCGCGGCTTCCGAGGGCGGGATCGAAGCGCCGCTCGCCGCACTGGCCAAGGCGCGCCGCGGCCGCGGCCCCGTGGCCGCCGAGGAACGCCTCTTCGTTCCGGAGCGCAGGGAGCCCATCGTTCTGGAACGCGGCTCCCCGGAACGCCTCTTTCTCGAACGCATCCGCGACGAGGCCCACCGCTTTGCGATCACCTACCACCGCCGCCGGCGCGAGAACGTGCGCCTGATCCTGGAGGAAGTGCCCGGCATCGGCCCGCGCAAGCGCGCGCGCCTCCTCGACGCCTTCGGCGGCGACCTGCGGCGGCTTCGCGACGCGGATCCGTCCGAACTGGCCGCGCTTCCGGGCATGAACGCCGGCCTCGCCGCCCGCGTGCAGCGTCACCTTCACCAGGTGCTTCCTTGAGCCTTTATCCTCTCGGGTGGTGCAGGCGGTGGAGGGCCTGGAGTTCCTCGACCTCGACGTGGGTGTAGATCTCGGTCGTGCGCAGGTCGGCGTGCCCCAGGAACTCCTGCACGCTGCGCAGATCGCCGCCGCCGGCCAGGAGATGGGTGGCGCAGGAGTGGCGCAGGACGTGGGGGTGGAGATCGGCGGGAAGCCCGGCCTTCGCGGCCCACTCGCGGACCAGGCGGAAGGCGCGCACGCGGTCGAGGCGTTTCCCCCCCCGGGAGAGGAGCACCCAGGGGGCCCGGCCCGGCCGGGTGGAGCGGCCCAGGGTCAGCCAGGCCTCGACCCGTTCGCGCGCCAGCCCTCCGAACGGCACGTAGCGCTCCTTGCCGCCCTTGCCCGCGACCCGCAGGAGCCCGGGCCCCGGATCGCCGCGCGGGCGCAGGGACAGGTCGGAGATCCGTAGACCGCAAGCCTCGCTCGCCCGCAGGCCGCCCCCGTAGAGAAGGGCCAGGAGCGCGCGGTCGCGCAGCGGACGCCACCCCTCCTCGGGGGGCGCATCCATCAGCCGCAGGGCCTCCTCGACGGAAAGGACCTGGGGCAGCTTCTTCCAGAGGTGGATGCGGCCCGGGAGACGGGTGGGATCCCGCCCGGGCAGGCGCCCCTCCGCGCGCAGGAAGCGGAACAATCCCCGCAGGCTGGCAAGATGCCGCGCCAGGGTGGCTCCCGCGGAGCCCCGCCTGCGAAGGTTCTCCAGCCAGGCGGCCACCAGTTCGGGGGTCAGGCGCCGCCAGGTGCGGATCCTGCGGGCGCCGAAAAAGGCCCGGGCGTCCTCCAGGTCGCTGCGGTAGGCGCACAGGGTGGCGGGAGCCAGGCCCGCTTCCCCGGCCAGGAGGCCCAGGTACTCGGCAAGTTCCTCCTGCATGGGAGCGGGTTTCCGTTGACCGGGGGTTTTCCCAGGCATTACAATTCGCGGCCCGAATCCCCTCGAAGCCACCCAGAAAGGTTGCGGGAATGCCCAGACCGACCAAGACCCAGCTCAGCAAATACCGGCGGCATCTCCAGGAGATCCTGCTCCACCTGGGAATGAAGGTGGAGAACATGGAACAGACCGTCCTGCGGGAGGAGGGGGCCGCCTCCGCGGACAAAGCCGATGAATTCGGTGCCGCCCGATCCTCGCGTGAATTCCAGCTCGGGCTGATCGAGAACGAGGAAGAGATCCTGCGCGAGGTCCATCAAGCCCTCTCGAGGCTGACTGAAGGGACCTTCGGGATCTGCGAGCGCTGTGAACAACCCATTCCTCCCCGCCGGCTGGAGGTCCTTCCTTACGCCCGCTACTGCGTGGAGTGCAAGCGGAAACTGGAAGAAGGGGAGGGTGA
>CAZQAP010000101.1:0-7878 GCA_964591365.1 uncultured Planctomycetales bacterium
AACATGGCGGCGGGAAGGCATCGTTTCATCGGTTGACCTCCAGCTTGCGGACCGCATCTCCCGCCGTCTGCGACAGGGCCCGCAAGACCGCCGGCGGAGACCCTTTCTCCAGCCGGAAGACCCAGCGGTAGGCGTGATTCCCTCCCGACCCGGCCAGCCGCGGAACGGACTGGATCCGCAGGCCGGCCAGCAGCGTGGCGCCCTGGGGAAGCTCCAGGACGATGCGGACCGGAAGCGGCCGCCGGGTGCGAACCCCCATGGCGGTCGCGGTCGGAAAGAGCCTCTCGTTGACCAGGGTGGCGCGCACTTCGCGGGTTTCCGCGCCAAGATCGCGGACCTCCACCTTCTCCCAGGCCATGTGCGGAAGGTCGCCGGCCAGAGAATCGAGCAGCCTCCGCCAGGGTCCGGCCAGATCCTCCAGCTCTCCGGCGGGGGGATTCTTGAGCACCAGGGGCTTCCACCCGCCGATCTCCACCGGTCCGAGATCGGGATGCTGCCAGGGCTTCCAGGGGGCGAAGCCCGCGCCGCCGTAGACCGCGTCGTTCCAGCGCAGAAGCTTCTCCTCCTCGCTGGGCGGAGCCTCGGGACGGTCCTTCCCGGCGGAGTCCTTCGCTCCCTGAGCGGGCTCCTTTTCGAGGGGAGGCGACCAAACGACGCCCTCCAGCACCGCGAGGCCGGCCTGGAAGTAGGCCCAGTCGGCGAAGTTGCCGGCCGGTGCGGAGGCGCTCTTCGGCTTGAGCTTGCGGCCCTCCTGCAGCCGGTGCCCGAGAACGGAAAGGAGGACCGCGTCCTCCTTCAGGGGCGCCGTGGCGAGCGGATCGGGCTTGCTGATGCCCTTGGGGGGATCGGCAAGATTGTCGCGGGCTCCCAGCACCAGCACGGCGAGCAGATGGGGATGGGACAGGACGAAATCCGCCAGGCCGCGGGTCTCCGGTTCGCTCAAAGGGAAGAGCCCGGCTGGAGGGGCGTGCTCCTTCCACCGATGCGGCCAGTTCCGCTCCAGGGTCACGCCGCCGGGGGGATCCTCATTGATGCGGTGGTCGCCGTCTTCGTCGCGTCCCTCGGGCAGAACCCGCCAGACGCCGATCTCGCCCTTGTCGGGATCGGCCTTGACCACGGCCCGGGCGTCCTGGTCCCCGGCGCGCCAGCCGCCCGTGGGGTCGGGCACCCGCATGGAGAGGATCTGTCCATCTCCGTCGAGATCCGAGGGCCCGTCCTCGTCGGACCGGCCGTCGCGGTCTTCATCCAGGGGCGCCCCCCGGCGGGGCGCGAGTCCGGAGAAGGCCCGTGCGGCCGCGTCCGGATTGACCACCGGAATCACGAAAATGGCGGCCTTCTCGAGCAGCGGGGAACCGCGTTCCACCAGGTGCTTGCAGAGATCGAAGGCGGTTCTGGAGGCCACGGGGCGGTCGCCGTCCGGGTCGGCCACCACCAGGATGGCCGGGCGTCCGGGCGCATCCCGCAGACCGAATCCCGCGGCGAGCACTTCGCGTCCCCCAGGCGTGTGCGCCAGGGAAAGGACCTCGACCGGCCCGGCGGCCCCGCCGGCGCCCTCCTCATTCAACGCGCGGATCTTTTCCAGGAGTTCGTCGGGGGAAAGGTAGCCCGCCGGAGGAAGGGAGGCCGGCTCCTGGAGGACGGCGGCCGGGGCCTCTTCGGGGTCCTGGGCCGCAAGGAAAGGGGCCGGAAGAAGGAAGGACGCAAGAAGAAGGAGGGGGGACAAGGGGGGGGGCATGAAGGTGAGTCCACGGGGGTTCAGGAATTTCGCACGATCACCCGGTTTGGTAGCTCATTTCGGTCCCCCTCCTTCCAGGGGAAGTGCTCCGCCAGGATCTCCCCCATCCGTTCCACCGCGGCGACCATCCCCTGGGCCAGCCGGCCGTCGGCGGCGGCCCGCAGGACGAGCGCGCCGATCTCCTTCCAGGCCTCTTCGTCCAGCTTGGAATCGATCCCTTCGTCCCCCAGGACGGCCACGCGGCGCTCGAACAGGGAGACGAAGAGGAGCACCCCGGTCTTCTCGGCGGTATGGTGCAGCCCGAGCCGGAAGAATTCCTGGAAAGCCTGCTCTTCGACCAGCTCCACGGCTCTCCAGGGCGCCACGAAGTGGCGGCGCAGCTCGGGAAAACTGCGCGAAGCCGCCCAGCCCAGGATTCCCGCACCCAGGGAGAACAGGAGCAGCCCGGGGGGTGAAGTTGCCGGAACCAGGGCCCAGGTCGCCAGAAAGGCGGACAGGGCGAACAGGATGCCGCTCCAGAGATCGGCGGCCGGGTAACGATCGCTGCGGCCCAGGACCACGGGCACGATCTCGCCCACGGTCTTCTTCTCGGCCGCGGCCACCGCGGTTTCGACCTTCTTGCGATCCTCGGGAGGAAGAGCCTGTTCCACCCGGTAGAGCGAGCGGTTGCGCAGGCCCCGCACCAGGAGCCAGACCAGGCTTCCCAGGAGGGCGGCTGCCAGCACCCAGCTCCACCAGGGTGCGGGAGGAGCGTTCTGTTCGGACCAGGTCTGCAAGGGAAGTCTCATCGGCTCACCATCCTCCCGAGGCGCCGCCGCCGGAGAAACCGCCCCCGCCGCCAAAACCACCGAAGCCGCCGCCAAAGCCGCCTCCCCCGAAGCCGCCTCCCCCGAAGCCGCGGTTGCCCAGACCGCGCCCCATCATGGACCCGAGGAAGAGCCAGGTGAGCGGGCCGCCCAGCCCGCCACCGCGGCCCCCGCGCCCGCGGCCGATCCCCCCCAGGACCATCAGGAGCAGGAAGAGTCCGAACAGGGAACCCAGGATCCCCCCGGCGGCGGCCCCCTGCCGGTGGGAGACCTGTCTCACGGGGATGGCCGAGAAATCGCCTCCCGCGGCGGCCATCACCGCCTCGGCCCCCCGCCGGATGCCCGCACCGGGCCGCCCCGCGCGGAACTCGGGCACCATGATCAGGTCGATGATCCGGCCGCTGACGAGATCGGTGAGATCCCCCTGGAGGTCGTCGCCCACTTCGATGCGGATCTTGTGCTCCTTGGCGGCCACCAGAAGCAGGATCCCGTTGTTCTTCCCCGCGGTCCCCAGCTTCCAGGAACGGGCCACCTGGTTGGCGTACGACTCGAGATCCCGGCCCCCGAGGTCGGGAACCGTCAGGACCGCCAGGGCGTTGCCGGAGCCCTCGTTCCAGCTCCGCAGACGGCCCTCTAGGGCCTGTTTCTCCTGCGGGGCCAGGAAGGCGGCCAGATCGGTCACCGCCCCCCGATGTTCGGGCAGCGCCTGGGCGGCTCCCGGGCCACCCGGCCAGGCCAGCAGGAGAAGCAGAGCGGCCGGCAAGTCGGTCAGTTCCCCTTTTCAAAATCGACCTTGGGGGCCTCGCCGGCGGTCTTGGTGGCCTCGAAGGGAGTCCGGCGGGGAAACTCCTCCTCGCTCAAGAACCAGGCATTGGGAATCTTGCGCGTGAAGGCGTTGAAGTCCTGGACAGCCCGGTTGTAGTCGGTGCGGGCCACGGCGATCCGGTTCTCGGTCCCTTCGAGCTGGTTCTGGAGATCGGCGAAGTTGCGGGTCGCCCGCAGTTCGGGATAGCGCTCCGTCACCACGAGCAGCCTCGAGAGGGCGGACCCGAGCCCCTGCTGGGCGGCCATGTACTTCTGCATCAACTCGGGATTATCGAGCAGCGACTTCCCCTGGCCGGCAAGTTTCCCGGCGTCGAGCTTCACCTGGCCGACCGAGGCCCGCGCCTGGGTGACGGCCGTGAGGGTCTCCTTCTCGAAATTGGCCGCACCCTTGACGGTCTGGACCAGGTTGGGGATCAGGTCGAAACGCCGCTGGTACTGGGCTTCCACGTTGCCCCAGGCCTGCTTGACGGCTTCATCCCGGTCGACGGCCCCGTTCTTGGCGCCCACCACCGTGAATCCCGCAACCACGGCCACCAGGACGAGACCCAGGATCAGCACAAGCACCGTGCTGAAGCCGCCTTGACGAGAACGATTGCCGATCTGCCGCATTCCTGCCCTCCTTCCAGCTTGGGGGAAGGCCGCCCTCCCCGGTACATGGCGGCTCCCGCCGCCGGTTCCAGGCTTCCGCCCGATTCGAACCGCCATTATGCCCTCCTCGGGGGTTTATTCCCGCTTTCCCCCCAAAGAATCCGGGGCCTGCGGGTTCCCCTTGCGGGTTGCGGGAATAAGATTCCCCTGTGGCTCGCGCCGGCAGCACTTCGCCCGCGCTTCGGTTCGGCTCCTCTTCGCCCTTCGACTCCGAAGAGCAGGACGTCATCCGTGCCCTCTGGGACGCGATCCTCACGTCCTCCCACGCCGCCCGGGACAATTTCCTGGGAATGATCCGGGATTCCATCCGGCGATCCGATGCCATCGGAACCGCCCTGGCGAGCTATCCCTCCCTGCTGGGGGAAGAATCCCTGGGCGCCCGTCACCGGGATCTCTCCACCCTGGTCGACCTCCTTGTCCAGGCCACCGACGCCAATTTCGACATGCTGATCCCCACCCGGGCCATCTTGGGGAGGGCCGTCGTGATGGCGGAGCTGAACTCCTGGCGGCTCTTCCATTACGTTTTCGAGGAAATCCGGCCCGACGGACACGACTCCCCCATGGATTCCCTCGGTGCCCGGCTGGATGCCGATCTCCACGGCTGCGTCTACACCAAGCTCACCGAGGAGGTCTTGAGCGCCATCAGCTACGACGGGAAGCTGCCCCGGCCGACCCGCGCCCTGGCGGTGCGCCACCTCTCCCAGCTCTGGGAAAACCGGCTCAACTACCGCGTGCGGGATTTCTTCCCGCTTCTCGAGGCCACCTGGAATGCCCGCCGCCGGATCCGGGTGAGCGTGGGGACCATGCTGGGCATCTCCGAGATCTTCCGCCTGATCCTGGCTGGCTGCGATCCGCACTTCGTGGAATTCTTCTCCCGGGCGCACCTGACCGAGGACGAAAGCCAGGCCTTCCAGGAGTTCCTGATCGGCGTGCCCATGGAGGAGATCCATTCCCTCTCCCAGCTCATGGAGAAAACCGGAAAAAGCTCCCTGAGCGCGGAGGAAGCCTGGGATGCCCTGCGGTCGGATCGAAAAGCCCGGGGAATGGAATTCCAGCCTGTTCTGGCCTACGAATCGTTCCGCGAGCGTTTCCTCCAGGCCGCCGCCCGGCGCCTCAAGAACCTGCCCGGGCCGAAGAAGACCGCCGAGGAGTACGTGATGATCTATTTCCTGGAACATTCCGGGCAGTGACCCCCGGGTCAGCCTCGGCGGGCCTTCTCCCGGGCGAGGCCCAGGCTCAGGATCCGGGAGATCAGCCGCGGATAGGCCACGCCTCCGTTCGCTGCCGCCAGGGCGAAATCCTCGTATTCCGCCAGAAAGGGATTGGGATTGGCTTCAAGGACGAAGAACTCCCCCGCAGCGGTGCGCCGCAGGTCGATGCGGGCATATCCGCCCAGCGAAAGGGCCCGGCAGGTCCGCCGGCAGAGGTGCGCGAGGCGGGCGAGTTCGTCGGCGGAGAGCCCTTGCGCATCCACGTTCGCAAGACCGTGGCGTTCGCGGTAGGCGTTGTCCCACTTGGCCTTGTAGGTGGCGATCCAGGGGCCTTCCGAGGCCTCTCCGTGAACGAGTTCGCGCGGGGGGAAGACCGTGAGACGCCGGTTGCCCAGCACCCCCACATAGAGTTCCCGGCCGTCCACGTATTCCTCCACGATGGCATCGGTGAAGAGGGTCCCGTGGATGAAGGCCACCCGTTCCTGGAGAGCGGCATCCTCATGCACAACCGAGGCTTCGGCCAGCCCCACCGAGCCTTCCGCAGTGAGCGGCTTGACCACCACGGGAAACGCCGCCCCGGCGGGAAGCCGGGCCTTGCGCCCGGGGGGAACCCCCCGGAAGGCGGGCGTCTTGATGCGATGGTAGCGCAGAATCTTCTTGCTGAGGGCCTTGTCCCGCGCCAGCGTCATGCCCTTGGGGCCGCAGCCGGTGTAGGGCACCCGCAGGAGTTCCAGATAGCTGACCACGTGCTGGTCGAAAGCCCCGATGCCGTGGAATTCCTCCACCTGGTTGAAGACGATGTGGGGACGTTTTTCCTCCAGGGCCTTGCGGAGCACGGAGAGGTCCTCCCGCACGCCCACCGTCTCCACCTCGTGCCCCAGCGCGGCCAGGGCCTCCATCACGTCCGCCTCGGCAAGCCAATCGTTCAACCGGTCGAGATCCTTGCGGGCCGGTTCCTGCATGTCGGCCGGCGGGACCGAGTACTCCATCATGGCCACCAGAACCCGCAGGCGCGACGTGCTCATGGTCAGAGGAAGAACTCCCCGCGCCGGGCGTAGCGGACCACGGAATTGGCCAGAAGTGCCGCCATCTCGAGGGCGGGCCGCGCGCCGCGCCGGGGCGCCCTCAGATCGAGTTCCCGGCAGCGTTCCACCACCTGGCGGAACCGGCGGTCCACCGAGTAACGGTGCATTCCGGTCGTGCGGGCCACCGCTCCGACCACCTGATCCCGGTAGCGGCGCAGCAAGGTGGATGCCCGCGGCAGGGCCATGCCCGGGAGCGGAGCCACGAAAAGCCGCAGGAGATCGCGATCCTGAAGCCGGGGAAACTCGAGGGCCAGTTCGTCCTGGCGCCGGCGGTAGAAGTCCCCCAGCGTTTCCGAAAGAGAGGACAACGGGCGGTAGCGCTCCCGCTTCGAAACGGAGGGGGACTTGCCGGCCAGCTCCTTCATGAGAACATTCACGAACTCCAGCTTGGCCAGGGCCACGCGCCAGTCCCGGTAGCGCGAACGCCAGGAGGAGCGCGGATGGAGCCAGACGGCGAAGGTCTCGGCGAAATCCTCCGCCGGATGGCTCTGGGCGTAGTGGTTGGGAAGATGCTGGACGAAGCGCTTGCTGTCCTGCCTGGGGGAGTAGGCCCGCGGGTAGGGCCGCGCACGCCCGAAAACCTCGCGGTAACGGCGACGGCGCGAGAGGCGGAAGGCGTGATCGACGACGTGACCCGCTTCGTGACGCAGGATGCGGGTGCGTTCCGCCTCTGTGCCCCCCTCCACCGAGAGCAGCATCTTCTCTTCCAGGCGTTTCAGACGCGGATGGGCAAGAAAGAAAGGAACCGCCACGTTGAGCTGCCCGTTGACCGTGAACCACTCGTCGCTCAGGTAGAAACCCGGGCGCACGCGAAGCCGGCGCTGTGCCAGCTCTTCGGTCACCCGTTCCAGGGAGGCTTCCAGGGGCGAACCCTTCAGGCCCAGGCCCAGGGCACGGATCGGAACCCGAAGGAGCTCCGCCTCCCCCAGCCTCTGCCAGCGGGAGGAGGAGCGGGCAGGTTTCTTCCGGACCGCCATGGGCCGGGAAGAATAGGGCATTCTCCCGCAAGGAAGCCGACAAGGCGGCCCTGGTCCGATATCCTTTCCCGGAGAGTCCCCCGCCTGGAATCCAGGATGTACGCCCAATCCCTCCACGCCGGAGGCACCGGAAACCTGGTGCCTCTCGACCGGGACCATCCCGGTTTCCGGGATCCGGCCTACCGGAAGCGGAGGGACGAGATCGCCCGCATCGCCCTGGCCTACAAGACCGGGCAACCGGTCCCCCGGGCCCACTATGCCGCCCAGGAACATGCCGTCTGGGCGGAAGTCTGGCGGCATCTTGGCCCCCTGCACGAGGAATTCGCCTGCCGGGAATACCTGGAGAGTTCGCGGGACCTGGCCCTGGACCGCCGGAGGATTCCCCAGCTCGCCGACCTGAATCCCCGCCTGCGGGAAGCCGCCGGGTTCGAGATGGAACCGGTGGCCGGCCTGATCGCCGCCGGGACCTTCCTGGGATTCCTGGGCAAGAAGGTCTTCCTGGCGACTCAGTACATCCGCCATCACTCCGTGCCCCTCTACACGCCGGAGCCCGACGTGGTCCACGAATTGATCGGCCACGCGGCCACCCTG
>CAZQAP010000101.1:7978-10904 GCA_964591365.1 uncultured Planctomycetales bacterium
ACCGCCTACCAGCCGCGGATCTTCGTGGCCCCTTCCTTCGATCGCATGGTCTCCGATCTCCTGGCGTGGATCGGCAGCCGGGACTGGGCGGCCCCGAACTCGTGAGGACCCTTCTGGCCCTCCTCGGACTGCTGGTTCCTCCTCTGGGGGCGCAAGAGCCCTCCTCCCCCCCGGAAGCGGCCGCGCCCCGTCCCGGCTTGCGGCTGATCTTCCGCCTGGACCCGTTCCCCTCCCTCCAGACCCGGGTGCAGGACCCGCAGCTCGATTCCGGGCAGCCTGGCCGGAGAACCTTGACCGTTTTCCGGGATCGCCTGCGGCGCCTGGGAGTGAAGGATTCCTGGGTGGGATCCCGCGGCCCGCACCAGATCGAAGTGCAGATCTTCGAATTGCTCCCCGGAACCCGGAAAAAAATCGAACGGGTGCTCGAGGATCCGGGCCGCCTGGCTTTCGCTTTCGTGGTCTGGCAGAACGACCGCCTCGATTTGAAGGAGGAGACCAAGGCTTTCCGCGCCTGGGTCCGGGCCCATCCCCGCCGGCCTTTCTCCGAATTCAACCGGCTTTCGGAAGAAGAGGGCGGGCCCCGGACCGGAATCGGCTGGTGCCCCTTCGGCGCGGGCCTGCTGGCGATGGAGAAATCGGGGCTCCCGATCCGGGAACGCGTGGCGATCGATCTGGATGCCCTGCCGCTGCGTCGGGAAGGGCTGTTGAAACCCGCGCCGCGTCCGGAACTCTCCTGGGAGTTCACCGAAGCCGACCTGGAGACCATGGAACCGGTCCAGGATCCGGACGGACGTCCCGCGCTGCGGCTGCGCTTCCGCCCGGCCCGGGCCACGGCTTTCCGGGACTTCACGGAATCCTTCCGCAACCGTTCACTGGCCATCGTGCGCAACGAGGAGATCGAAGAAGTAGTCTGGATCCAAGCCCCGCTCGCGGACGGCTTCCTGCTCACCGGCGGTTGGCAGGGCTACTCGGCCGAAGAACGGGACGCCCTCCTGCTGGTCCTGCGCAGCGGATCCCTGCCGGTGCGGCCCCGGCTGGTCGAGCGGACCTCGCTCCCCCCCCGGGAACCGCCCCCGGGCCGGCATGAAGAATGACCGCCCGGAGTCCTGGGCGCCTCCTCCAGAAGGAAAAAGGGGCGTGAGAAGGGCCGGGGAGGCATTTTTCATACCGGATCGGGCCTCCATCCGTTATAGATGGGTCATGCCGCGGTCGGCCGCCCTTCTCTCCATCCTGCTGCTGCTCCTTCCGGGGAGTCTGCCGGGGACCATCGTGCCCCAATGCGGAGGGAATCGCTGTGCCTGCTCCTGCCCCATGCACCCCCCGGTCCCCGGGCCTGCCCTGGGATCGGACTGTTGCTGCCGGGCCAAGGCGCCCGCCCCGCTGCCGGAAACTCCCCCGACTCCCAGGCGGGTCCAGGAATCAGGCAACCCTCCCCAGGCCCAGGCCCTGCTAGGCACGGAAAGCTTCCAGGAGGCCCCCTGCCTGCACCCGGAATGGTTCTCCCTTTCCAAGGCCCGGACCCTGGAGCCCCGAGCGGGTCCAAGATCGCTCCACCTGCTCCTCGGTGTGCTTCTCTGCTGAAATGAGGTTCCGCGGCTTTCAACCGCCGCATCGATTTCCTCATTCCCAGGCCCGTCCCTTTCGGGACGGTCCTTCCAGTCCTGCAGAGAAACCACCGAATGTCGCGATTCTTCGTCACCGGCCTAGCCGGCCTCCTGATCGGGGCCTGCGCGGCGCCGCCGGATGGGTTCCAGGTCCGCCTGGACGAGATCCAGAGCGTCCGGGCCGCCCGCAAGGCCCCGGATGAATCCATCCTTCTGGGGAAGGATGCGGGACTCCCGGAACTACTCGCCTTCGCCCAGTTGAACAACCCCGGCCTCCGAGCGGCCTTCGAACGCTGGGATGCCAACCTCCAGGCCGTTCCCCAAGCCACCTCGCTCCCGGATCCCCGCTTCACTTTCGCGGCCTACGTGCGCCACATCGAGACCCGCACGGGGCCCGTGGATGCCCGGTTGGGGTTGAGCCAGGAGTTCCCCTGGTTCGGAAAACTGGCCGCGGCGGGCCGAAAGGCTTTCGAGTCCGCTGAAGCGGCCCGAGAGGAGTTTGAGGCCGCGCGCCTGGACCTTGTCCAGCGGGTGAGGGATGCCTGGTACGAATACGCCTACCTGCTGCGGGCCATCGACATCACCCGGGAACATCGCGAGCTTCTGGTCCACTGGGAGGAAGTCGCCAACTCCCGCTACGAAACGGGCGTCGGCGGTTATCCCGATATCATCCGCGCCCAGGTGGAAATGGGAAAACTGGACGACCGGCTGCGGACCTTGATGGATCTGCGCCGTCCGATCACCGCCCGGGTCAATGCGGCCCTGAACCGCGCTCCCGACGCAGCCCTCCCGACCCCCAAGCCTCCCTGGCCCGTCGCCGGAGAGATCGAAGACCGGGAACTCGAGGCCGGCCTGGCGGAGACCAGCCCGTTGCTTCGAGCCCTGGACCGCCGGATCAAAGCCGCCCGGGAGGGCATCACTCTGGCCGAAAAGGATTTCTATCCCAATTTCCTGATCGGCACCGAATACGACTTCGTCGGCCCGGCCCGCACCGCCGGGGTTCCCGACTCGGGGAAAGACGCGGTGGCCCTCACCATGGGCCTCACCCTTCCCATCTTCGTGGCGCGAAACCGGGCCGGCCTTTCGCAGGCCCGCGCGAATTTCTCGGCGGCCGGCAACCAGCTCGAAGAGAGCCGCAACCGCTTGTTCGCCGATCTGGAGTTCGCCCTCTACCAGCGCCGGGATGCCGAACGCAGAGTGTCCCTCTTCCGTGACACCCTCATTCCGAAGGGCGAAGAATCCCTGCAGGCGATTTCCATCGCCTACCAGGCCGACAAAGCCAGCTTCCTGGACCTCATCGACGCTGAACGGGTCCTCCTGGA
>CAZQAP010000102.1:0-10822 GCA_964591365.1 uncultured Planctomycetales bacterium
CGCCACGTCGGCCTTGACGGAGGAGGCCTTCTCATGGAAGAAAAGAAGAAGAAACAAGAGCGCGCCCCCAATAGCCAGGCCGTGGCCCAGCACTGCCGTTTTCGGAGGGGAGCCTGTGTCGGCCGGGGGTTGGGATCTCTCTTCTCTTTTTCTTCTCCGCGTCTCCGCGTCTCCGCGGTTTTTTTTCTTCCGTTTTCCTCCCCCTTATCCAGGGATTTCCCACCGCCCTGGGGGTCCGGCCCCTCCCTCGTCCCGATTTCCCCCGGGCCCCAGGACGGCAACCAACGAACACGAAACCCGGAAGCCCCAATTCATAAACATCGTGACGAGGCCGTTCCCGCGCCCGGAAGGCCCGGGCGCGGGGGTGATTTTGGCCTGAGGCGTGGTTTTTCCACGTCGAAGGCCAAAATTGCCGTCGTAACGCAGCCAGCCGGGATGCAGGGACGGCCGCAGTAGGTGTTCATGAATACTCCGGGCTAGAAGGGACGGCGCAGCCGGCCCAGAGCGATGATTTCGAGGACCACGGCCAGGAAGACCCCCACGATCAGGCCGGTGGCGGCGGCGAAAATGGTGACGTTCTGGGGAGTGGGGATGGCCTTGGCGGTCTTCTCCCGCGCCAGGAGGTATTCGTTGACGTAGGTGAAATCGATTCCATGCCGCAGGTGGAGCTGAAGCTCGTAGATCCGGCGCTTGAGTTCCGAGACGAGGTCCCGCCAGCGGCTGACTTCGTTGTTGAGCCGGGAGAGTTCCACCATGTTCACCGGCGCATTTTCCAGCTTCTGATCCACCGTGGCCAGGCGGGTGGTGTAGATCTCCCGCTTTTTTGCGTCCGTGGAGTCGGCGATATCCATGTTGACCAGGTCGGCGAGCATCCCTTTGACTTCTTCATCCCGGGTCAGGCCGGCGCCAACCTGGATCATTTCGAGTTCGTTTGCGGCCTGCTCCCGAAGAACCCGCATGCGCTCCTCCAGGGTGATGACCCTCGGGTGGGCCTCGGTAAATTGAAGCAGGAGGGTGGCCTTTTCGATCTCGAGATCGCTCAGGGACTTGAGCGTGTCCACATAAGCTGCATTCCGCCCGATGCTCTGGCTGGCTTCCACGAACTCGGGGCGTTCCCTGATGATTGCCTCGAGAAGAGGCCTGCGGGTTTCGCGGATCTTCTTGCCCGAATCCAGTTCCTCGAGGTCATGGCGCAGCGTGTTCCGCTCCTGGATGAAACGCTGCACCTCAGCCTGAAGGTCGATGCTCCCCAAGGAACTCAAAAAGGCCAATGCTGCGTCCTGGGCGGCCTTCTGGTTGGCTTCGGCAGTCTTCAGCCCTTCCTGAAAGGTCGCCAGATTGCTTCGCGGCCCCCTTTCCACCAGATCCTTGTAGAGATTCCTGAAGGCGAAAAGGACCTCGTTGGCCAGGCCGATGGCCTTGTGCAGATCAGGATCGGTGGCCGTGATCTGGAGCATTTTATCGTGGGTGATGTTGGCGACGATCTTGGCGCGCAATTCCGCGAGGGTCAGTTCGGGATGTTTTTCGAGGACCCGCTGCAAAGCCGCCCCGCTCGTGATCAGGGAGAGCATGCCGAGCTGGACGTCGTCCCGTGCGGTGGGGATGGGAGCCTGGGTGGGAACATTCGATTTTTCCGAAGTCAAGGAGAAGGTGGGAGGGTTGTCGGGAAGATAGAGCTTGGCTGAAGCCCGCCAGGCCGGCGTGTAACGGGTCTGGAACACCAGGGAGGCTCCCACCGACCCCAGTACCACCAGCAGGATGCCCGGCCACCGCCGGTAGACGACGCTGACAAGATCCGAAAGGTTCTTAGATTCCATGGGCCGGAACCCCCGCCGCGGCGGGAGGGGGACGAAGGAAGACGAGATCGGCGGGCTCCTCCTCGGGCTGGCTGGTCACTTCGACGACTGTATCCGTGATGGCAATCCAGGCCCAGAGGAAACGGATCCAGATGAACATGGTGAAAAGGCACTGAACCAGGATGATGGCGAAACCGATGATCACCCCGATCAGCCAGTCCCGGTCGACCCGGTCCCGCGTCTTCGCCAGACGGGAGAAGCTGCGGTAGCCGAGGATTCCGAACAGGATCAGGAAGTTGGCCAGGCCGAAGAGGCCCATGTCGGCAAGAATCTGCAGATAGGTATCGTGCACCGCAAGATTGTAGGGGTTGAAGAAGGAAAGGATGGTGCCGATCCCCCTTCCGAAAAGCGGGTCGGTCAGCCAGGCCATCACACCGATGTGGTTCATATGCCAGCGGAAATCCACCGACCCCCCGCCGAGAGCCTTGACCGTCTCGTAAAGCCATTTGGCGAACCCGCTCTGCCAGACCACCAGGGCCGCGGCGCCCAGGAACAAACCGTAGGGCAGGATGATCCTGGGCCAGCGCAAAACGGGAATCAGCAGCACAACCGCGCCGAGAGCCAGCCAGCCGGAACGGGAGAACGAGAGGCCGACTGCCAGGGAAAGATAGGCGGCGATGGCGAGGTAGAGGACCCGGGTGGAAGCCGGCAGGAGCCTCCGGGGCCGGGTGGCGAAGAAGAGCAGCATGGTGATGACCGGACAGATGGTGTTGGAGAAGTGGTTCGGGATGGCCATCAAGCCGGTGGCCCGCGGAAGGATCCCGATGGGACTGGCGGCTCTGCCGGCAGCACCCGGGGCAAAAGTGACCGCCTGTCCAAGGAGGATGGACAACACGTACTGCACATAGGAAAAAGTGGAGGAAAGAATCGCGCCGATGATCAGGTAATGGAAAAGGATCCGCAGTTGCCGGCGAGTGCGGATTATGGAGGGAAAAACCACCAGCATGGCCATGTAGCTCAAGCGAAAGATAAAATCCGAGGCGGTCATGCCAGGCGCCTTGAGAAGGGTGATGAGATAGCTGATGAGAATCAAGGGAATGGCGATCAGGATCGGAGACAGACGCAGAGGGAAATCACGGTGCCGGATGGTCCGGAAAAGAAGAAGAAGGAGAAGGATGGCCAGGGATCCCTGGTAAAGGAATGGGATGACATCGGCAAAAAGAGAAAAAACGAGAAGGCCGAGAATCGGACGATCCGATTCTCCATGGACATAGACCAGGGCGCACCAGGCGATGAGCAGTGCGAACATGATCCAGCTGAAATAGGTAAAAAGCATGGGAATGCTGCGGACGACGGATTCCCTGCGGCCGCGGTGGAAGAGGAACCATTCCCCATAGGCATGGTCGAGATTCACCAGCCAGGCGACAAGCACCCCGATTCCAAGCCCGGCAAGAACCATGAAGACCGAACCCAGAGGACCGAAGGCGCGGATTCTCCGGCGAACAAGCTCCATCAGCGCGGGGCGCCCTTGCTCCAGAAACACTCGATGAGAAGCGCGGTTTCCGGGGGCAGGGTGACGGTCATCCCGTGCGAATCGAGCCGGACCCAGTCCCCGGCAGGAACTTCCTCGGGCCCGGCTTCGGGACGGCGGCAAAGGTCCAGGACGATGTTCTCGGCCCCCTTCGAAAGCCCCTCCTTGTAGAACGACTCAGCCCGGGTGGCGACTGTGGGATCAACAGCATGCAAGGCTTTGCGATCCTGGTTCCGAAGCGCGGCCTCCAGGACAGAAAGATCATCGGCTGCGAGACGGAGCTGCCGCAGCCGCGTCATGGCGTAATCCACGGCCTTCTCGTGCACCTTTTCCCTGCTCCGGGAGAAGGCCTTGAGGAAGGCGGGACTCCCGCCCGGATTGCCGTGTTCATGATCCAGGAGCCAGACCTTTCCGAGCCTGGCTGGCGGCGCGGAAAGAGCCACGCGGACTTTGGGATCCCCCAAATGTTTCTGACGCTCGGTGTCCTGGTAGAGGCGCCGGGCTCCCTCCCAGGCATCCTCCTGATCCTGGGGAATCCCGAGTTCCCCGAATTCGACCTTGCCGCCCAGGAAACCCCGGACTTTCTTCTCGCTCCCCTTGCTGAGATTGGAGATTTTGACTCCTTCCAGTTCCAGCAGTTTGCGTGCCCGGGAAACCGCCTCTCCGAACCCGTTGGAGATGAGAAGGTAGCCCCGTTCCCCCTGGCGGGTGGCCAAAAGGTTCAGGTTCCAGGGGGCGGCCAGCCGTTCCACCGGAACCGCCGGATAATCAACAGCCTGCCTCATCATGCGCATGGCCGAAAAGACCGCCTTGGGAGCGCCGTGAATGGTGAAAACCCCCACCGATTCACCCGCGAAATCCTTCTTGGCTTCCCAGGTGCCGTCCTGAAGAATGAAGAAGAGGGAATCGCTCACTCCCGCCCGGAAGAGCCCGATGGTCTGGGCGAGGTAGTGGATGGCGCCGCGTTCGTCATCCAGCTCGGGAGCCTGACCCCCGCCGGGAAGGCCGACGTTCCATTCGCTGACGATGAGGCGCGGGACGGCAAAGCCGGACCGTGCCGCAAGTCCGCGGATCCGGTCGGGAATGCCGAAGGCCTCATCGTCGTTGCCGTAGCCGGAATAGCAGTGCCAGGAGAGGAAATCCGGCTTGAATCCGGTCTTCTTGCAGGCTTTGAAGATGGCCTGGAAAAAGGACATGCCCCTCCCCGAGCCACGCGAAAGGGCCGGGCCCCCGATCTTGACCGAATCGGGGAGCAGGGAGCGAAGGGTCTTCCCCGCCTGGGCGAAGAAGGCCGCGAACTCCTCCTTCGAGCCGGACCACGAAACCCCGAGGTCGGGCTCGTTCCAGATCTCCAAATAGGAAACCGGGAAGCCCTTCTGCTCCATCCGTTTCACGTACCCGGCGGTTTGGATGGCCCATTTTTCGGTGTTTTCGGGAGGAATGGCCGAAGCTTCCTGGCGGCGGTCCGTCCATCCAACAAAATTCTCCGGAGCCCCCACCACCGTCAGGAAGATTCCCAGGTTGGATGCCAGGGCTTCGCGGGCCACCGAAAAGTGGCCCCCGCCCAGCCGGTCATTGGCGGGCCGCATCCAAATCCGGACCAGGCCGCCCTGCGGCTTGAGAAAGGTGCGCCAGGCTTTCCAGACCTCGGGCGAGGCGTTGCCGAGGTCGTTGATCCCGGTCACGACTCCGGGAGGAACGGGCCGGGCAGGTCCGTCGAAGTCGACCCGGAAATGAGGTCCGGACAGGGCCCGTCCCGCGAGGATGGGCGGCCGGTAACCCGAAGGAAGGGGCACGATCTTCGGTTCCTCCTCCGGAACGGGCCGGGTTTCCGGAACGGGGGCCGAAGTCTTCCCGGCAGGCTTCGCGGGGGCTTCCTCGGAAGCCTTGCTCGGCGAAACGGGGGCGGCCGGCTCCTTCATCCCGGGGGTCGAAGCGGTCCGTTCCACCGCAGCGTCCAACTCCTTCTGCGATTCGGAGTCGGTGCCGGAACTGCAGCCCCAGAGGGAACTCGCGAGAAGGAGAAGCAGGCCGGCCCGAAGAGTGCAGGAAGATTTCATTGCAGGTATCCCAGGCCGCGCAGGGACTCCTCGATGGCGGCGGCCTCATCCTCGCTGAAGCCCTCACCCGAGGAAGACGGTGCAGCGGGCTCCTTCTGGTCATCGTATTCCGGCGGAGGGGCATCGGGAAGAAGACCGGCCTCCACCCGTCCTTCCATCCAGGAGGGGACCGGCTCGCCGACGGCGTGCAGGAGGGTGGGCGCGACGTCCCGGATGTGCATGCCCGAAAGACTTTGGCCCGCGGCCACGCCCGGAGCCTGGAAGGCGAAGATCCCGTTGAAGCGGTGCTGCCCCGAAATGGGAGCGTTCCGGCGGCGGGCGAAGAGGGCTGCCGCATCCCAGTCCTCCTTGGGGAGACAGGAGAGACCGGCGAGCTGGAACTGGAGGTCGGGTGCCTCCCGAAGGTGCGGTCCGCGGTAGGTGCGCTCCGCAACCGCCGCGAAATCGAAGACCTTCTCGCCGTCCAGTCCCCGCAGGCGCCCCAGGCGTTCCTCGATTTCGGCGAGGGTGCGGCGGGCCTCCTCGCCCGGCTCCACGATCCCCTGCGGTTCGCGTCCGCGCAGATTGAGACAGACCCCATGCAGGGCCGAAAAGGCCCGGGTGCGGTCCCAGATCACGTCGCGCAGATCTCCGCGGGTCTTGCGCTTGGGGCGCACCACCGGCAGCCGCCCGAATCTTCCCAGGCGTTCTCCGAGCACGCCCAGCCCCAGGCGGGCCAGGGCGCCCGCCAGGGTGGTGCGGCCCCAGGTCCAGTAGGGCGGCCGGCGGCGGACCAGGAAGCCCTCCTCCTCCAGCCAGCGGTTGACGAAGAAATCGGCCGTGTAGGGACCGAAACCGTGGTCGCTCATCAGCGCGAAGGGGACCTCCGCCCCCACGATCCCGCGCACCCGGCCGACGAATTCGTCCGCCAGCCGGTAGGCATCCCGGACGACGTTCCCGAAGCGCCGCGCACCCTCGGCCGAATAGCCGGGGTGGGAGGGATCCTGGAAGCGCCAGAAGTAGTGCTGGCAGCGGTCGGTGGCCCAGACGACGTAGAAGAAGAGATCGGTGGGGCGCCGGCGGAGCCATTCCTCCACCAGGGCCAGCCGGTCGCGCTCGATGCGGAAGATCTCGTCGCGCAGAGCCTCGTAGCGGTCGAGATCCTCCGCTTCCGGCTCGCGGTCCCCCTGGTAGGGGCCGTAGTCCACGTCGGCGCGGTAGGGGTGGCCCAGGAAGGCGTCGATCTCGGCCTTCATCTCCGGCGGCCAGGTGATCCCCTCCCCCTGGAGCGGCATCGGCAGCCCGGAGAGCATGTAGCCGCCCGGCAGGGCGAACGGCGGGTAGGTCATGGGCACGTTGAGGCTGCCGACCTTCCAGCCGCGCCGGGCCAGAAGCGAGAGGATGTCCTTGCCGGAGAAGTTGCGGCTGTCCACCAGCGGGGTCTCGTAGCTCCCGGGGACGCGCCGGATGAAGTGGTAGATCCCGTGCCGGCCGGGGTTGAGCCCGGTCATCATGGAGGCCCAGGCGGGCGGGGTGATCGGGGGGGTCTCGGACTGGAGATCCCCGGAAACCCCCTCCTCCAAGATCCTGCGGATGTTGGGGAGTTCGCCGGCCGCCACCAAGGGCCGGATCACTTCGAAGGTGGCGCCGTCGAGTCCGAGAATCGCCAAGCGGGTCATGAGGGGGGGGCTCCGGAAGCGGAGGAGGAACATTTGACCCTGAAGCCTCGTCTGGGACAATTGCGCCTTCGTCGAAACAGTGGACCGCCATGCCGACCCGGCTCCTTCTGCTCCTCCTTCCCTCCCTGGCTGCCTGCCAGACCAACCCCCTGGTGGAGGGCCCCACCCTGGGTGAAAACCCCGCTCTTCTGGGCCCCGACATCAACGAAGAGATCCAGGAGGGAGCGTTCTTCGTGGGCCCTGGCGATCAAATCGGCCTCGACATCTACCAGAATCCGGATCTTAGCCGCTCCTACAAGGTCGCTCCCGACGGAACGGTCTTCTTCCACCTTCTCGGCAAGGTCAATCTCCAGGGGCTCGATGCCGACCAGGTCCGCGACGTCCTGGCCGAGAAATACTCCCGCTATCTCGTCAACCCCTCGATCCTGATCACCCTGCAGTCCAGCGGCGACCGCAAGGTGGCCGTGCTGGGCGAGGTGAACCGGCGCGGCTCCTTCCAGCTCACCTCTCCCCGGACCACCCTTCTGGACATGATTGCCCAGGCCGGCGGAGTCAGCAACAGGGGGGACCGGACCGGAATCCTGGTGGCCCGGCGCGTGGAGGGAAAGATCCAGGTCCGCCCCTACAACATGGACATGCTTTTCGATCCCGAGGACCCCCGCATCCGCACGGAGATCCCCTACGTCCATCCCGGAGACATCGTGTTCGTGATCCAGGACGCCGGGCAGGCATTCCTCGACAAGGTGAACATCGTCAACCGCGCCCTCCGCACGGTGCAACAGGGAGAACGGCTGATCACCACCACGCGCCAGGTGGGACGGGTCATCACCGGGCAGAGTCGCGGGAATTAGGCCCGGCCACCCCGCCGGCGGGGGAATCGCACGCCCGCGGCTCAACGGAGAAACCAGCGCCGGGGCGCCCCGCTGGCCTGGAACCGGCTCCAGTAATCCGCCGCGGGCAGGCTCAGGAAGGCCTCCGCATCCTCCCCCTGGGGAAGACGGGCGCCGTACCAGCGGGCCAGTCCGTGCTCCGCCCGCAGGTAGTCGACCTCCTTGTGCTGGGAGGAGTACTCCGCGAGGGCCTTGTCCTTGGCGCGGCGGGCCCTCCGGTCGAGTGCGAACAGGCAGTTGGCCGGAACAGGCGTCCAGAATCCCCCGGCGGCGATTTCCACGTCCTGCATGCCGGCCGGCCAGGCCTTGCGCAGCACGCGGTTGGCCTCGAAGTGATCGACGTGATTGTCGCCCCACCAGACGGAATGGACCCTCTGGGGCTGGAACTCCTGGAGCAGGCCCCGCAGTCTGGCCGTCCAGGGGCCCCGGGCCCGAAGCCGGGTTTCGGGGGCATCCAGGAAGTGGAGGTCGGTGATGCCGAGACGGTCCATGGCGATCTGGGCCTCGCCCTTGCGAATCAGGGCCGCCTCCTCGTGAGAGGCGCCGGGGACCCCGCGGGAGCCGTCGGTCAGCCAGATGGCGCGCACTTCGGCGCCTTGGTCGCGCGCACTCTGCAAGGCGCCCCCGAACTGGATGATCTCGTCGTCGAAGTGCGGCGCCACGAAGGCCACCCGCTTGACCGGTTCCAGGCCTTCTCGAAGCGGAGCGCCCGTCCAGTTGACCATCAGGGAGCGCTGGTGGTCGAGAGCCAGCACCAGGAAGCGGCGGTTCTCCAGGGAACGGCCGGGGCCGGGACGAAGTTCCGCCAGGAAGGAACCCCGCAGCAGCCAGGAAAGACGGCGCGCGGGAAGGAGCACCAGGGCTTCGGCGTTCCCCTTCCCTCCGCCCCGGATGGCGGAGCGGAAGGCGCGCAGTCCGTCGGGGGGCCCGGGAAAAGAGTGCGAGCCGCGGTCCCCCTCTCCTTCGTCCTCCACAAGGAGGTTGGGAAGCAGACCCGTCTCGCGCTCATAGAGGGCCACCGGATAAGAAGGCGGGAGCGTGCGCAACAGCTCCAGCAGGATTCCGGCCTCTTCCCCCGGCCGGGGGTAGGGGGCCAGCAGGAGATCCCGCTTGGGGGTCCAAGGAAGGGCTTCCGCCCCCCAGCGGCGAAGAAGCGCCAGGGTGGAAGGGATCCAGGGACGGGGATCTCCGGCGGTGAACCCCGGCCGGACCGTGGGAAGACGTTGCCCCACCTGAGGCACGCTGAGGAGATTCTCAGGCCTTCCGAGGGGGCAGGGAAGAATTCTTCCCATTCCAGTGGGCCAGCCTACTCGAAATACCCCAGGGCTTGCATGGTTTCCACCAGTTTCGCCTCATCCTCGGCGCTGCGGGCCGTTTCCAGTGTCCGCGGCCGGAGATGGACGTGGCCCTGGCGGCGCCGGATGGGGTGGGCCGCCCGGAAGGATGGCGTGAAGCAGGATTCCATCACGCGGCCGTCCATGTGGTCGTCCACCGGCAGCCCGAGCAGGTGGAGCAGGGTGGGGCCCATGTCCGCAATCTGGGGCCCGTCCTTCCGCTCGCCGGAGGAGAAGATCCCCTTTCCTTCCCACAGGTAGACCCCGTCCACCCGGTGCATGGCAGGGACCCCGTCCAGAGCGGGTTCCACGACCCTCGGATGCAGGGGGTCGGCCGCGGCGTTGATCGAAGTGTCCCGGGTCAGGAACTGGATGTCGGGAGCCCAGGCAAGCTGCGGGCCCTCCCACAATTCTTCCTTCCGGAACGCCCGGGCCACCACCGGCCCGCCGTCGGGAGCCCGGATCTCGAGCAGGCCGGCGATGATTTCGTCGCGCAGGGCCTCGTACTCCGCACCCGGCTCCACGATCCCCCGGGGCTCGCGCCCTTTGCGGTTGATCAGCACGATGTCCTCCCCTCCCGAGAAGGAGGACCAGGCCCGGGTGCGCGACCAGTCGACCATCTCCAGGAAGGAGGCTTCCGGACCCGCGGCCACGGCGGCTCCCTTCCGAAGACGGTGCTTCCACAACCCCGTCCGCCGCAGGAGCCCGTTCCACTTGCGCTGCACGTACAAACCCAGCCGCGCCCGGGAGGCTCCCGGCTTGAGGACCAGCCAGCCCTTTTCCAGGAGCCAGCGATTCAGGTAGAACCGGTGGGTGATCGGTCCGAAGCCGTGGTCCGAGCAGCAGCCGAAGGCCACCGGCCCGTCCATGGAAAGAGCGATCTCCCGCAACCGGCCCAGGGAGGCGTCCACGCGCTCGTAAAGCAGCTCGACGATTCCTTCGCGGCCGCGGGCCTGCCGCGGATGGGCGCCCGCCCAGGCGGGATCCCGAAAACGCCAGGCCTGGTGACTGGCCAGGTCCACGCCCCGGAACACCAGGGTGAAAAGATCGGGGTCCCTCGTCTTGAGCAGGTACTCGCCGATGCGCGTGATCTGTTCGGTTACCTGGAGCAGGCAGTCGAGGGCGGCCTGTTCTCCGCCGGCGTGGAAGACCTTCTCGGGCTCGTTGTCGGAAGGAACCGGCCCGAGTTCACGCTCGAGTTCGGCCCGCAGTCCGGGCGGGTGGATGAAGTCGGCTTCCCGGTCGGGGGTGAGCAGGCCGCCGATCAAGGCGCCGTTGACCTTCTCGGCCGGATAGGAGAGCGGAAAGGCCACCGAGACCACCGTGCGCCCCGCATCGCCGGCCAGCTTCCAAATCGTGGGCGCCTGGATGGAATGGAAGGAGATGACCGGACGCTGGTAGGAGCCGGGCCGTTTCTCGCGGAAGAAGAAGACGCCGTGCTTGCCGGGATGGCAGCCGGTCAGGAACGAGGCCCAGGCCAGGGAGGAGTTGGGCGGCAGGGTGCTTTTCAGCGTCCCGCGCACGCCGGCCTTCATCATGGCGGCCAGGTTGGG
>CAZQAP010000103.1:0-3305 GCA_964591365.1 uncultured Planctomycetales bacterium
TGCCGGAACTTCGGCCCGTTGAAGGCCGTGGACCGGCTCGACCTCGCGATCGAGGGAGGCGAGATCTACGGCTTCCTGGGGCCCAACGGCGCGGGGAAGACCACCACGATCCGCATGCTCAACGGGCTTCTGAAGCCGACGAACGGCCGGATCGTGCTCGACGGCCGCACCTACGAGGACGACGCCCGGCCTCTGCGGCGCATCACCGGTCTGGTGCCCGACACGCCGCCGCTCTATGACTACCTGACCGGCCGTCAGTACATCCAGTTCGTGGCCAGCCTCTACGGAGTAGCACCGGCGGACGAGAGGAGGCGGGCCGAGGGGCTTTTGGAGCGTTTTGGCCTGGCGGGAAACGCCGGGAAGCTGTGTAAGGGCTTGTCCCACGGCATGAAGAAGAAGATCCAGATCGTTTCCGTGCTGGTCACCCGGCCGCGGATCCTCTTCCTCGACGAGCCCACGACGGGGCTCGATCCTCGCAGCGCCCGCACCTTGAAGGAGATCCTGCGGGAGTCCTGCCGGGAAGGGGCTACGGTAATGCTCAGTACGCACATCCTCGACACCGCCGAAAAGATCTGCGACCGGATCGGGATCATCGACCAGGGCCGCCTCAAGGCGGAAGGAACCATGGCTGGATTAAGGTCGCGGGAGGGCGCTGGAACCCTCGAGGACATCTTCCTGCGCCTGACGGTGGAAAAGGAAGAAACGGAGGAAAAGGGGCAACCCGGGAAAACGGGAGAGGCCGGCCTTGGGGAAGTTCCTTCGGTTTGAACTCCAGACCTTCGGCAACCTCGTCCGGAGGGGCGAGGGCCGCCGGCAGCTCCTGATCTACCTTCTGATTCTTCCCTACGTCTGGTTCCTCTCTTCCGGGGTGGCCACCAGCCTCATCGATCAAGAGGATTTTTCCAAGCTGGCCCATTCATCCCAGGGGTCCGCCCTGCTCCATATTCTGCTGGGGATTTCCTTTGCGCCCATTCTGGTCGTCGTCTTTCTCAATTCCATGAAGGCCAGCAAAAAGATTCTTTTTCATGGGGAGGGGCCCCAGCTTCTTCTTACGGCCCCCATCCCCCGAACCAGGATCCTCATGCTGGCGTGGGGGCACCTGGTGTTGCTCAATCTTCCCTGGGCCCTGGCCATCGCGTTTCCTTTTGTCGGCGTTCTCTTCCAATCCTCGCGGGCCCCCTTATCTGCCTATGGGATAGTTCCCGTGGCGGTCCTGGTTCTCACCCTTCCTGTGGTGGCCCTCACCATCACCTGGCACGTCCTTTTCCTTCGATGGGTTGCCAGCCCCCGCTTGCAGAAGGCCTTCGGGTTATTGTCCGGATTCCTCGTCCTGGTCGCCCTGACCCTCCTCTTCCTGGGCGTGTTCGATCCCGGGCATTTCGTGCGGGAGGCCTCGCGCAGGATGATGGAGGCTCTTTCCAAAGGAACCTACACCCTGCCGTTCTTTCTGGAGGCTCCGGCTTTCCTTCTGGGCCGGGCGGCCGGCCTGGAAACCGCTTCCAGGGGCCTGGTCTTCGTTCTTCTTCTCCTGATCGGCTCTCCGCTCCCCCTGATCCTGGTGGCCCGCTTCTATGCTCGGGCCTACGAAAACAACCAGCAGGTCTCCAACCCGGCTTCCTCCTCCGCCGCCAGGGGGGAAAGGCGGGACAAACGTGCGAGATGGCCGGCGGGACCAGCGGCTTCCATGTACCGCAAGGACTTCCTGCATGCGTGGAAGGCGCCGGGCGGTCTGATCGGGCAGTTCGTCATGGTCGCCCTCATCGTCTTTTTCTCATTCAACGAAGGTTTGGAGAACCTGCGCGACCCGGCGGCTTTCGCGAGCCGGGTGGGGATCCCGGGGGTCCTCCATGCCGTTCCGCCCCAGCCTCTACGCCATGCCGCCTTCCTGCTGCTGCTTCTGGCTTTCCTGCTGGTGATGGTCATGCCCGGGATCACGGCCGCGATTCTCAACGGAGAACGGCGGCAATGGGCGCTTCTTGCGGGCTCGCCCGCCTCGCGCAAAGCGCTGTTGCGGGGCAAGCTCGCCTGGGTCTTCACCCTGCTCGGGTTCTACACGCTGGTCGTGACCGCGACCGGTCTTTTTCTGAGGCATCTGGACCCGCGCGGGGTGCTCGGATTCCTGGCCGTTGCCCCCCCGGTCCTTTTCGCCGGGGTCCTGGTTCCTCTGGCCGTGCAGACCCATCCCTGGCTCGCTTCCGCGCGGTCCGAGGCGCAACCTCCGATCGGGCGCAACATGGTGGGCTCCTTCCTGTCCGTAGGCGCCCTGTTCCTGATGATGCTCCCGGGCTTTCTCTACTGGGGCCAGGCGGAACGGGTCTACGCGGGGAAGGGAGGCTTCCTTTCCGCTCTCGGGCCCCGGTGGGCCGGTCCTCTCGGCCTGGTCCTGCTCTGGGCCTTCGGCCTGCTTGCGGGCGGAATCGGCCTGCGCTTCGCTCTGGCCCACTTCCGCAAGCTGACCGGCCCCGCGGACGACTAGTCGTCAGAGGAGGCCGCTTTCTCGGCCTCTGCTTCCTGCGGCCGCAAGCAGCTCCTCCACGGAGGGGAGTTTCTCTCCCATCACGTATTCGAAGTGCGGCCCCCCGCGGATTCTCATGTCGAGGACGGGCTTGCCGAGCAGCGAGGGGGTTTTTCCTTTGGCAAGTGCTTTCTCCGGGGAGACGATGCGGCGGGGGGGAGAGGAGCGCGGGTCAGCGTTCGGCGGGAGCGGGTTCGGCGAGGAGCTTTTCGAGCGCGGCTTCCCAGTGCGCGCGGAGTTTGGTGAACTCCTCGCCGGTCGCCGGGCCGGAGAAGCCGGTGTAGATCTCGCGCACAGTTCCGTCCCGGCCCAGGAACAGGGTGGTCGGGAAGGCGAGGATCCCCGTCAGGGAGGGGAGCGTGCGCGAAGCCATCTTCTTGTCCGAGGTTCCCGCCAGAAGAAGCGGCCAGGAGATGCCGTAGCGTTCCCCGTAGCGGCGCACCTGTTCAGCATCGAGGGCCGGGTCTCCGGTCAGTTCGTAGGCGAGTCCCACAACCTCGAGGCCGCGGGGGTGGAACCGCGCGTAGAGATCGGCGAGGACCGGCGCCTCGTCGTTGCAGTTGGGGCACCAGGAACCGAAGATCTCCACAATCACCACCTTGCCCTGGAACCGGGGGTTCGAGAGCGAGACGCGGCGGCCGTCGAGATCGGGGAAGGCGAAGTCGAAGCACGCCCCCGGCTTCATCCCGGTCAGGGTAAGGGGGTCGGGAAGGACGTCCTCGAGATCGGTGCCGGGCGGCAGGGGGCTCGCCTCCCAGGTCTCGTGCCAGGTGTCCCGCGACCAGAAGTC
>CAZQAP010000103.1:3405-10680 GCA_964591365.1 uncultured Planctomycetales bacterium
GATCTCGGAGGCGTAGTGCGGGAAGCGCAGCGCCAGTTTGCGGGCCGAGAACTCGATCTTCGGCACGGGGATGCGCTCGTCCCCGTTCAACAGAAAAGCCCGGGGAGGATTCTCCCCGGGATGGATTTCCAGGCCGAAGGGCAGTTCTCCGCCCGGGGAGCGGAGCGCCGCCCGCAGGAGCACCGGCTCTCCTTCCCCCCCCGGCCCCCCCGGCCCCCCCGGCCCCGGCGGCCCCAAGGCGGCCAGGGACAGGGCGAGTAGGAGCGAAAGGCCGCTCACGGCCGGCCGCGAAGGATCAGTTCCCTTCGATCGGGTGGGCGTCCTTCTTGCCAGCCTTGGCTTCCACGGCCTTGGCCTTCTTCTCCGGGAGCCCCAGTTCCTTGCGGATGGACTTCTCGAGGAGATCGGGCTTGAAGCCCCACGGCCCCCGGTCGGCCCGGAAGGCGATTCTGCCCTTGGTGTCGACCAGGAACAGACGGTCCGGCCAGGCGTTGTAGGCTTTGTTGACCGAGTCGTCCATGTCGTCGATCAGGGCCGGGATCTCCTTGATCTGCATGGCCACCATGCACTGCCCGGCGGCTTCGGCGCGTTCCTTGCCCGTTTCGGGATCCAGGAGGACCGGGAATCCCTTGGCGAGGATCGGCCAGGAACTGTCGGCGGCGTGCGCCTCGCGGATGTAGACCACGTAGAACTGCACCCGATCCTTGTATTCCTTGTAAAGCTCTTTCAGCCGACCGGCTGAAAAACGGAAAGGCGGTCAGGTGTAGGAACCGAAGATCAGGGCGACCGGTTTCTTTCCCCGGAAGGAGGAGAGCGTCACCGGAGCCTTGTCCCCGGCATGGAGCAGCGGCAGTTTGAAGTCGGGGGCCACCGTTCCGGCGAGCGGTGCCAGGTCCTTGGGAGGCTCGCGGTGGGCCGCTTTTCCGTCCTTCCCCTTGGAGCTGGAGCGAGGACGGAGCTGCGGATGCTCGAGCGCCTTGGTGTCCGCTTCGGTGATCACGCCGTCTCCATCGGAATCCATCCGGCCGAAGCTCTTTTCGGAACGGCCGAATTCTTCCTTGGTGATCTTTCCGTCCTTGTTCTTGTCGTAGTCCCGGACCAGGAGATCCCAGACGGTGGCAGGAGCTTTCTCCTGCTTTTGGGCGCTTACGGCCGCCGGTTTTTGGGGCGGAGCGGCAGGCGCAAAACAGAGCAGTGCAAGGGTGACAATCATGATGGTGCAGCCCGGATTGGGATGACAGGATCCCCAGCTTACCAGGGACGGGACCCCCTTCAGGCCGGTGCGGCCCGGGAGGCCCCCGCTTCCGCCAGCAGTCCGGCCACCTCGGCCCGCAGCTCCGCCAGGATGTCGTGGTTCCAGCCCCGGGAGAGGGCCTCCACGACCTTTCCGTAGTACCACAGGGTGCCCTCCCGCCCCCGGGTGAACCTCTCCCAGACCACATCGCCCTCCTTTCGGAGGGCCTGGCGGACCGACCGGAGGTTGTGGAGCTTGTCGCAGGCCGAGATGAGCTTTATCTCCGGCGGAGCGGCTTTCAGCCGCTCCAGGTATTCCTTCTTGCGGACTTCCCAGACCGGCTTCGGGTTGCCGCGTTTTTCGGAGAGCGCCTCGACCATGCCGGCAACGCGAGGGCCGAAGCGTTCTTTCAGGACGTCCGCGGAAGCCTCGGGGATGTCCTCCAGATAATCGTGCAGGACCGCGGCGATGAGCTGGTCTTCGTCGCCGCCGTTCTCTCCCACCAGTGCGGTCACGGCGAGCAGATGGGTGAGGTAGGGGATCCGGGAACCCTTTCGGTGTGTTGCGTGGAATGCCCCTGCGGCGAACTTCAAGGCCTCGCCAAGGCGCGGGGAATAGAGCGGTCGGTCGTTCATGGACCCTTCAGGATAACACGGCCGGAAAGAAAGATGGGACGGCCGGACCCTTCCTGCGGGGGGCAATCGCCTGAGGGGCGGACCTGGAGGAAAACGGTAAGAAAAAAACCGCGGAGACGCGGAGAGCGCGGAGAAGACAAAAACCAAGAGAAGAAAACCAGCGACGGCGGAATGCCCGTTCTTTTCTTGTCTTTCTCTTTTTCTTCTCCGCGCTCTCCGCGTCTCCGCGGTTTATCCTTCTTCTTTCTTTGGAGATCCTCGTCTCCAGGAGGCGCCATGAAAATAGCCCCGCCGGGAAGGCGGGGCATGAAAGGGAAGCGGCTGAAAAAATCAGGGGGTTGGCAAAGTCAGGCCCCAGTCCCTCACCGGAAGCGTATCGGTCAGGGGGAGCGAGACCGTGTTGGCCGTGCCGGCGGGATGGAGGTACCAGTCGGGGTTTTCCTTCCCCTGGGAGGTCCTCCAGAGGTCGAACTCGGGGTAGGCCGTCGCGATCCCCACGTGCTCCAGCGGAAAACGCCAGGCCGAGGGAATCTCCAGCATCCAGGGGAAGCCGTTTCCGTCCAGGAACGACTTGGCCCCGTTTTCCGGCGGCAGGCTGGCAGGACGGCCCTGGAATCCCGGGTGGCCGGGCAGGTGGACGTCCCATTCTTCCCCGTTGCGCTTGATGCTGAAGTAGGGGTCGAAAGGCACAGTGCCCAATTTGGCCGGGTCGACGGCCTGATCGAACTGCATCAGGAAGGCCATCGAGGCCGCCGGGCGCTCGGGGGCCTCATTTGCCGTATTGGTGAAGGCTCCGCTTACCGGGGGAAGCGCGGTCTGGGTGGAGGGGAAGAGATCATCCAGTCGCCTCCCATTGGCCAGGACCTCGGCCAGGGTCCGGTCCGGGTCGAAGGTGGAAGGCACCCCGTCGGCGCTCTCGAAGCGCTCGACGCGAACCGTCCCCGTGGCGGTGTCGGGAAGGCCGGGGATGTGCAGGCCGAAGCGGTGGTCGAAGTTGGCTCCCCGCGCCACCAGGTGGAAGGTTCCCATGATGTCCTTCACGTTTCCGGCGGCGTCGGTCACCACCTGGAAGCTTCCGGCGACCACGGAATCGTTGAAGTCGGCATCTCCCAGATTGGGGTAGTTGTCCTCAAGTGCCCAGACCATCTGGCCGTGGGTCGGGTAGCGCGTGACGAAGGCGCGGGTGGCATCGTTCGGATAGGCGTCGTTCGTGCCGCCGATTCCATCCCCGTCGGTGTCGGCGGGGTTGAAAGGCAGGACGTCCGCAACCGCCGCATCGTAGGGGCTGGGAACGATCAAGCCGACCGCGTCGTTGAAGTCGTTGTCCGCGTTGACCGCCCGGTTGAGATCTTCGAAACCGAGCACGAAGAAGTTGTTTCCGCCCAGGAATCCGGGAATCCCCGCGACTCCAAGCATGGCGATGTGCTGGGAAAGATCGGGAGACCCCTGGGCGAACTCGGGATTGAGCTGTGGCATCGAGGTGTAGCAGCCGCGCCCGAAGTCCAGGTTGGGCCGGGGGGTCTCCGCCGGCAGGGGGGCCGTCAGGGGATCCCAGGACTGGATCAGGGGTTCGCTCCGCCAGCCGTCGGCCACCAGGAAGAAGCCCACCCGCTCACCGGGCTGGAAAGTGCGGAAGGTCCCGTCGGCATTTCGCAGAGTCACCGTGTCCCCGGATGCCATCGTTCCCTTGGGCGGGAAGGAAAGGTTGGGGAAGACCAGATTGCGGTCCAGGATCGTGATGGAACCGTCCGGGTTCTCCTGGAAGGTGTAGTAGCCGATCGTGTTCTCGAAACCAGCCGCTTCCCAGACGAAGACCGCGTCGATGGTGCAGGGCTGGAGGATCGTCATCGTGGGGGAGAAGACGTCCGAAATGAACGCCGCCCCGCCGTTCGATTTTTCCGGAAAGGCATCGGCCACGACCTGCATGACCTCATCCGGGATCACGGTCGAGCCGTCCGGAGAGGCCGGGCGGCCGTGGCCCAGGGCCAGGGTCGCCGCCAGCGCCGGAGCGAGGAGGAGCAGGACTAGAAGGGTTGCGGTTCGTTTCATCTCAACTGTTCTCCACCTGGATGGTCACCTTCGACAAGTCCTTGCGGGAGACCGTGACCCGTGCCGTCGGGGCGAAGGGGCCGTTGGCTGTCCGGATGTCCTCCCGCGAGAAGGGGCCCGTCAAGCCGCGCTTCTGGACGACGACGTCGAACTGCTTGAAGCGGGTCGGGATGGGGATCTCTGTGGCCACGTTCCCCTTCGAATCCGTCGCTCCTCGGAAGAAGACGTCCGCCGGCGGGACCTCCGGGTCCGTCTGGGCGGCCGTCAGGGTCACCGAGGCGAAGGCAACGGGGGCGCCTTGGTTGCGCAGACGCAAGGAGAAGTGCTGGACCTTGCTGGTGGCGAAGGTGAAGGGAACCCCGATCCTCTTGGTGTTCGAGGACCCGTTCGAACCTCCCCCCGGACAGGCGACTACCGCCAGACCGGCGCTCAGCCCGATCAGGGCCAGGATGCGGATTGTCTTGTTCATGAGGGTCTTTCCTGCTTCCGGGCGCAAGTTGGCGCCCGGGGATCAGACCTTCATCGGCCCCACCGGGGGCCTGGATTGAGCCTTTTTGGGCCTACTGGGGGCTCTTTTCGGGGACCAGGACGGTCCAGGACCGCTCGGATTCGAGCAGATCGTCGGGATCCTTCAGCACCCAAGCGGTTTTTTCGCCCGGAAGGAGGGTTTCGTCCCGGACCCGGCAGATCACCCGATAGGAGCCGGGTTTCCGCCCGGCGGGATCCAGGCTGAAATGATGGATCCCTTTTCGATCGGGCCGCGTGCGGGCGGCGGGGGCTTCCTCGATCCGGTTCAGAGGGCCGCGGTCGCGCCGGTCCCCGAACCAGAGCCCCTCCACCGGCCCCGCAGGGGGCGGGGGGACGCGATCCTCGGGAAGGACCCACCAGAGTGCGGTCAAGGCATGGTTTTTCGGCCGCAGGACGGTCACCTGGAAGGAGAGCGGGCCCTCGGCTCGCAGCGGGGCGGAGGGCGCGGCGAAAGGATCGGCCGGGCCCGGCTTGAGGGCTTCCGGCCGGCTGGCGTCGATGGGGTCCACCAGGGAATAGATCCGCAGCACCAGGACTTCCCGGCAGATGGGGCAGAAGCTCGTGCCGCCCTCCATGGCACATCCCTTGGCGGTGGGTTTCCAGGCGCCCCGGGCGCGGCCGGCGGCCCCTTCGAAAGCGCCCACGCCCTTGATGCCGGCATCGATCCAGTGCTTCCAGGGGAGGGAGTCCGGATCGGGAGTGTTGGAGACGTTGGGGCCCGAATGGACCGGACCGGTATAGCCCACGTCGCTCGAGTATTCGTCCATCAATCCGCCGAAAGCGTGGCCCCATTCGTGGATCAGCGTGGTGTTGGAGACCCCGCCGACCGTGGCCACTCCCCCCCCGCCGGTCCCCAGGGAGCCCCGTTTCACGAAGACCGCCGCGAGCTGGTCGTTGTCGGGCATCTCCTCGAGCATGCGCTGGACCAGGTCGTGGTCCACCGCCACCTGGCCCTGGGCGGCGCCGGAGTCGTGCCCGTTCAAGGCGGTGCTGTAGGTGCGCCCGGCCATGTCGATGCCGTCCTCCCTGCTGCGCAGGGCGGCGCGCAGGAAATTGAAGTAGGCGTAGTACTCCCCGAAGAGCTTGTGCTTCTCGAACATCCGCGGGACGTTCTTGACCGCCTTGTCGAACGACTTCATGTTGTCCAGCGTGTAGCCCTCGCCCATGAAGACCACGTCGACCCGGTTGCTGGACGGCCCGTGGGTCACCAGCGGCGCCCAGCCGAGGAAGGCGTTGGGCTGGGAGCGGACGGCGCCCACGATGCCGGCCGAAGTCCCCGGGTACTTCTTCGCCAGCTTCTGGTAGTCCTTGACGGCGGCGGAATAGCGCCCCCCGGCAGCCTCCTTCTCCGCCCGTTTCAGCAGCGTTGCGGCCGCCTTGCGGGCGCGGGCATCCCCCGCCGCTTCCGGGTTCAGGAGGTTGCGCCGCACGGCCTCCAGCACCAGAGGGTGCACCCCGGCCTCCTCTTCCAGCCAGCCGGCGAGACCCCCTTTGTGGGCGTCCCAGAGGGCGAAAACCGCCTCGAGACCTGCCCCAAGCGGCCTCCGGCTTCCGTCGTTGCGCACATAGTCGTCGAGGATCGCTTTGCGGGGGACCCCGGCGATCTCGAGCACGGCCGCCGCCAGGATCCCGGTCCGTTCCACGCCCGCCTGCCCGTGGACGAGGATCGGGAAATTGTCAGGATCGGCGAGCAAGGCGAGAAGCGCCGCGGTCACGTGTCCGTTCTGTTCCCAAAGCCCTTCGCAGCGATGGACTTCGTCGCCGATCCAGGTCTCCAGGTCGGTGGGGAGCCTCACGAGGAGCGGCTTGCGCCCGAAGGGGGGCGGGTCGGCCCCGGCCTGTGCGATCTCCTCGGTGGTGCGCAGATCCACCACCGTGCGGATGCCGTAGGCCTCAAGCGAGGTGAGCGCCTGCGGGGTGGCGTGCGAGAGGGCCCCGCTGCGCACCAGGATCCGGGGCAGGACCCGTTTCCCCTCCGCACCCGTCAAGCCGGAGACTTCGCGGGCATTCCGGACGCCGGGGAGGGCGCCGGGCCAGGAGGCCGGGCGGGCATCCTGGGCGGCCCGAAGAGGGGCGGAGGCGAGCAGCGCCACTCCCGCGAAAAGAAGGCACCGGGAGCCGACCATGGCTCCCCCAGAGTAACGGATGGGATTCGGGCGGGCGGAGGGCCCGCGGAGATCAATTCTCGGGAACGTTCTCCTGGAGGGTCGCCTCGATGGCCTGGAGGAGGTCCTCGGCGTCGAACGGTTTGGGGAAAATGCGGGCCGCTCCGAGGAGTTCCGCGCTCTTCAGCATGACCTCACGGGAACTCGCCCCCGAAATGGCGATCACCGGCACCCGGGAATGATGGGCCCGAAGTTCGCGCAGTGCCTGAAGCCCGTCCTGGTCGGGCATGGCGAGGTCCAGGAGCAGAAGTGCGGGCTCCTGCTCCAGGGTTTCCTGGATGGCGCTCCGGCCGTTTTCGGCCTCGGTGACGCAATAGCCCGCCCGCTCGAGGTGCACGCGCAGCAACCGGCGGATGGCCGGCTCGTCGTCGGCAACGAGAATGGTCTGGTTTTCCATGATCCCGGTTCGGAAAGAATCCTTGCTAAGGCCGCCACAATCATAACGGTCTTTCCTGGCCAAAAATGTAACCTTGGCAAAGGCCGTCATAAACCCTTCCTCTCTCCGAATCTTGTGAATCGGATTCAGTTTCCCGGCCCCGCCTTTTTTCATGGGGTATAGTTGAATGCTCCCTATGGGAGCGGTCCGGGGCCTGTTCCCGCTATTCCCTTTCCGCCGTCGCCCTCCGGTGCGGCGAGGCGGGAACGGATCCCAGGACATTTTTTC
>CAZQAP010000104.1:0-10559 GCA_964591365.1 uncultured Planctomycetales bacterium
AAAACCGCCGGGCCAGAAGGCCCGGCAGAGAGGCAAGCCGGCGATCCAGGGGGAAGGGGCTGGAGTCCCTGAATTTCAGGTGGGCACCTCCCAGACCGGTTTACCCGGCCCGGAGAACGGCTCCCCAACCAACATTGTCGGACTGCCGCCCGCAACCCCCGGTGAATCACCGGACACTTCGAATCTAGCACGGGGCGAAGGGTGCATCCCCTTTTTTTCCCGCCCACCTCCCCGAAAATCGGCTGGAATTTCCTTGACTTCCGAAATTGCAGGGAATAACCGGGCTCATGAGGCGGAGACGGGAACCGGCTCCAGGTGGATGCGCAGGTCTTCGCCGCCCGGCAGCGCCCAGTTCCGGAAGGAATCCCCGCCGGCCTCCGCTGGATCCACGAAACGGCAGCCCCCGGGCGCCAGGGCCTCCGAAGCGATCCAGCCGCCGTGTGCGCGAAGAGCCTCCGCCACGGAGGGAGTCCCCGAGATCCGAAGCGCAATGCGGTCGGTCACCTCGAGCCCCGCCTCCCGGCGCTGGGTCTGCACACGGTTGAGGATCTCCCGCGCAAGCCCCTCCCGAAGAAGAGCCGGCGTGATTTCGGTGGTCAGCCCGATGGTGACCCGTCCGTCGGTGGCCGCTTCCAGGCCTTCCACCCCAAGGGTCTCGAGGACCACGTCCTCCGCTTCGAGTTCGTAGCTGCGATCCCCCACGGCCACGGCGACCGTCCGGCCTTCCTTCAACCCGAACACGGCCGCGCGGTCGAGACCCGCGATGGCGGCCGCCAGCGCCTTCATGTCCTTGCCGACGCGTTTCCCCAGGCGCGGATAGTCGGGCCGCGCGCGCACCTCCAGGAAATCCGGCACGCCCTTGACCCACTCGATCTCCTTGACGTTGAGTTCATCGCGGAGCAGGCCCTCGTAGGCCCGCGGCGAAGCGGGAAGGCGGGCCTCGTCGGCCACATGGACCAGGAGGCGGGCCAGCGGCTGGCGCACGCGGATCCCCAGGCGTTCGCGCACCGCGCGCCCCATGCTGGCGGCGGCCAGGATCGGTTCCATGGCCGCCTGGAGCTTCCCGTCCGGGTCGGCCGCCCGGAAATCCCCCTCTTGCGGATGTTTCTCGAGATGCACGCTGCCCGAACTCCCGGTGAGGCGGCGCCAGAGGGCGTCGCTCAAGAAGGGCGCCACCGGAGCGCAGAGCCGCACAACCGCGTGCAGCACCTCCTGGAGTGTGGCGAAGGCGGAGGCCTGGTCCTCGGCATCTCCCTCGTTCCAGAAACGCCTCCGGGAACGGCGGATGTACCAGTTGCTGAGTTCCTCCACGACCAGGCGGTCGAGCGCGCGCAGGGCTCTCCAGGGTTCCAGGGCCTCCCAGGCCGCCACGCACTCCCCCGCGGCGCGGCCCGTGCGGGCCAGGATCCAGCGGTCGAGCGGGGGGCGCTCCCCAGGGGGCGGCGCAGGGGCCGCGGGATCCCAACCCTCGGTGCCGGCGTAGAGCGCCAGGAACCCGTAGCAGGAGGTCAGGGTGCCGAAGAAACGCCGCCGGACGTCGGCGATCCCGGCATCGCTGTAGCGCTTGGAGAGATGGGCCGCGCTTCCCGAAAGAAGGTTCCAGCGGATGGCGTCGCTGCCGTGCTTGCGGATGGCCTCCCAGGGATCCACCCGGTTGCCGAGCCGCTTCGACATCTTGCGGCCCTTCTCGTCCAGGAGAAGCCCGTTGACCAGGCAGCTGCGGTAGGCCCCGCCCGCCTCGAGGGGCGGAAGTTCCGGGCGCTCCTCCCAGAGCCGGCCGTCCACCCGCGTGAGAAAGGTGGCGATGGCGTGCAGGGTGTAGAACCAGCCGCGCGTCTGATCGATCCCCTCGCAGATGAAATCGGCCGGGAACTGCCCCGCCACCAGCTCCTGATTCTCGAACGGCCAATGGTACTGCGCAAAGGGCATGGCTCCGCTGTCGAACCAGCAGTCGATCACCTCGGGAACGCGCCGCCGGGTCCCGCCGCACCCCGGCCGGTCGCAGGCCCAGGCGAAGGCGTCCACGCCGGGGCGGTGGGGATCGAAATCCTCCGGCAGGCCGCCGGCCCGCTCGCGAAGCTCGGCGAACGATCCCAGGCATTCCCAGTGGTCCTCGTTCCGATCGCACACCCAGACGGGAAGCGGCGTGCCCCAGAAGCGGCTGCGCGAGAGCGCCCAGTCCACGTTGTTCTCCAGCCACTCGCCGAAGCGGCCCGCCCCGACCTCGGGAGGGACCCAGCGGATGCGCCCGTTCTCCTCCAGCATCTCCGCCTTGAAGTCCGTGGTGCGCAGGAACCAGGCCGGGGCCGGCAGGTAGAGAAGCGGCTGGTCGCAGCGCCAGCAGTGGGGATAGCTGTGGCGGTGCGCGGCCTGCTTGAGGAGCCGCCCGCGCGCCTTGAGATCGCGCCGGAGCGGCTTGTCGGCCTCCTTGAAGAAGGTTCCGGCCGGGACCTCGCCCACCGGAACGAGGAAGCGCCCCTCCTCCCCCACGGCCAGGCGCACAGGAAGCCCCTCCCGCCTGGCGATGCGGAAGTCGTCGGCCCCGTAGGGCGCCAGGTGGACGATCCCGGTCCCCTCCTCGGCCGTGACGAAGGCATCCCCCACCACCCGGTGTTCCCCCTTCCCGGGACGGATTTCGAGCAGGCCCTCCAGCCGGAACAGGGGCTCGTAGGCCAGCCCGCAGAGTTCGGCCCCCTTCACCCGGCCGGCGATCCTGGCGCCCTCCTCCCCGAAGACTTCCGCGATCTTCTCCTCGAGCAGCACGAAGCGGCGGCCCTCGTGTTCCACCACCATGTACTCGAGATCGGGGTTCACGCAGGCCGCGAAGTTGCTCGGCAGCGTCCAGGGGGTGGTCGTCCAGGCCACCAGCGAGGCGCCGGCGAGAAGCCCGGACCCCTCCCGCAGGGGGAAGGTGATCCAGACCGAGGGGTCCTCCACGTCCTGGTAGCCGAGTCCCACCTCGTGGCTGGAAAGGCCCGTGCCGCAACGCCCGCACCAGGGCAGCACCTTATGGCCGCGGTAGAGCATGCCGTGTTCGGCGAAGCGCGAAAGGAGGAACCAGACCGACTCCACGTACCCGGAATGGAAGGTGACGTAAGGGTGCTCGTAGTCGAGCAGGTAGCCGATCCGCCGCGAGAGATCCTCCCACTCCTTCTTGTAGGTGAAGACCGAGTCCCGGCAGGCCCGGTTGAACTCCGCGAGCCCCAGCTTCTCGATCTCCGGCTTTCCGTTGATTCCCAGCTGCTTCTCCACCTCGAGTTCGACCGGCAGCCCGTGAGTGTCCCAGCCGGCCTTGCGCAGCACCATGCGCCCGCGCATCGTCTGGAAGCGGCACACCGCATCCTTCAAGGCGCGCGCCAGGACGTGGTGGATCCCGGGCTGCCCGTTGGCGGTGGGAGGGCCCTCGTAGAAGACGAAGGGGGGAGCGCCCTCCCGGGCCTGGAGAAGAGCGGAGAAGAGCGCTTCCTTTTCCCAGAGAGCCAGGACGGAGTTCTCGAGGGCGTCCGGTTGCTCCAGATAATTGCGGCTGACCGGCTCGAACATGGCCGGGTATTGTAGGGGCGTGATGCAGGGATCCTGCACGGTGCTTCGTTCTCCGGCCCCGCTCCGGGCCGGGCTGGCGGCCCTTTTCCTTGCGGCGGCGGCGTGCGGCCCCTCGGCCGGCCCCCCCCGGCGCTCGGTCCTCCTCATCACCCTGGACACCACGCGGGCGGATGCCCTCGGCTGTTACGGAAACCCGGTCGCCTTCACGCCCAATCTCGACGCCCTCGCCCGGGAGAGCCGGCTCTACGCGGCCGCACGGGCCACTGCCCCCATCACCCTCCCTTCCCACGCTTCGATGATGACCGGGCTCTATCCCCCGCGGCACACCGTGCGGGACAACGGACTGACCCCGCTGCCCCGTTCCGCGGTGACCCTGGCCGAACAGGCCCAGGAGGCCGGATACCAGACCGCTGCGGTGGTTTCCGCGGTGGTCCTCAACCGGAGCTGGGGGATCGCCCAGGGCTTCGAGCACTATGAGGCACCCCTGGCCGACCCCCGCAACGGCGGCATCGGGGTGGAGTCCTGGACCGCCGAGGAAGTCCTTCCGCGCGCAGAACGCTGGCTCGAGGGGAGGGACCGTTCGCGCCCCTTCTTCCTGTGGATCCACTTCTTCGATGCCCACCAGCCCTACCAGGCGCCCGCAGAACTTCTGCGCCGCACCCGCAACGACCCCTATCTGGCCGAAGTGGCCTTGGTGGACCGTGTCCTGGGCCGATTGATGGCCAGACTCCGCGCGGAGGGAATCCTCGAACGGTCCTTCCTGCTTGTGGCCGGCGATCATGGCGAAGCCCTGGGAGACCACGGCGAATCCACCCACGGTGCGGCCTGCTTCGATCCCACCTTGAAGGTCCCCCTCCTGCTGCGCTATCCAGATCACTGGGACGCCGGCGAGCAGAGTTCCGAGATCGTCAGCGTTGCGGACGTCTTCCCCACCCTGCTGGAGGCCATGGGACTGCCGATCCCGGCCGGCATCGACGGGCTGAGCCTCTACCGCAGCACGGTCCCGCCCGGCCGCGGGGTTTATTTCGAAAGCTACTACGGTTTCCTAAATTTCGGCTGGAGCCCCTTGGTCGGCTGGGCCGATCGGAACGGGAAGTACCTCCTTTCCTCCCGGCCGCAGTTCTACGACCTGAGCCGGGATCCCGGCGAGGAAACGAACCTCTTGACGGAAAAAGAGGATGTGGTCCGGCGCGACCGCCGGGCCATCGAGGACATCCGGGAACGGCCGGCCCTGACGCTGGAAGCGGATCCTGTTCCCGGCGAGGAGGCCTTGGAAGCGATCCGGAGCCTGGGGTATGCGGCGGCCGGAGATCCCGAGGCCGTGGCCTCCCTCCCCTTGGAAGCCCCCGGGCGCCCCAGTCCCGGGGAAAGCCTCGGGGAACTGCGCAAGACCCTGCACGCCGTCCAGCTCGAAAAGAGCGGGAAACGGGAGAAAGCCGTCGCAGTCCTCCGGCAAGTGGCCGCTGCCAACCCCGCCAACGGCTACGCCTTGGAACTCCTGGGCCGTTTTCTCTTCTTCTCCAAGGACTTCCTCGAAGCGCGTCAGGTGCTCGAACAGCGGCTGGTGCTGGGTCCACGCAAGGCCCCCCTCTTCGATCTTCTGGGCCACTGTTCGGAAGAACTCGGCTCTCCGGCCGAGGCCCTGCCGTGGTTCCGCCAGTCACTCCTTCAGGCACCCCAGAACGCACACGCCTACGAGGATCTGGCCCGGGTCCTGCGCGCCACGGGCCGAAGCCGGGAGGCCGCCGGGATCGAGGAGAAAGCCCGCCGCCTCGAAGGGGCGGGCGGCACGGAACCGGACTAGGGTTTCAATCCTCCAGCGCAGTCCGCATGCGGAAGGAAGCCGAAAGCACCGGATTCCCTCCCCTCCCCGAAGATAAAGACCCCTCCAGTTCCTTGGTCCAGGTCAATCCGGAACCGAGCACCAGGGAGAGACGGCCGCTGGCCTTTTCGGGCAGGGCCTCGGGAAGGTCGGCCAGGTCGGCCCCCGGCCGATGGAAGCGCGGCTGGAAGGCGACCTTGGCGACACGGAAACGTCCGGCCCGTTCCACACCCGTCAGGGAGAACCGGTTGAGCAGGCTCATCGAAGGCAGGCCAGGCAGGTGGAAATCCCAGGAACTCCCCCACCGACTCTCAACCTCGACGGGTTGCTCGGGACGCCGGGTGGAAAGAGCCCGGATCAGGAGTTCCCGGACGCTGCGCAGCCCCGGAGGGCCGAGATGGAGACGCGTCCCGGCAGGCAGACCGGGAAAGGCCTCCAGGGTCCGCGAGATGGCTTCGAAAGAGGCATCGAAGCCGCGCAGGTCTTCCAGGGTGCCGCCGGGAAGCAGCCGGAAGCGCAGATCCATTTCCCGCAAGCTTTCCGACCAGGCTTTCATCATCGCCTTGCAGCCCTGGCTTTCCGGATCCGCGGGAAGAGCGTTTCCTGTGCAACGGAAATGACCTCCATGCCACTCGAAGTTGCGGCCGTTCCCGGTCAGTTCGATCCGCCAGTCGATGAAGGCGGCCTCGACGCCAAAAGACTCCCCCGATTCCACGCACTGCAACCGGAGCAGGAGGTCCAGCTCCAGCCTGCTCCGCCCTCCGTCCTGGAGTTCCAGCTCCGTCCCGATCTGGACCGATTGGCGCCAGACCTGGCCCTCCTTGAGGGCCAGGCCCAAGTGGTAGGCGGGTTGCCCGCCCTCCGGCCCGGCGGGGCCGGCCGAAGCCAGTGCCGCGGCCGGGAGAAGGGTCAGAAAGGTCGCGATTCCTTTGATTCGAGGTCTCATGGTTGCTCGCCGGGGCCCGCTTCCGGCCCCCCTCGCTTCAACCCCTTGGAGACGAAGGGTCAGGAAGTCATCGTCCAGATTCGGGCCCGCTTGAAGAGAAAAGGGGCTGGAATCCCAAGGAGCGGGCAAAACAGGCCACGGAGCGCCTTTCCTGGCAGAGGAGAAGTTCGCACTCCCCGGGCCCCAGGTGCACCACGGCCGTCTGGCCCCAGGAACGGCCCCACGAAAAGGCCGCATCCCGGCCCAAGTCCATAAGCCCGAAACCCTCGTCCCGCCAGGCGGGCTCCACCCCGGGAAGGGAGCCGCCCCAGGCGGGGACCCAGGTCATCCGGGCGGCGGTCAAGGCGCGGAGAAGCCCGGCCTGGGCGGTCTGGTTCCAGGACCAGGAGCGCTCCTCGGAACCGGGATTCCAGGCGGTGATCAGGGTGATGTCGGGAAGGGAGGGACTGGAGGCGGGTCCCTCGCCGTCCAGGGAGAAGGTGAACCACTGCCCCTCGAGGAGGAAGGCATAGAGGGAAGCCCGGTAGGCTGCGAGCCAGTCCGAAGAGCCGTTCATCGCGGCTCCCTGGTTTCGTCCGTATAGCCGAGCTGGCCCAGGTCGATCCTGCTCCCGATCCGGCGGACCGCGTCACCTGAGGATTGGAAGGGGGCCGCCTCCATCCCCCGTTCGACCCAGGTCTCGGCCGAACCGATCAGGTTGGTCCCCTCGCGGGGATCCCGGGAGAGATCGAAGGCCGCCGTCCAGTGAAGTTGCCGTCCGTCGTCGCGGGCAATCCACTTGTGGGCGCCGGCCAGGAACCCGCGCAGTTCCCCGGATTCGAAACGGAGGGGCCGCCCGGGGGGAACGGGATCCTGCAGAGGAACGCCGGGCAGGCCGGCAGGGGTTTCCACGCCCAGGGCCCGGCAGACCGTGGGAAAGAAATCGACGGCGGAAACCGGAGAGTCTTCCGTTCCGGGTTCCACGCCCGGGCCCACCAAGAGGAAGGGCACGTGCACCTGTTCCTCGAAGAGGGTGGTGCCATGCAGGAACGCTGCATGCTCTCCCAGGTGCTCGCCGTGGTCACTGGTGACCAGCACCAAGGCCCCCGCAAGGCGGCCGCGCCGGCCCAGCTCATCCAGAAGAGCCCCGACACCTTCATCGAGCTGGCGGCACTGCTCCCAGTAGGCCCGGCGGATCCAGGCCAGACGTTCCTCGTCCCCCGGGCCGGGCTTGCCGGAGCCCAGCCGCCCGGCGAGCCGGTCCAGCTCGCGATGGAAGCCGGCGCCATCCCGCCGCGTGCGCTCCAGTTCGGCTGTCGCCGGGGTCCGCAGCCCGGGCACGGAGCGGGAGTCCGCCGACTCGTACGGGAAATGAGGGTCGATGAAGTTGACGAACAGGAAAAGGGGCTGTCCTTCTTCCAGACCGAGGGAATCGAGAACGGAAACCGCTTCGCGGGAGGTATCCAGGGCGGTGACCCCGAACTGTTTGCTGGAGAGCCGGGCCTTCAAGGTGCTGCCGACGGCGCTCCCGATGAAATAACCGCTCAAGCTGCGGAAGAAGGAGGAGTTGAAGAACTTCTTGATGGCGGGGAAAAGGGGGGAATCGCGCACCACCAGGCGGTCGTCATAGATCTCGAAGCCCTGTCCGTATCCCCGGGCATCCTCGAGGCGGACGTTGCTGGTGACCCCGGCGGTCCGGTAGCCGTGGCGGCGCAGGAATTCCGCCAGGGTGGACTGGCGCAGGTCGAGCGTCACTTCCCCTTTGTTCAGGGTGCCGGATTCCGAGGGATAGAGTCCCGTGAAGAGGGTGGCGTGGCCCGGCGGCGTGGTATTGGCGCCGGAGTATCCCCGCGTGAAGCGCCGCCCCCGGGAAGCGAACGATCGGAGCCGGGGCATGAGCGGCCCGCTCTCCAGAGTCTTGCCCAGGGCCTCGAAACGCAGGGTGTCGAGCACCAGGAGAATCACGTCGGGACTGTGCGGGGGCTTCTGGATCTCCGCCGGTGCGGCGCGGCTGGCGCGGATCCTTGCCCCCGCCTCGATCCGGTAGCGGGCCTCCAGGCCGCCCGCGAGAAGAAGGAACAGGATCACCCCCCAGGGAATCGGGCGGCGCGGAAGCGGAATCCAAGCCGTCGCCCGGCCCACCAGGGCGAAGGCCAGGATTCCGAGCGGCAGCGTGGTGCCCAGGGCCCATTTCCAGTCGAAAAGGGCCGCAGCCAGGGGACCGGGGAAGAAAGGGGCCGCCTGGGGAACCAGGGCGCAGGCCAGGCCGGCCCCGAGGGCGGCCTGGGGCCGCCCGCGAAAGCGGGCAGGGAGGAGCCGTTCCAGGAACGGAGCGGCCCGGGAGAACCCCAGCCCGAGAAGAAGACCGAGGCCGAGGAGACCCAGGGTGGCCAGCCCCCCCCCCTGGATGAATTCCTGCTTGACGAACAGCCCGTCGATCAGGGCCAGGGGAGCGAAGCCGAGAAGAAACCAGCCTGCATAACGCATGACGGGATCACTCCGGCAGGGCCGCGGCGACCGTCAGGTCGTCGGCCTTTTCCGCCTGGTAGCGCAGTTCGAACCCGCCACGGCCGCGCACGAACCAGACCACCTTCACCCAGCCCCGGCTGGGGACGCCCTCCTCGACCAGGATCCGGCCGGGATCCCCATCCTGCAGCTCGATCCGGTTGGGGCGGAAGCGGTCGCTGGAGATCCCACCGGTCAGAACCTCCACGTCCCCGCCCTTCAGGGTCGCCCGGTCGGGGATTCCGATCTTCTCCCGCGCGGCCATGGCCGAACGGGTGGGGAGCAGGGTCTTGTTCCGCACGGTCCAGGCCACGCGCCAGAGCCCCCCGCCAAGATCCTCGATTTCCAGGGGTTCGGCCTCCAGATCGGCGATCCCCTCGGCATGCCGCGCGCAGAACATGGCGTTGCGGTGCAGCATCTCCTCGATCATGAAAGAAGGGGCCACTCTTCCGTGCTCGCGCTTGAAGCCGCCCACCTCGACCTGCCCGTACAGGGGATGGTCCACTGGATGCCAAGCCACCCAGGCATCCCCGAGCAGGACCGAATCGTTGAAATCGAGCCCGTTCTTGCGGCCGCTGCCGAAGAATCCCTGGCGGCCCTGCTCCCGACGGCCCCCGAAATACTGCGAGGAGGACCAGAGTTCGTTGCTGAAGGCGAAGACGCCGAGCCCCTCGTAGGCCCAGTTCACGAACCCTCCGTGAACGCTGTAGAGATCCTTCCAGATGATCATGTAGCGGTAGAAGGGCAGGATCTGTTCGCCCTCCTTCCCGATTTCGTCGTAGACCCGCACGTCGGCCCGCGGGTAGCGGATCGTCTCGGCACCCGGACCGCGCAGGAGCATGCCGCCTGCATTGTGGAACGACTGCACGGCCGCGATATTGGGGTGATCGAGCAGGAACCTGCCGATCGCGCGGGGTTCCGGGTAGGAGAACGGGTAGTCGCCGGCGCCGTACTGGACGTGCCAGGGCTGCCAGTCGCTGGGCCAGTTGCGGTTCATGTCGTAACCGCCGGGCCCGTCTTCGTTCACGCGTCCGTCGCCGTCGTTGTCGATGCCTTCCTGGCCCAGCAGGATCCAGTCGCCGGGATGGTCCTTGTCGGCCGGAACCAGGATGCGCGCATCGTCCGGATCGAGGCGGAAGTTTCCGGTCCCAGGCGGCACCTGCTTGCGCATCATCAGGATCTCGCCGTCTCCGTCCAGGTCGTCCGGGCCGTCCTCGTCCAGCAGGCCGTCGCGATCGTTGTCGAAGGGCTTTTTCCCGCTGCGGGAGGAACTGGCCGTATTGGGCTCCTCGAACCAGTAGTCCCTTCCGTCGGGATTCTGGGAGGGCAGGATGTAGAAGACCCGGCGGTCGAGAAGTGTGCGCGCGCGCTCGTTGCTCTCCTGGTGCTCGAGCAGCCACCAGGCCAGGTAGAGGGCCGCCTCGGCCCCCTGGACCTCGTTGCCGTGGACGTTGCCGTCCACCCACATGGCGACCTTGTCCCGGTCCCCGCCGGTCTCCTGGTTGGTCAGGACCAGCACCCGCAGCACCCGCCCTTCGTAGGTCCTCCCGATGTCCTCGAAGCGCACGAATCCGGGCCAGGCTTCCTTCAGGCGGTCCATGAGCCCCAGGAGTTCCTCATGCGTGTAGTAGCGGTTCCAGGGAATCTCCACCCTGGGTTGAATCCGGCCCCCCTGTGCGGACAACAGGGCCGCGGGGAGCAAAAGCAGGAACATGGCGGCGGGAAGGCATCGTTTCATCGGTTGACCTCCAGCTTGCGGACCGC
>CAZQAP010000105.1:0-10354 GCA_964591365.1 uncultured Planctomycetales bacterium
CCCCGAAAGATGAACCGGAGTTGTCCTTCGACCGGTTTTCTTCTGCGGTCAGTCCCGGGTCACCCGGAGGGGCTGTTCCTCTTCCTGCTCGAATCCGCGCAGGCTGCGCTGGAAACCGGCAACCTCCTCTTTGGGGAGGCGCAGGCCGTAGAGCGAAAGGGTGCGCTGGAATTCGAGGGTTCGGGGGCCGGCTTCGAGGACCTCCATCCGGTAGAGGAAACCGTTCCTTTGCAGTTCGCGTTCCGCCGGCGGAGAGGAGAACTGGAAACCCGGCGGGAGATCGATCCGCACCCGCGCCCGGTTGCGCAGGAAGGCCCGCAGGAAGAGGTCGGTGGTGCGGTCGGGCGGACCGAGCTGCTGGACCAGGTTGGCGGGGGGAATACGGCGCCGGCAGGCGAATCCCGAAGGGGTGGAGTCGAGGAAACCGGGGAGGCGGCCTTCGAAGAGGATGCGAAGCGGCATCCCCGTCCGGTCCAGGTCCGCGAAGGAAAAGGATTGGAGTGCTAACCCCGGGACCAAAGCGGCCACCGTCCGGCGCACAAAGGCTTCCCGGCGGCGGGAGTCGAGGCCGGCAACCTGGGTGCGTGCCCCGGCGCCTTGATAGGTGCGCAGGGCGAACTCGCCTTCCGCCCGGGCGTCTCCCTGCGGATCGACTTCGAAGCGGATCTTGAAGTCCTGGGACCAGGAGTCTTCCAGGTCCCGGGAGGGCAAGTGATCCAGGCGGGGGCCCCCGGGCTCGAGGAGCAGGACCTCGGCTCCCGCAAGCGGTTCCGGAAGGCGGCCGAACCGGGCGCCCCGGAGCTGAAAGAGGACCCAGACCGGCCCCTCGGGCCCCGCGAGCCGGATCAAGGGCACGGAATAACGGGTGGGGAGCTGGAAGGCCTCCATGATCCCGGGATCGAGAGGCGGGGAGAAAGGACGGGAGAAGGCCCAGGTGAAGGGAATGCCCTGCGCTTCCAGCATGGCTCCGAAAAGAAAGATCGGCTGCCCGCGGCGTTCGGTCCAGACACGGGCGGAAGGGGCGGGCCCCTGGAAGTCGGTGATCCGGTCCTGGAGCAGGTCGAAGAGCCGGTTCGCGCGCTGGACCGCATCGCCTTCGCCTGAATCGAGCCGGCGCCAGGCGGCGGCGAGGTCGGCGGGAAGGGCGGCAAGCCGGTGGGCCTGCCGCTCGAGGAGACGGGCGTCGGCATCGAGGCGGGAATCCTTGCCGAACTCGACCCAGGGAAGCAGTTCGGCATCCGGCGGGCGCAGCGGCTCTTCGGGAAGGGGGTCGTTGTTGGTGACCAGGAAGATGTGGACCGTGCCGTTCTTCCAGGGAACTTCTTCATGGCTTCCATGAAAACCGCGCATGCGCAGGTCGATGTCGAGGCCGTCGGGGACGAAGACCACGTAACGGCTGCGCAGATAGACCTCCTCGAAGGAGCGGAAGCGGAACCAGCCCAGGTCGGGCGGTTCTCCCGGCGCGGCGGGCAGGAAGGAGTCGAACTCCACTTCGACTGCGTCGCCGGGATCAAGGGCCGGCATGACCCACTTCCCCTTGACGAGCAGGGGCTCGGAAACCTGTCCGTTGGAGTTGAGCACCTGGACCCGGCGGGCGCCGCTGCGGGCGGGTTCCTCGTGAAGCGCCTTGCGCCCGGCCTGATCGAGCGCAACCGTGACGGTATGCGTGCGTTCTTCGGCCCCGCCGTGGGGGAAGAGGTAGACCATGGCGGAGTCGAGGGCCAGGGCCAGGGATGCATTGGCCGGCGCAGTCGCAGGATCGTTGAGGCGCTTCCGGGCCTGAGACAAAGCGCCTTCCCGATCGGGACGGAAGGCCTCGAAGAACTCCCGGGCCGGATCGGGAATCCCCTCCAGGCGGGCGAGAACCTGCCGCAGGGCCGGATCGGCCGGTTCGAGCGCCCGTTCCTCTTCCAGGGCTTTCACGGCCTCCTCGTCTTCTCCCATGCGCAGGAACTCGAGGCCCAGGGCGTTCCAGCGGCGCGGAAGCCCGGGGAAGCGTCGGGTGGCCTTGTCCAGGGCGGTGACGATCTTTCGGGAGCGGCCCTCAAGCCGCAGAAGACGCCGCTGCCAGAGGAGGACCTCCCGGGACCGGGGAAGAACGGACCGCCAGCGGCGGAGAAGACTGCGCGCTTGATCCTGGTCGGAGGGAGTCCTGGAAAGAAGCAATTGGAGGAGCGTCGAACGGGCCTCCTGCAACCTGCCGTCCAGTTGAAGGGCCTGCTCCAAGGCCTTGCGTCCTTCCGTGGAATCCCCGGCATCCAGTGCCATGCGCGCGAGAATCAGATGCGCCCCGGCGTCGGCCTTCCCGGTGCGGACGGCTTCCTGGAGCAGTTGCCGGGCGGGTTCTTCGAAAAACGGATTGGAGAGCATCACCCGGGCCAGAAGATTCCGCGTGGCCGGCCAGGCGGGGAAGCGGTTGACCAAGGCCTCGGCCGCCTGCAAGGCTTCCTCGAACTGGTCTTCGTTCACCATGCGGGAGATGCGATCCCAGGCGACCATCGGAGGAAGAGGGCCGTCCTTGAGAAGTTCGGTCTCGAGCCGTTTCCGTTCGCGGCGGCGGTAGGTCGCGGGAAGGTGCCCGGCGGCCCGAAGAAAGGCGTGCTGCAGGCGGAGGCGGAGGCGGGTTTCCCTTTGGGGGGACGGTGCCCCGGAAAAAGGTTCTTCCAGCTCCGCAAGAGCCCGATCGGGGCGGCCGGAGGCGCCCAGCCACCAGGCGAAAAGGAGCTGTCCGGCTTCGGATTCCCCGGCCAGCTTCTTCAGGAAGGCACCCGGATCGAAGGCGGGGGGGGAGCGTTTTTCGGAGCGGAGGAAGGCAGGAAAAGAGTGGTCCGCGGCCTCTTCCAGACTCAAGGCTCTTCCATGCGCATCGATCAGCCGCGCTCCCAAGCGGGGCGCGCTGCGGCCGTCCACTTTTACCAGCAGTGCGTTCCACCCCGCCTGCAGCCAGACTCCGCCGCGATGGGAACTCCCCTCGGGGTGGCGCAGGTCCACCAGGGATAGAACCTCGGTCCCGTTCCAGAAGGCGCGGAACCTTCCCGGGGCGAGTATTTCCAGGGTGGCGGCCTCCTCCCGGTCGGCCCGGAGATAGGCGAGTAGATACCAGGCTCCCGCGTGGGGATGGATCCGGCCCGCAGGATCCACCTGCGGCGAGGTCCGCAGGCGCGAAAGGGTGTCCCAGCGGTGGTGCTGGAGATCTTCCGGGTGGAGCTGGGGGAGTTCCTGTTCGGGCGCCTGGGAAGGAGCCAGGGGATCCGGTTCTCTGAGCGGGCCGAAGGGGCCTGCAAGCCGCCAGTGATGCACGAACTCCGGGTAGAGGTCGCGGGGAGGCACCTCCTTCTCCGGCTGGAACATCACCCGCAGGCGCTGGTTGAGCAGCAGATTGCGCAGGATCAAGGAAGCGTCCGCGTCGGGGACCCGTGCGATCAGGGATTCCAGACGCCCGGGGTCCAGTCCGCGGGGCAGCTGGCCTTCGAACTCGGACAGCCGCCGGGCGAAGACGCGCGCCATGGGGTTCTCGGGGGACTGCTCGAGGGCGTGCAGCCACGCTTCGGCGGCGGCGGGAAAGTCGGCTTCTTCCAGCGCGGGCGGATCGAAACGGTCGAGAAGGCCCTCCTGCGCAAGGGGGAGGGGAAGAAGCCCCGGGAGAAGGCTGAAGACCAGGACCGAGGCCTGGCCGGCGAGGAGGGCGGGCTTCAAGGGAGCTCCTGGACGCGCAGGAAACGGGCCTGTCCATCGTCGATGGCGCCGGCCGCGGCGCGGAAACCCGGATAGCGCGCGGCGGGAATCCGGTGGGTCTTGAAGCGCAGGGTCTCCGTGGCCGTAAGGCCCTGGGGATCGGACTGGACGCTCCACTTCCAGAGGAGATCCTCGGTTTCGACGTGTCCCGGCGCGGGCAGGGTCTTCAAGGTCCATCCCTCCGGCAAATGCCAGAGGATCGCCGTCTTGCGGGTCCAGGGGACGTCGAGCAGCAGATCCTGGTCGCGCACCTCCTCCACCACCAGGCTTTCCTGGAGACGCAGCGGCTCGAAGGTTCCCGGGACGGCCAGGCTCGATCCTTCCGGCCGGGCCAGGGCGGCGATATGTCCGCGGGCCTGCCAGGAAACAGGGCGGGTCAGGTCCTCCAGCCCGTGGAACGCCACCGACTCGAGCTCAACGGCTCCGAATCGGCGCGTGAGCAGGTCGGCCGCCACCCGGCGGCGCACTTCCGGGGAGCCGTTGAAGGTGCTGCGCAGACGGGGGTCGAAGCGGCCGCGGGGCGTCTCCGTCAGGGTGAAATCGGCGGAACCGTCGGGATGCAGGCGGATGTCGTAGTGCTTCTCCTCCAGGTTGCGCTCGGCTTCCGGAAAGGGAATGCGGGTCTGGGCGACCTTTCCGGGCTCCACCACAAGGACCTGCGCACCGGCATCGCTTTCCGGGAGGACCTCCATGGGGTGATGGCGCGCCGTGCCGTCGAGAAACATGGCGGGAATCCCTTTTTGGGCCGGGACGTAGGTGATGCAGTGGTTGAAGTGGGTGACCAGCGGGATGGAGAGGTCCTCCTCGGTCCGGCGGCCTGTGGAACGGATCAAGACCGGATAGGCCTGGATGCCCGTCTGGGCCAGCATGGTCCGCAGCAGGATCGACTTGTCCTTGCAGTCGCCGAATCCCCGGCTGAAGATCACCGGTGCGCTGTAGGGCTGATAGCCGTGGACGCCGAATTCCCAGGCGTTGTAGCGGATGTCGGTGACCACGAAGTCGTAGACCGCGCGCAGGCGTTCCAGGGGATCCGCAGCCGTGCGGGTGAGTTCCTCCACCTTGCGGCGCATGGCCGGGGAAGAGGTCATTTCGGCCTGGATCAGGTTCCACCACCACTTGCCGAACGACTTCCAATCCGGATAGGTGGAAGCCTGGACCCGGGGAGCCCATTCCCGGGGAGGAGGCATCAGCCGTTCCGGCCGCGGGGGGACGAGGTCTTCCAGCCTCCAGGTCCGCCGCGTCCATCCGTCCGGGCGGGTCTCCACGGCCGGCGGAGGAATCCCCGGATTCGACCCGACGCGCAGAGGCAATCCGGGAGGGGATTCGAGGATCAGTTCCGCTTCCCGAACCGGGGCGTCGGGGGAATCCCCCGGGCCCGAGGGGAAGAAGGAGTGATCCAGCCCGAAGTAACGGCCGAAGATCGTGGGCCGCAGATCGTCGAGGCGCCATTCGAGATCGACGACGTCGCCATGGCCCAGGGGAGGAAGGGAAACGCGCCAAGCCCGCTGCCCCGATCCCGGCGCATAGGCGTGCCCGCCCGGAGCGCTGGTGAGGGTGCCGTCCGGGTGAAGGACGCCGGCCCGCAGAAGACGGACCTCCTGGTCCCCGGCGGCGAAAGGGATGGCGAAGCCGCCCAGCTGCCGCACGCCGTCGTCCGAAAGCAGCCTGCGGACCTGATGGACGTAGCGTTTGGCCGTTCCGTCCGGCTGCACCCGGATGACGGTGCGGAAGAGGAGCACCTCCTCGGATTCCCCCGAACCGTCCACCGCGGGATGGCGGGCCACGATCTCCTTCAAGGGCTCCCGGAAAGGCTCCTCGAAGGCGCGCGTGCCCTTGGCCCGCAGCCAGTCCGCAAGACGGCGGGCTTCGGTGTTGTTGAAATCGATCCCCAGAAGGGTCTGGAGGTCTTCGAGCGCGCTGGGGCGGTCCCCGAGGGCCAGGTGGATTTCGATGCTCTCCCGCAGCAGGCCGCTGTCGAGCGGGACGAGGGCGCGCATGGCGCCCACGACCTCCATCGCCTGGGAGAGCTCGCCCCGGGAACGCAGCAGTGCTCCGGCCTGGGCGGCAAGTCCGGGATCCCAGGGGTCGCGCCTGCGCTGCTCTTCGTAAAGCGAGCGGATTTGTGCGGCGTCGAACTCCCCACCGGCCAGGCTCAGCCGTTCTCCCAGGTGCAGCGGGAGGGGAGCCTGGGACTCGAAAGCCCGCAGCCATTTGCGTGCTTCGACCGGATTCTCCTCCTGAAGGAGGTGGAAGGCGGCCGGGGCCAGCCGGGGGGCCTGCAGGCCATCGGGCAATCCCAGCCAGGCGCGGTCGTCGCGCAGGGCCAGAAGCTCTTCGCCCCGAGCTGCCAGCCAGCGCGCCCGCTGCCAGCGTGCTTCGAGGAATCGGGGTTCCTTCTCCAGCGCTTCGTCCAGGAGATCCAGGGCCGGATCGGGCGTGGGAAGTTCGATCCCGCGATAGACCCCCAGCCAGAAGACCGCGCGCGCGGGGCGGTCGAAGCGCGCCAGAAGATCCTCGACCTCCCGGCGCCAGGGGTTGCTGTCGCGCTCTTCCGCCTTGAGGGAGCGTTGGCGCAGGACGCGGGCCTTCTGGAGCGCGAAGCGCAGATTCTCCGGCACGGCCGCGGCCGCGGCCAGCCCGTCGGCGCGGCCGGGATGACTGGACGGCTCCAGGGCCTGCAAACGGCCGGCCCGCACGCTGCGGCGGAAGAGGATTTCGGGATCGTCCTTCCGGTTCGCGAGGAAGCGGGCTTCGCCGGGCGGGGGGGGGGCGGTCTCCGGCCCCAGCGGGGCTTCGGCCGGATCCAGGGAGGACGGGGAAACCTCTTCGGGCGGCTCGGCGGAGGTTTCCAGGTGCAAGGGGCCGCCCTGGGCGTTCTCCAGGCGGGCGATCAGGCGGCAGGCCCCGTCGCGGTTTCCGATCTTGAAGGCCAGTTCGTTCCAGCCCTTCTTCAGGGCGAGGGGCAGCGCCTGGGCGTCGGCGTGGAAACTGTGGCGGCCGCGGACTTCGTAGACCGGCCTGCCGTCCAACCAGACGCGCGCTTCGTCGTCCACCCCGAAGAGGAGCCAGATCTCCTGTTTCTTCCCGCTGCGGATCCAGCAACGCGCCAAAAGCGCCACCTGCTCTCCGGGGCGCATCAGGTCCGAGAAGGACAGCACGCCCGAGGGGGGGGGCGCGGGGAGCGTGCGCCAGGCCACCTTCAGGACCTTGCCGGGGTGTTCCGCGGCGGGATCGGGATCCGTCTCGGGGGGCAGAGAGTGGTCGAATGCGGCGCCGCGGTCGTTGTCGAAGGGGCCGATCCACTGCCAGGCGGTCAAAAGGCCGAGTTCCTCGCGCAGGTTCGCGGCCTCGGGACTGCCCAGGGCGGCTTCCACTTCCAGGCGGGCGAGGGCCAGGGCCGCCCGCGCGGGGCCCGCCGCGGGCGAGGGCGGGAGGGAGAGCGGAGCCAGGATCTTCCGGCGCAGCGTCAGGGCGCCCAGGGGCTGAAGGGTGCGTTCCAGGCAGAGCAGCAGGTGCTCGAAGTCCGCTTCGGCCGCCTCGACCCTGGCCGGATCGGTTTCCGACTGCATCGCCCGCGCAAGGGCAGCCAGGGCGGGCGCATAGGAACGGGCGGCTTCGAAAGTCCTTCCCCGGGCCCAGAGGGCTTCCGCCTGGATCTCTTCAGCGCGCGGCTGGATGGGGGCGCCGGTTCCTTGAGGAGGGGCGCAGAAGAAAGCCAGAAGAAGGGGAAGCATGGGGGCGGCGCGGGTGGTCCGTATGCTAGCCGGGATGGTTCCCCTGCGAGCGGGAGTGGACACCGGGGGCACGTTCACCGATGCGGTCTCCCCGGCGGACGGCGGCTGGAAGGTGTGCAAGGTCGCCACGACGCCGCGCAGGCCCGCGCGGGCGGTCCTCCAGGCCCTGCGGAGCCTCCTGCCGGGCCGCCGGGGCCCGCTCGAACTGGTTCATGGAACCACGCATGCGACCAACGCGCTTCTCACCGGGCGCCTGGGACGCACGGTCTTCGTCACCACCCGGGGATTCGCCGACGTCCTGGCCATCGGACGGCAGGACCGGCCGGTCCTCTACGATCTGGAACCCCGCCCGTGCAGGCCTTTTCAACCCCGCTCCCGGATCGTGGAGGTCCGCGAGCGCGTGGGGCCCGGCGGCAAGGCCGCCCAGTCTCTCTCCCGCGAGGAGATCGCCCGGGTCGTGGCCGCGGTGGACCGTCTTCGGCCCCAGGCGGTGGCGGTGGCCTTTCTTCATGCGTATCGCTTCCCGAGCCACGAAGAGCGCATGGGCCGCGCGCTGCGGCGCCTGGGCGTGCCGGTGATCCTCTCGAGCGGGATCGCCCCCGAGTACCGCGAATTCGAGCGGTTTTCCACCGCCTGGGCGGATGCGGGTTTGAGCCCCGTCACCGGCCCCGCTCTGGAGGCACTCGGTATTGCCCTGCGCAAGGAATGGGGACCCCGTTCCCGTCTGCAGGTCATGCGCAGCGACGGGGGGACCTGCGACGCTTCTTCCGCCGCGGCGCATCCCGTGCACTTGCTCTTGAGCGGACCCTCCGGGGGGCTCTCCGCGGCCCGCACCCTGGCGGACGCGCGCGGGGACCGCAACGTCCTCACCCTGGACATGGGCGGCACCAGCACCGATGTCTCCCTTCTGGGAGCGGGGGAGCTGGCGCTGCTCCCGCTGGAGCTTGGCGGCCTCTCATTCCTCTGCCGGGCGCTGCCGCTTCACTCGGTCGGCACGGGCGGCGGCAGTCTTGCGCGCTGGGATGCCGGCGGTGCGCTTGAGGTCGGACCGGAAAGCGCGGGTGCGGTTCCCGGCCCGGCCTGCTACGGGCGCGGCGGAGAACGGCCCACGGTCACGGATGCCCATCTCCTGGCCGGCCGTCTGCACCCCGGCTCCTTTCTCGGAGGAACCTTCCAGCTCGATCTGGATGCGGCTCGGAACGCCCTCGCCCGCCTGGGGCGGCCCCAGCGTTGCAACGCGCGCGAGATGGCCGCGGCGATCCTCGAAGGCGCCACCGCCGGCATGGAACGGGCCGTGCGGCGCGTCAGCCTCGCCCGCGGCCACGATCCGCGCCAGTTCACCCTGTACGCCTTCGGGGGGGCGGGCGGGCTGCACGCGGCCTGGCTCGCGGATCGGCTGGGCTTCAAGGCTGTCGTGATTCCGCCCCATCCCGGCACTTTCAGTGCGCTCGGACTTCTCCACGCGCCGCCGCGGCGCACGCTGGCGCGCAGCGTGCTCGCGCCCCTGCCCGCCGCGGGCCTGCGCCGGGAACTCTTCCGTCCGCTGGTCGAACAGGCCCGGCGGGAACTGGAGGCCGAAGGCGTGCCTCCGCGCCGCCTGCGGGTGAGCCGCACGCTCGAACTGCGCGGAGAGGGGCAGGCCGGGGAGATCGGCCTGCCCGAGGGGCCGCAGGCCGCCGCGCGTTTCCACGCTGCCCACCGCGCCCGCTTCGGCTACGCCCGCGAGGACCGGCCGATCCTGCTGGTGGCCGTGCGGGTGAGCGTGGACGGGCCCGCGCGCGGGAGCTGGCCGCGCTTTCCGCGCTCCCGCAGGCCCGCGCGGCCGTTCGACGCGGCCCCCGCGCTGCTCCCCGAGGGCGGAGGGCGTTGCGTTCTTCCCTGGTACCGGCGCGAGGACCTGGGAGCGGGTGCCCGTATCGCAGGCCCGGCGGGGATCGCAGAGTATTCCGGCACCACCCTGGTCCCCGCCGGCTGGCAGGCCCGGGTGGATTCCTTCCATGCCCTGGAGCTGCGATGCCGGCCTTGATCTCCTCCACGCGCCTGATGGTCTTCCGCCACCTGCTCGCCAGCGTGGCCGAGGAGATGGGGATGACGCTGCGGGATGCGGCCGTCTCCCCCAACATCAAGGAGCGGCGCGATTTCTCCTGCGCGCTTCTCGACCGGGAGGGCGCCCTGATCTCGCACGCGGCCCACATCCCGGTCCATATCGGGAGCGCGCACCTCACTATTCCCGCCGTGCTGGCCGAGCTGGATCCCGGACCCGGCGACGTGGTGGTGCTCAACGACCCGCACCGCGGCGGCACGCATCTCAACGACGTCACGGTGGTGGCCGGGCTCTTCTCGGGCACGAAACGGATCGGGTTCCTCCTCGACCGCGCCCACCACGCCGACGTGGGCGGGGCCGAGCCGGGGAGCATGGCGGGCGCGCGCGATCTCTTCGGGGAGGGGCTGATCCTGCCACCGGTGCTTCTTCTCCGGCAGGGGCGGCCGGTCGAGGAGGTCTGGCGCATCTTCGCCGCCAACACCCGCGCCCGGGAGGCCGGGCGCGCCGATTTGCAGGCCCAGTGCGCAGCCCTCAAGCGCGGTGCGGAGCGATTCGGCGACCTGCGGCGCCGTTTCGGAGAACGGACCCTGCTGGCGGGGATGCGCGGCCTCCTCGAACATGGCCACCGCCTCACCGGGGCGCTGCTGCGCTCCTGGCCGCAGGGCCAGGCCCGCTCGGAGGACCGCCTCGACGGGCCCGGAACCCCGCGCATCGCCTTGAAGCTGCGAAACCGCGGCGGCCGGCTGCGTCTGGATTTCACGGGGTCCTCGCCGCAGGTGCCGGGTTCCTGGAACACCCACCGCGCCATCGCCTACAGCGCGGTCTTCTACGTGCTCCAGGC
>CAZQAP010000106.1:0-10278 GCA_964591365.1 uncultured Planctomycetales bacterium
CCGATCTCACGACGAAGGCGATGCGCAGGCCGCCGAAGGTCCGCGAGATGTGCGTGTATTCGCCGCCCGGCTCCCTGCCCAGCGGGGTCGAGAGGAAGACCGCGTAGGGGACCGAGGTCGCCAGGACCACCGGCGCCAGCACGAGATAGCCGAGGATGACGCTCGGACCGGTCAGGTTCCACGCATCGGTCGTCACGCGGAAGATGCCCGCCCCGATGAGGATCCCCATCAGGGTCGCGTACGACTCCAGGGTGCCGAGATCCCTCCGCAGGCGGCTTCCGAACCCTCGCGCCTCGCCGGCCGGTCCGCCGGCCGCGCGGGTCATCGCCCGGCGGCGGCGGCCGCCTTGTGGATGAGTTCGTTGGCGGGCAGGGAGGCGTCGAGGGCCTTGCGGGCGCTCTCGATCCCGACGACCGGAAGCCGGCCCCGTTCCAGGAGCCCGAGCTGGACCAGCACCGAGGCCTGGTCCCAGTAGATGTGCTCGTGGGCCAGCTTGCCGTCCCGGAAGTGGACCACCACGATGAGCGGCACCTCCACGCGCTTGCCCGTCGGTGCGATGCCGGGGAGCATCCAGGGCATCTCCATGGTGTGCGTGAACTGGAACACCATCTCGTCCACCACCCTCTCCTTTCCGATCGTGCGGGAGATCGGAATCATGGCGGTGTCGGGCGGCATCCTGGGGATGAAGTACGTGGCGTAGAAGTCGTGCAGCTCCTGGCGGCCCACGCCTCCGGTAAGCACCGGAATGTGATTGACGTAGGCGTCCTCCACCATGGTGTCGATGGTGTCGTCGGTGTCGCGGGTCTCGAATTCGTACTTGATGTGGTCTTCCCACATCTTTTCCAGGTAGAGCGGGGACCAGCCGTCGGTGGAGCCGGCCATGAGGTGCTTCAGGAAGAAGGCGAGTGTCCGCAGATCGGCCAGCTCGGCGGCTTCCGCATCGAAATGCTCTCCGCCCGGGCGCGCGAAGGCGTGGTCCTGCCCCGGGTAGTCGCAGAGGGTCGCGTGCGGGTGCGGGTCGAGCGCCGCATGGATCTTCTCGCGGGCTTCCTTGTCGCAGTACTGGTCCTTGCCCGCGATGTGCAGGAGCAGCGGCGTGGTGATGCTCTCCGCCTCGCCGAGGTCCTTGTCGATGCCCACGCCGTAGTAGCCCACGCAGCAGTCGGGATCGTGGCGCGCGGCCAGAAGGTAGGCCAGCTTGCCGCCCAGGCAGAAGCCGGCGCCGCCGGCCTTGCCGGTGCAGGCGGGATGGGCGCGCAGGACCTCCAGGGTGGCGGCGGAATCTTCGACGGCCTTGGCTTCGTCCAGACCCTGGTAGAGCTGGAAGGCGCGCTGCCACTCCTCTTCGGTCTTGTCGGTGAGCTGGATTCCCGGTTTTTGGCGCCAGAAGAGGTCGGGGCAGGCCACGACGAAACCGTGGGCCGCCAGCCGGTCGGCGAGGTCGCGCATGACCTGGTTGATGCCGAAGATCTCCTGCATCAGGACGATTCCCGGGCCGCGCCCGGCGGGCGGCAGCGCAAGATAGGCCTGGAAGGAACCTCCGTCCCGGGCTTGGATGGTGAGCATGGTGGGTTCTCTGAATCGGGAAGGACGCGGGGGGATTGCGGAATGATACCGGCTCCCCATTTCCCCGATACCATGCCCGCATGCAGATCGCCCTCGTCCAGCAGCATGCGGGCTTCGACCGGGCCGCCAATCGGGAACGGGGCCTGGAAGCCATGAGGACCGCCGCCGCGGCGGGCGCCGACCTGGTCTGCTTCGCCGAACTTGCTTTCGAGCGCTTCCATCCCCAGGAACCGGTCCGGCCGGGCTTCGAAAAGCTTGCGGAACCGGTGCCCGGGCCGACCACGGAAGCCTTTTCCGCCCTGGCGCGTGAACTGGGCGTGGTCGTGGTCTTCAATCTTTTCGAGCGCGCGGGAAGCGTGTGCTTCGACAGTTCCCCCGTGATCGATGCCGACGGCCGGCTTCTCGGCTGCACGCGCATGGTTCACATCACGGACTACCCCTGTTTTCACGAGAAGGGCTACTACGCGCCTGGCGACACCGGCGCTCCGGTCTACGGCACCGCCGCGGGCAGGATCGGGGTGGCCATCTGCTACGACCGGCACTACCCCGAGTTCATGCGCGCGCTCGCACTCCGGGGGGCCGAACTGGTGGTCATTCCGCAGGCGGGCGCGCTGGGCGAGTGGCCCGAGGGGGTCTATGAAGCCGAAGTCCAGGCCGCCGCCTTCCAGAACGGATACTTCGCCGCCCTCTGCAACCGGGTGGGCGCGGAGGAACACCTCACGTTCGGGGGGGAGTCGTTCGTCTGCGGGCCGGATGGCCGCATCCTTGCCCGCGCCCCCGCCGGGCAGGATTCCATTCTGCAGGCGGAACTCGATTTATCGCTGGCGGCCGCTTCCCATGCACGCCGGCTCTTCCTGCGCGACCGCCGGCCGGAACTCTACGCCGGATGGCTGGCGGGAAACGCCTGAAGAGCGGGCCCCTTCAGGCGGCATGGGCATGCGCGTTCAATCGAGTTCGGCGTGGCTTCCGTCGCAGAAGGGGGGCGTCTTGGTGTGCTTGCAGCCGCACCAGGCCACTTCCGCCGGGTGGTCGAATTTCATCGGAACGGGAGTGAAGCTCGTTCCCTTGTGGCTTCCGTCGCAGAAGGGCTGTTTCCCGGAACGGCCGCAGGAGCACCAGGCGTAGTTGCCGGGCTCCACCTGCAGGACGTAGGGTTTTTTCTGGGGTATCAGGGGTTCATCCATGAGGATTCCTCCAGGGAGGCGGCCGGATTCTAGCCTCAGAGGGGCTCCGATTCCTCCGGGAGGTTTTCCTGGATGGGCGGGGATGGGAGGATGCGCGCGTGAGCAGCGACAGCTTCGACCTCGTCGTGGTCGGGGGGGGGATCGTGGGACTGGCCACCGCCCTGGCCCTGGGCCGGGAGGGCGGTGTTTCCCTGGCCGTCCTCGAGGCCGAATCCCGCCTGGCCGGCCACCAGACCGGCCACAACAGCGGAGTGATCCACTCGGGGCTCTACTACCGGCCCGGCTCCCTCAAGGCGCGGCTATGCCGGGAGGGCCGCAAGGCCCTGGTCCGGTTCTGTGAAGAGCAGGGAATCCCCTTCGAGAAATGCGGCAAGGTGGTGGTCGCTTCGGAGGGATCGGAGCTGGAGCGGCTTGGCGGTCTGGAGGAGCGCGGCCGCGAAAACGGCCTGGAAGGTGTGAAACGGATCGGGCCCGAGGAACTCGCCGAACGGGAACCGCACGTGCGCGGAGTCGCCGGGCTCTGGGTTCCCCAGACCGGAATCGTCGATTTCTCCAAGGTTGCCGAAGCCATGGCGGCCGGGATCCGGGAGCAGGGCGGAGTGATCCGGACTTCCTCCCGGGTGCTGGGGATCCGCCGCCAGGGCGGGAGGCGCATCCTGGAAACCGGGGCGGGCCCCGTTTCCTGCCGGCGTCTGATCACCTGCGGGGGGCTTCATTCCGATCAGCTTGCACGGATGGAGGGCCATCGGCCGGCGGTGCGCATCATCCCCTTCCGGGGCGAATACCACGCCCTGCGCCCCGAGCGGAGGCATCTGGTGCGCAACCTGATCTATCCGGTTCCCGATCCCCGCTTCCCCTTTCTGGGAGTTCATTTCACCCGGCGGATCGACGGGGCCGTGGAGTGCGGCCCCAATGCGGTCCTGGCCCTCAAACGGGAAGGCTACCGCAAGCGGGACGTCTCTCCGGCGGACATTTCCGGCATGCTGGCCTGGCCCGGCTCCTGGCGCATGGCTTCCCGTTACTGGCGCACCGGGCTGCATGAGGTCGTGCGCTCTTTCAGCCGGAGGAAATTCGCCCGCGCCCTGCAGAAGCTGGTGCCGGAAGTGGCTGCGGCCGACATCCGGCCCGCCGGGGCGGGGGTCCGGGCCCAGGCGGTGGGCCGCGACGGGAAGCTGATGGACGATTTCGAGATCGTCTCCTCCGAGGGCGCCATCCACGTCCTCAATGCCCCCTCTCCGGCGGCCACGGCCTCCCTGGCCATCGGACGGCACATCGCGGGCCTGGCGCGCCGGCAGTTCCAGGCCGGCGGCTGAAAACAGGCCCTTCCGGCCTGCTCCTCGGGCCGCGGGGTGTCTCAATCAGGTGAAAAACGGAGTCTCCGGAGGGGCCGGGTTCCCGGCTGTAACCAACGATTATGAAAGGACTTATGCCTGTTTCCGAGCCCGGCCTCCGGGGAGTGTCTCCGCGCGGGGACAGCCCCTTTTTGCTCCCTTCCCATGAACCGGCCAAAACCGGGGAAAAATCCCCGGAAACCCCCCTTTCCAGACCCTATGGTGTTCCGGGCCCGTCCGCGGGCCCTTGGCACGGGATTTGACCCTGTGAATCCCCCGGAAGGCGTCCGCCGAGTGGCAGAGGCAGCCGGACAACCACGAAAACCCATGAACTCCTCTCAACCCGAAATAGGGCACAAGAAGATGGAAACCTCGAAGACCTGGAAAGGCCGGGGGAAGCGGCTGACCACCCTCTTGGGGTGCGCGGCCCTTTCCGCCGGGTTCCTGGGGTCGGCAGCCGTGGGCCAGGAGCAGCAGCAGGTCTGGACTGCTCCCGCCATGGCGGAACGGGCTGTGAACCCCGTTCCCGACGATGCCGCCTCGATCGCCGCCGGCTTGAAGCTCTATCAGGCGGAGTGCCTTTCCTGCCACGGGGTCACCGGGCAGGGGGACGGGCCCGCCGCCAAGGATCTGGAACGGCATCCCGGAAACCTGACCGACACCGTCCGCATGTGGAGCCAGACCGATGCGGCCCTGTTCTGGAAGATCACCGAAGGGAAGGCTCCCATGCCCACTTTCCGGGAGCGCTTCACCGACCAGGAACGTTGGCAGATCGTCAATTACATCCGGACCCTGGCGGCGCGGCCCCCTCTGGGCCAGACTGTCCCCGGTCTTGTGAAGAACTACCTGACCGTGGGGAGCAAGCTGGCGAAACATTCCACCACCCGGACGCGGGCGGCCGCCCGCGGGCTGGCGCATGCCGTCAACGCCCTCGACCCGGGTCAGGATGCGGCCCTGCAGGCCTCCAAGGCGGTCCTGGAGACGCAGGTGAAGGTCCTGCTCAAGGAGCATCACCTGGCCTCGGCCCAGAAGGCCTACGCCGCCTTCAGTAAAGCCCTGATCGATCTGCTCGAATCGAAGTCGGTTTCTCCGGTGCCGGGCTCCCAGGTTCCCACCCTGGAACTGGAAGTGGCCTCGAGTTCCCAGGCTCTCGATGGCCAGGGCGCCCTTTGGCTGCGCAAGGTCGGAGACTCCCTCAATCCCTTCACCCCCAAAGGCGGAGAACTTCCGGTGGATGTCCAGCGGAAGATCGTCGTCCGATTCGGAAAACCCGTGGCCACGGCCCTTGATGAGAGAAGTCCTCGATGAAACACCTCACACTGCTCGCCCTGCTCCTTTTTGGAGCCGTCCTGACGATGGGAAGCCCGCTTCTCGCGCAGAACGAGGACCAGGGAGATGATGAAGAAGAATACGTCACGATGGAGGAGTTCCAGCAGGCGCTGGACCAACTCCGCAATGTCAGGACCCAGGCGGACGTGAACCGGCCAGGTACCACCGGATTCCTCCTGACCGGCTACGCCACTTCCAACTACACGGATTCGGGGATGGGAGATTCGACTTTCGGAGCGACCTTCAACCCGATCTTCCTCTGGAAGCTGAACGACCGGATGTTTCTGGAGAGCGAGGTGGAATTCGAGCTGGAGGGGAGCGATACCGAGGTCGGGCTCGAATACGCCCAGATGCTCTACCTTCTCACGGACAACATCACCCTTGGGGCAGGGAAGTTTCTTTCCCCTTTCGGGCTGTTCCGGGAAAGAATCCACCCTGCGTGGATCAACAAGCTCCCCGACTTTCCGATGGTCGTGAGAGGCAGTACCCGCTTGGTGCCTGGGACCGTGACAGGAGCCGAGGTGCGGGGCGCGGTTCCCATCAATGACGCCAAGGTCACCTACGTCGTGTGGGTGGGCAATGGAGGAGCCCTGATCAATGACGATCCTGCTCTTGTCGGCGCTTTCCGGTTCAACAACTTCGAAGATGTCGACAACAACAAGCACGTGGGCACCCGGGTCGGAGTGGTTCCCATTCCCGGAGTGGAAGTGGGAGCTTCCATTCTGAAAGGTTCGGTCTCCGGAGCGAAGACCTCTTCGCGTGACGTCGGGACAACGGTCTGGGGCCTGGATTTCACCCTGAACCAGGAAGTGAAGCCCCTTGGCGGCCGGGTCCGTGTGGACGCGGAACTCATCAAGTCCAACGTGGAGACCGTGACCTTCCTGAAGAAGGGCATCGGGCCGCTCCGCTTCAACAACGATCGCAGCGGCGGCTACGCCCTTCTGGCCTACCGGCCCACGCTGGCTGACAGCTCGGTGATCAGCAACACCGAAGCGGTCTTCCGGTACGATTGGCAGAACTTCCCCATCGGGGCTCCCATGAGCATGGACCTCGGACGGGCAACATTCGGGCTGGACTACTGGGTCAGCCCGGCGACAGTCCTGAAGATTGCCGTGGATCGTCTCTTTGTCCAGGGAGGGCAGAACGTGATGTCCTTCTACTTCCAGATCGCCATGGGCGTTTGAGGAGGATGATTCCCATGAAACGTTTGACCACACTGGCAGTCCTCCTGGCTGCCTCCCTGATGACCTTTCTGGTTGCCTCCTGCGCAACGACCGCTGCCACCGATGGACACAGCAAGGGAGGGGCAGAGTTGTGGGCCGAAAACTGCGGCCGCTGTCACAACCTCCGCTCTCCCTCCTCCTTCAGTGACCGGCAGTGGGAGATCATCTCCTTCCACATGCGCGTGCGGGCGAACCTCACGGCAGAGGAACACCACAAGATTCTGGAGTTCCTCAAGTCCGGCAACTGAAGCGCACTTTCAGGAGTTCGGGTCCGAATCCGGTCCGCCGGATTCGGACCTTTTTCTGAAGGCTCCCGGCTTGATGCCGTGCCGTTTCAGGAGGCGGTAGAGAGTCCCGCGGGGAAGTCCTGCCTGAGTGGCGGCCTGGGAAACATTCCCATCGTTCTGGATGAGGATGTTTTCCAGGTAGTCCTTCTCGAATTTCTCCGTGCACCTTCGCCGCATCTCGAAATAGCCTGAAGGAGAGGATCCGGATCGGGAACCTGCGCTCAAGACGAGCGCTTCGGGGAGGTCGTCCACGGTGACGACCTCACCCTGCACCAGGGCCATCGCGCGCTTCAGGATGTTCTGCAGCTCGCGGACGTTTCCGGGCCAGTCGTAGGCGGCCAGGACTTCCAGCGCTTCCGGGTCGATTTCCTTGATCCGGTTCCCGATTTCTCCGGACAGCTTGCCCAGGAAGTGGGAGACGAGAAGAGGGATGTCGTCCTTGCGTTCCCGCAGGGGCGGGAGGTCGATCCGGAGGACGTTCAGGCGGTAGTAGAGGTCTTCCCGGAACTGCCCCGACTTGACTTCCTCTTCGATGGGACGGTTGGTTGCCGCGAGCACCCGGATGTCGATGGGGATCTCCCGCTTGCCCCCGACCCGGCGGATCATCTTTTCCTGCAGAGCCCGCAGGAATTTGGCCTGCAGAGGAGAAGGGAGTTCTCCGATCTCGTCAAGGAAGAGCGTGCCTCCGTCGGCGTATTCCACCAGGCCGATCCGCTTCTCATTGGCCCCCGTGAAGGCCCCCTTCTCATGCCCGAAGAATTCGCTTTCGATGAGGTTTTCGGGGATCGAAGCGCAGTCGACGGGAACAAACTTCTCCTGGGAACGGGGGCTTCCCCGGTAGAGAGCCCGGGCGACAAGCTCCTTGCCGGTGCCGGTCTCCCCAACGATCAGGACAGGGGCATCGGTCTTGGCGGCCCGGCCGATGAGATGGAAGACCGCGGCCATCTTGGCGCTCTGGCCGACCATCTCCCCGAACATGAATTCCCGGCCGAGCTGCCGGGCGAGGAGACGGTGCTCGGAACGGAGGCGCAATTCCTCCAGGAGGCGGCGGGAAACCTGGAGCAACTGGTCGGGATGAAAGGGCTTGACCAGGTAGTCGGACGCCCCCAGGCGCAGGGCGTCCACCGCAGTTTCCACCGTGGGATAAGCGGTGAGCAGAAGGACGGGGACGTTGGGGTCTTCCTTTCGGGCAGCTTCAAGGAGTTCCACGCCATTCATCCCGGGCATGCGGATGTCCGAGACAAGAAGATCCACACCTTTCTCACGGATCTGCTCCAGAGCCTCGGTCGCCCGGCTGCAAGTGACGATGGAAACCTGGTCCAGTTCTTCCAGGATCTCCTGGCAGATCTCCAGCATGCCCGGTTCATCGTCGACGATCAGGATTCTGCGCGTCAGCATCAGGCCCGCATCATAAGTGAGGCCTGGAAACCGGAAGAAGGATCTCGAAACAAGCTCCCCCCAGTTCCGAGGCCTTCACGGCGATGGTGCCGTGAAGGCCCCGCACGATCCCTTCGCAGATGGAGAGGCCCAGCCCGGTCCCCTTTCCGTCCTCCTTGGTGGAGAAGAAAGGTTCGAACACCCGGGCCCGCAGAGCAGGCGGAATCCCCGGACCGTCGTCCGCCACCGTCATTCGGAGGCTGTTCGCTTCGCCCCCGATGGACTCCGCCTGGATGCGGACCCGGCCCCCCCGGGGTGCAGCGTCGATCGCGTTAAGGGCCAGATTGACGATCACCTGCTCCAGTTCGCCCGGATCTCCCTGAAGGCTGGGGAGGCCGGAAGGGCACAGGAAACCGAGCCGGACGTTCTTTTCCTTGGCACGCGGCTCGACGAGGACTTTGGCACGCTCAAGAACGGGCTGGACTTCGAAAACCCGGGTTTCCCTGCGGCTCGGCCGGGAATAGCTCAACAGGCCGCGGGTGATCGTGCTGATCCGTTCGGTCAATTCCCCCATCTTTTCAAGATCGGCGAGCGGTTTCGGGGACAACTCGGAAGCGTGCCTGGAGAGAAGAAGCTGGATCCGTGCGGAGATGACCCCCAGGGGATTGTTGATCTCGTGGGCGATGTTCCCGGCCAGCTCACCGATGGCCGCGAGCTTTCCGGCGTGCATGGCTTCAGCCTGGGCGCGCTTCATCGGCGTGATGTCCTGGATGAGCTGGACCACATTGTGGATGGTGCCGTCCTCCCTGCGCATGGCGAACGACGAGGTCGCGAAATGCCGTTCTCGGCCGTCAGGGGTTTCCAGCGAGTGCTCCCGGATCCGTCCCCGGCCGTTCTCCAGCGTCTGCCTGGCTTCTTCTTCGATGGCTTTGTCGCCGCCGGCCCAGGCCTGGAAGCGGGAATTCGCCCAGACTTCCTGGAGCTTGTCGTCCACAAGGCGCAGGCCCGCCCCCGCGGCGTCCACCACGCTTTCCAGACGCTTGCGGGCTTCCCCTTCCTTCGTGGCGGACTCCCGGGCTTCCTTCTCCCGGGCCCTCAGGTGTTCCATGATGGTGGTGATGAAAAAAGCGGTCGTGAACAGGATCAGGGCCTGCAGCAGGATGATCGAAAGGACATAGGGGCCGTGATGGGCGGGGTGGATGTCTTCATGCGGGTCGTGCGGGAAGATCTCCAGCGTGTAATGAGGGACGATTTCCCCGTATTCGAGAAGGGCCATCGATGAGAAAAGGAAAAAGGCCAGCCCGGCGATGGAAAAACAGTGCAACCGGGAGAGGAGGATCCCGGCGATGATGACGTGAAAGATGTAGAGGAAGGAAAGCGGATTCTCGATCCCCCCGGAGAACTGGAGCATCGCGGTCAGGATGGTCAGATCGAAGAAGACCTGGACGAGAATCTGGGCCTTCGCGCCCTCCGGGTTGCGGTCCAGGAGGATTCCATAGATGACGTTCGCCAGCCCGAGGGCCGCGGTGCAGGCGGAGAGGGGCAGGAAAAGGCGTTCCGGAAGAAAGTGAAGCACCTTGATCGTGGTGAATACCAGAAGGAAGGCGGTGAAAAACGCCAGCCAGCGCATGGTAAGGAACCATTTTGCAAGATAGAAAAGCTGGTTCCCGTGCAGGGAGTCCTGGATGGGCCGGAAGGGAAAGAGGAAGGAGAACCCCCATCTTTCCCGCGATCCGGTGACGCTGGCCGGTTTTATCATCCTGTTCTCTGCGTGCGGGGAACCATTCTAGGGAAAAGTACCGTGCCGGAGCAATTTGTTCACGATTCGCAGCGGCCCGGAAAGGCGCTTGGCCGGGAATCGGGAAGGGGCTTTCCTTTTTAGGGGATTCAGGATTTCGTGTGGGTTCCTCTCTTCCCGGTCAGGACCCGGGTCTCCGGCGGGTTTTCCTCCCCTCCCCACGACCGGTTTCCGCTTCTCCTG
>CAZQAP010000107.1:0-4903 GCA_964591365.1 uncultured Planctomycetales bacterium
GCCCCGGCGGGAGCCACCACCTGGGCGGCAGCCTGCCCCTGGGCATCCAGGGTGCCCTGGAAGCCGGAGGTGGCCGCCGGAGTGTTCCCGTGCCGGGATGCCTGGAAAAGAAGGTCCGGCGTAAGGGGGATCAGGAGGCCGTGGAGGGTTGTGGGCCCGCTTCCGTGGGCGGAAAGGAGGATCTTGTAGCCGGCACCGGCATCCACGTCGGGAAAGTCGATCGTGTAGTCGATCGTTCCCCCGGAGGTGACCGAAAGCGACGCGCCCGATCCGGTGAGGATCGGGTTGAAGGTGAAGACGAAGGCCGAACCGGAAGCGTTGGTGCCATTGGGATCGGAAAACGGGGCTCCGATGATCAGGTCGGGGACCCCATCGTCGTCCACATCCCCAGCGCCCGCCACGGACCAACCGATGCTGTCCCCGGGAGCCTGGCCATCGAAACGCCATCTCTGGGTTCCGTTGGACCCGGAAAAGACATAAGCGGAACCGAAATCGACGTTCCCATTGGGATCGGCATTCGGGCTCCCCACGATCAGATCCGGGATGCCATCCCCGTCCGCATCCCCGACACCGCCCACGGAAAACCCCAGCCGATCCCCGGCCGCCGGGCCGTCCAGGCGGAAGATCTGAAAGCCCGTGGCACCGGAGAAGACGAAGGCCGAACCCGCGTCGGTGAGCCCGTTGGGACCGGCAAAGGGGGCTCCGACGATCAAGTCGGCGAAGCCGTCGCCGTCGACGTCCCCGGCGCCGGCGACGGAGATTCCAAGCTTTTCCCCCGCGGACCGGCCGTCGAAACGCCAGAGCAGGGCACCCGTTGCGCCCGAGAAGACGAAAGCTGAACCCGCGTCCACGAACCCGTTCGGATCGGCGGGGTAGGCCCCGACGATCAGGTCGGCGATGCCGTCGCCATCCACGTCCCCGGCGCAGGCGACGGAGCTTCCGAGTTCATCCCCGGAGGAGAAGCCATCGAAGCGGAAAACCACGTCCTCGATGCCGCCCACGGTCTGGGCGGCCAGGGGAAGCTGCGGGAAGGCAAAGAGCAGCCCGGACAGGAAAAAGGCCGGAAGGGGGGGGAAAAGCGTGCGAAGGGTTCGCATGGTGGGTGGCTCGTTGGTGGAAGGCGAGTCGAAGGATCGGACAAAGTTCCGAGAGGGGCTCCCGGGGGAAGGAATCCCACCCTACCACCCGCCTACCACCCTGCAGGAACCCCCGCCAAGGGGCCTCCGGAGTCTCGAGGGTTCAGGAAGCCCGCGAAAAGGTCTCTTGCAGATCCCAGCCGAGGCTGACCCGTCAGGGCGTGAAGTCGATCCGGCGGAACACCGAACTGAAGTCGAAATTCTTGTTGACGGCGGCCAGGAAGAGGGTGTTTCCGACAACCTTTCCGGGAAGGCTCCCCGGCCCGGCTGTGAAATGGGCCAGCGACTTCCCCTGGGCGTCGAGGACTCCCTGGAAGCCCACGCCTTGCGGCGGGGTGTGGCCGTGGATCGAATCCACGAAGAAGCTGTCCTTGGTAAGAGGGACCAGGAGGCCCTTGAACAAAGTGGGACCGGTGCCGTGCAAGGAGAGCAGGATCCCGTATTTCTGGCCCGCATCCACGTCGGGGAAGTCGATGGGGTAGTCGATGGTGCCGCCCGCGGAAACGGAAAAGGTTTCCGAGGAGGCCGTGAGGATCGGGTTGAAGGTGAAGACGAAGGCCGAACCCGCACTCTGGAGGCCGTTGGGATCCGCCCCGATGTCGCCGGCCATCAGGTCCGGGAGACCGTCCCCGTCCACATCCCCGCCACCGGCCCCGGAATAACCCAGCAAGTCGCTGGCCGCCGGGCCGTTGAAGCTCCACTGCAGGGTTCCCGCCGCTCCGGAGAAGACGTAGGCGGAACCAGCATTCCAGAGGCTGCCGGGATCGGCGTACGGGGCCCCCACCATCAGGTCGGGAAAACCGTCCCCGTCCACGTCACCAGGACCCGCAACGAATCTGCCGAACTGGTCCCCTGAACCCAATCCGTCAAAACGCCAGAGCTGCGCCCCCGTCGCTCCGGAATAGACGAAGGCCGAACCCGCGTCCGTGAGGCCGTTCGGATCGGTGCCCAGGGCCCCGACGATCAGGTCGGGAGTTCCGTCCCCGTTCACGTCGCCGGCACCAGCCGCCGAATACCCCTGGTATTCACTGGCCGCCTGGCCGGCAAAACGCCAGATCTGGGCTCCCGTCGCCCCGGAGAAGACGTAGGCCGCGCCGGCGTCGTTGAGGCCGTTCGGGTCGGCGGTGAAGGCTCCGACGATCAGATCGGCAAAACCGTCCCCGTTCACGTCCCCCGCCCCAGCAACCGTATTCCCCAGGTCGTCATAGGCCGCCTGCCCGTCGAAACGCCAAAGCTGCGTTCCCGTGACGCCCGAAAACACGTAGGCCGAACCCGCGGTGGCGAGGTTGTTCGGAGAAGCGCCGACAGCGCCGACGATCTGGTCGGGGGAACCGTCCCCATCCACGTCCCCGGCACCCGCCACGGAAAACCCCAGGGCCGCTCCCCCAGAGGGGCCGTCGAAACGGAACAGCTGAGCCCCGGTTGCCCCGGAAAAAACGTAGGCCGAACCCGCGCCAAGAACTCCGTTGGGAGCGGCACCAGGGGCTCCGACGATCAGATCGGAAAAGCCGTCTCCGTTCACGTCTCCAGCACCGGCCACGGACCACCCCAACTGATCATTGGTGGCCAGGCCGTCAAAGCGCCAGAGCTGGGCCCCGGTGGCTCCGGAAAAGACGTAGGCCTTCCCCGCCAGACTGGGTGTGCCATTGGGGGCCCCGACGATCACGTCATCGATGCCGTCGGCATCCACATCGCCCGCGATAGCGACCGAAAACCCGAGCTGATCCTGGTTGCCGACGCCGTCGAAGCGCCATTTGAGATCTTCCACGCCGCCGACGGTCTGGGCGGGAAGAGGGGGGAGAAGAGAGGCCAGGGCGAGCCCGGCCAGAAGGGAGACAAGGAAGGCTTTTTCCATGACGCTACCTGCGAGGGATTGAGGAAGTGGAAAAGGAGGGCCGTTTGGAAGCAGCCCACCCCGGTGGCGCATCCATGTTAGGGAAAACGACCGACACCAGGAGGATTTCCCTGCGCAATAATAGTGCTCAATGGCCTCCTTCCGGCCATCCGCAAGGAAGCAAAAGGGGTCAGGAAGCGCGCGAAAAGGCCTCTTGCAGGTCCCAGCCGAGGCTGACGAGCGCGGGCACCACGAAAAGGGTGAAGACGGTGCTGACCACCAGGCCACCGACGATGACGGCGGCCAGGCCCTGGTAGAGCTCGGCGCCCGTGCCGCTACCCACTGCGAGCGGAAGCATGCCGAAGACCGAGGTGGTGACCGACATGAGGATCGGCCGAAGCCGCGTGCGCGAGGATTCGGCCAGGGCCTTGCGGCGCTCCATCCCTTCGGTGCGGTAATTGTTGGCCTGGTGGATGATCAGGATGGCGTTGTTGACCACGATCCCCGCCAGGATCACGAAACCCAGCATGGAAAGGAGATCGAAGCTGGCGTTGGCGCTGAAACGGTGGGCGAGCGTGATCCCGAGCAGCCCGCCCGAAAGGGCCAGCGGCACGGTGACGAGGATCACGAAGGGCGAGAGCCACGAGCGGAAGAGCGCCACGAGCAGCAGGTAGGTGATCAGGATCGCCAGCCAGAAGCCCCCCGTGAGGGCCGAGAGGGTGTCGGCGAACTTGTCGGCCGCGCCCCCGAGGTCGATGTGGTAGTCGGGCGGCAGGGAGGCGAGCGTGGGCGCGATCAGATTCTTCGAAACGTCCCCGATCACCGACTGCAGGACCGCGTCCGAATCGAGGTTGACCGTCAGGGTGATGGCCCGTTCGCGCTCCAGGCGCTTGACGCTTTGCGGCCCGACGGTCTCCTTCACCTGCGCGAGCGCCCCCAGGGTCGTACGCGTGCGGGTGGGCGTCACGACCGGTAGGGTGGCGAGCGCGGCGCGGCTCGAGACCCGCGCCTGCGGCACCAGCACCTTCAGGTCGTAATCGCGGCCTCCGTCGCTGAAGGTCCCCACCAGGCGGCCGGCCAGCGCGGTCTCCACCACGCGGCCAACCTCCCCCACCGACATCCCGGCCTCGGAGGCGCGGTGCTGGTCCACGACCACGCGCAGTTCCGGCTGGCCCTCCACGTAGTCGGAGCGCACTCCGTGCGGCTGGATCCCGGGCCAGTCGGCGAGCGCGTCCTTGATGTGCTTCGCCGCGCCCGCCAGCACCTCGAGATCGGGACCGGTGATCTCGATGGTGAACTGCTTGCCCGAGTCGCGGAACAGGCTCACGCGGATCGGGATCAGCGAGCGGAAGCCGGGGATGCCGAGACAGACCGGCATCATGCGGTTCTTGAAATCTTCCAGCCCGGGGCCGGTGGCGTACTCGTCCTTCAGAAGAACGCCGCCGCCCTGGAAGCGCTGCGACAGGACCAGGAAATACCCGTTCGTCTCCGGCTGGGCCATCATCCAGGTCTCGAGCGCACCCATGCGCGCGGCCAGCGTTTCGGGGCGCATGCCGGGGATCGGCTGCGCCATGTAGAGGATCATGTTGGTGTTGCCGGTGGGGAGATAGCCGGCCGGAGGAACGATCACCCAGGTCCCCACCGCACCGGCGCCCACGACCAGAAGCAGCGCCAGCTTGGCGGCCACCGCGCGGCGGCCGGACGAAGAGAACCGCAGGACGGTGGCGGCGTAGAAGCGGCCCACCGGTCCCTCCCGGCGCGTGCGCGGCTGCCGCGCCCCGCGCCCGTAGAGAACCGCGGCGACCGAGGGGACCACGGTCAAGGCCACGATCAGTGAAAGCCCCACCGCGGCGGCGATGGCCAGGGCCAGGTCGGCAAAGAGCTGCCCGGCCTCCTCCTCGATCGAAAGGATCGGCACGAAGACCGCCATGGT
>CAZQAP010000107.1:5003-7301 GCA_964591365.1 uncultured Planctomycetales bacterium
ACCGTCCCGCCGCGCAGGTCGAGGAAGCCGTCCCGCACGGCCGAGGCCAGCTCGTCCCAGGTGACCCCGCGCGAGGCGAGCTTCTCGGGGTCGATCTGCACCTGGATCTCGCGCTCCTCGCCGCCCACGACCATGAGTTCGGCGACGCCTGCCACGCGTTCGATGCGCGGCTCGACCTGTTCGGTGACGATCTGGCGCACGCGGTCGGGCGGATAGTGCGACCAGACCCGCATCCACATCGAGGAGTTGCCCCCGCGCTGCCCGGTCAGGCTGACTACGGGCTGCTCGGCGTCCTGCGGCAGGTCGGAGAGCTGGCTCAGCTTGTTGATCACGTCGACCAGCGCGCGGTCCTTGTCCACGCCCCACTGGTATTCGAGCGTCACGGTGCTCACGCCCTCGATCGAGTCGCTGGTCAGCTTGTCGAGGCCGTCCACGCTCTGCAGCAGGTCTTCGACGTCGCGCGTGATGCGCTCCTCCACCTCGACCGGCCCGGCCCCGCGGTAGATGGTGCGCACGGTGATGATCGGAGGGTCCACCGTCGGGCGGAGCTGCACCGGAATGTCGCGCCAGGCCAGGAAGCTGAAAAGGAGCGCCAGGATCACCCCCACCGCCACGGTGTAGGGGCGCGAAACGGCGAAGCGGACCGGATCCACGGGAACCCTAGCCGCCCGCGCCCGCGCCCGGGTCGCGGGACGGGCCCGCATGCAGGGAGAGCGGCGCATCCGGGAAGACGTTGTCCACGCCGGTCACGACAACCCGGTCCCCGATGGAGAGGGCGCCATCCTCGAGCGGCTCCACGGCGGCCTCCCGGTCGTTGCGCGCCAGAACGCGCACGGGGACGAAGCGGGCCTTGTATTCCGGTTCCTTCCGGCCGGCCTTCCCGCCCTCGGGCGAGGCCTCCTCCACCGCGCGCACCACCGAAACTCCCCGCGCGCTCTCGACCAGGGAATCGGCGGGGACCATGCGCTCGCCGCTCACGCGCCGGCGCACGATGCGCGCGCGCACGAACATGCCCGGAAGCAGCTTGCGCTCCGGATCCCGGTCGAACAGCCGCACGATTCCGCGGAAGGTCCGCGTTGTGGGATCGGCCGCCGGAACGAGCAGGTCGAGGGCGGTCTCCAGGCGGAAGGCGGGCAGGGAATCGACCGTCAGGACGACGGGGGCACCGGCGGCCAGCCCGGCGGCGATCGGGGCGGGGATCTCGAGGTGGACCTCGCGGCGGTCCAGGTCGAGCAGCACAAAGGCCTCGTTTCCGGCGGCGGTGTAGGAGCCGTCGGTGATCCCCCGCGCGATGACCACCGCCGGGAAGGGCGCGCGCAGCTCCCCGCGTTTCAGAAGCTCCTCCAGGCGGCGGACGCTGGCCTCCATCTGCTCGGAACGGCGGCGCTGGACGCCGGCCTCGGTGGTCTTCTGGTCGCGCTCCGACTCGGAGATCGCGTCGGCGCCCACGTCGGCGGCGCGGGTCGCCTCGCGGGCGGCATAGTCGGCCTGGGTGCCTGCGCCGGCGGCCTGGGCGCGCGCCACGGCCAGATCCTGGCGCAGGACGCCGTCGTCGAGACGCGCGAGCACCTGATCCTCCTTGACCCGGTCCCCCAGGTCGGCCAGAACCTTCTCCACGCGGCCGGCGCGTTCAAAGGCCAGCACCGCGCGGCGGTTGCTGGCCACGTCGCCGACCAGCTCCACCGTCTCCTCGACGTCTCCGCGCCGGACCTCGGCGAAGGTGACCGGAACGTGGAAGGCGGGCGGCGCCTTGGACCGGGCCGAGGCGGGATCCCCGGCACCGTCTCCCCCTCCGGCCAGAAGGCCGGGGCCGAAAACCACCCCGGCAGCCGTCAGGGCGCCGAGGGCCAGGATCCAGGTCAGAGGTTTCATGAAGCCGACGGAGCCCCCCATCCTACACGGAGCGGACCCGGGCCTATTCGTTCCGGACCGGTTTGTGGAAGAGCTGGCCGGCCTGCCGGAGATACTCCCGGATCGGCCCCAGGCCGATCCCGGCCCGGTGCTGATCGAGGTGTTCGCGGTCTTCGACCGGTTGAAGGACGAGTCCGCCCTCCCGGATCAGGAGCTGGGTTCCAAAGCGCTGGGGCTTGCCCTCCGCCGTCAGGACGCGGTCGGTCAGGTATGCGAAATCCACAGGGGCGGCTTCTCCGACCCGCACCGCCTGTTCGAGAAGTTCCAGGCATTGCTTCTGGAAGGCCGGATCGTGGTCGGCATGCTGAATGAGCAGCCAGGCGGCGTGCGCTCCGTCTTCTCCCACCCGGCTGCGCCCCGGCCAGCCCCCGGCCGCCACGATCTCCT
>CAZQAP010000107.1:7401-10248 GCA_964591365.1 uncultured Planctomycetales bacterium
GCTCATCGTTTCCCCACCCGGCCTCTTTCCGGCACTTCAGTCTCCGCCGGCGGCGCCCTGGAAGCGCTTCATAAGGGTGCGGAACTCGGGGTCCTTCTCCGCCCGGCTCCCCGCCCAGGAGGCGTCCGCGGCCACCGTGCGGCTCACGACCTGGAGCGCCTCATCCGCCTTGCCCTCCCGTTCCAGAAGCACGGCCCGGGCCGCCAGCGCGGGGAGGTCATCCTTCTGCAGGGCCAGGATTGCGGCGGCCGACTGGAGTCCCTCTTCGTTGCGGCCCAGCTTGCGGCAGACCGCCAAGCGGTTGCGCCAGGCTTCGGTCCGCTCGGGGGCGATGCGGCAGGCCTCGGCGAACTCCTTGGCGGCCTCCTCCATGCGGCCGTCGCGCACCAGCAGCACGCCGAGATCGAAGCGGGCGTTGAAGTCGTCCGCATCGGCCTCGAGCGCCTTGCGAAAATACTCCTCGGCCTGCTTCGGATGGCCGGTCTGGAGGTAGAGGTTGGCCAGGTTGACGAGCGCCACCACCTGTTCGGGTTCCTGGTCCAGGGCGGCGAGATACCAGCGCTCGGCCGCGGCGGGATCCTTCTGCGATTCGGCGACCACGCCCAGGTTGTAGAGCGCCTCGAAGGAGAGCGGATCGACCTCCACCGCCTTGTGCAGGGCTTCCGCGGCCTGATCCTCCCGGCCCTGGCGGTGGCGGGAGTTGCCGATGCCGACCCAGGCCTTGGCGCAGGCCGGATCGATGTCGAGCGCCTTCCGGTAGGCGATCAGCGCGGCTTCGGGGTTCTCCGAATCCTGTTCCCAATCGCCCTCGCGCACCCAGGGGAGCGGATCGCGCGGCGCGATCTCCTTGGCCTTGGCCAGAAGCGCCTTCCAGGTGGAAAGGCCGTCCTCGCGTTCCAGGCCGGCCAGCCGCAGGAGACTCGTGACCGGCGGCGTGGGCCGGGCCACCATGCGCGCGAGGATCGCCTTGGCCTCCTCGCGCTTGCCGAGCTTGAGCAGCACGCTGACGAGCGCGCTCTGGCTCAGCGTCGATTCGGGATCCTCGCTCAAGACCTTGCGCAAGGCCGCCTCGGCTTCCTGGTAGCGTTCCAGGCGCACGAGCTGGTGCGCCACCTGGGCCTCTTCCAGGGAGCGGACGCCGTCCTTGGGATCGCGCAGCTTGGAGGGATCGGCCGGCGGCTCGGGAGAATCGGCGGTCCAGACGTAGCCCAGTTCGGCCAGGGCGTCGCGCGTCTTGGGATCCATGCTGCGGATGTCGTCGCCGCGGCTGTCGCGCTCCCCGCCGGCGAGGAGCCCGGCAAGATAGTTCTTCAGCTCCCGGGCGTCGGGATCCTTGGGGTTGAAGAGGTTGTCGGTCTCGCGCCCGTCGCGGAAGAGGTCGTAGAACTCCTCGCGCGGGGCGCGGACGTAGCGGAACTTCCGGGTGCGGATGCCGCGCAGATCGGACCAGCCGTGATTGAACCAGGAGTTCATCGCCTCCGAATAGACTTTGCGTCCCGGGGGCGCCCCGGAGTCCGGATCGAGAAGCGCACCGGCCAGGGAAACGCCGTCGTAGCCGCCGGGCCCCTCGACCCCGAGAAGGTCGAGGACGGTCGGCACGATGTCGGTCGAACTGACCACCTCGGCCACGCGCTTGTTCTTGGCCAGGGCGGGATGCCGGAAGATAAGCGGCACGTGGGTGGTGGCGTCGTAGAGGAAGAGCGAGTGGGTGGTTTCTCCGTGTTCGCCCAGCGATTCCCCGTGGTCGGCGGTGAAGACGATCAGCGTCCGGTCGAGCTGACCCTTGCGGCGCAGGCTTTCCAGCACGTTGCCGAGCCCCGCATCGGCGTAGGCGATCTCGCCATCGTAGAGCGAATCCTTGAAGCGGGTGCGGAAGGGTTCCGGGGGCTCGTAGTTGGCGTGCGGATCGAAGAAGTGCACCCACAGGAAGAAGCGCTCCCCGCCGCGGTCCTGGAGCCAGCGCACCGCGCGGCGCGAGGTCTCCTCGGCGGTGGTCTCGCGGAACATGAAGAGCGGGGCCTTCTTGGCGTGGGAGAGGTCGTCGTCGTACCGGTCGAAGCCGCGGTCGAGCCCGTAGCGGGAATCGAGGACCAGCGAGGAGACCACCGCGCCGGTGGCGAAGCCGGCCTGGGCGAGCGTCTCCGCCAGGGTGGGCACGTCGGCGGCCAGGGTGTGGGTGCCGTTGTTGCGCGCGCCGTGGTGGAAGGGGTAGAGCCCGGTCAGGATGGAGGAGTGCGAGGGGAGCGTGATCGGAGCGGTGCTGATGCAGCGCTCGAAGAGCACGCCTTCCCCGGCCAGGCGATCGAGGTTGGCGGTGTCGGCCCTGGGGTTTCCGTAGCAGCCCAGGTGGTCGAAGCGCGTGGTGTCGAAGGTGACCAGCAGGAGGTTGCGGAATCCGGCCGCCTCCCCGGTCCCCGGCCCTCCCAGGAAGTTGGCCGCCACGATCAGGGCCACGACCAGCAGCCCGGCCGCCGAAAAGAGCAGCCAGGGGGACCGGCGGCGGGAACGGGGCTTGCGCGTGCGGGAAGAAGAGGAGGGCATGCAGGGGGCGAAGCGTCTTCCGCGAGGGGAAGTCTAGCCCGGCCCTGGGGGAAACAGGTACCGGGGCCGGTACGGAGGAAACCGATCCGCCAACCGATTCCCGGCCCGGTTTTCGAGTATCCTGAAGGTACCCCTCTGCCGCTCCTTCCAAAGCCCTGTCCTCCCCCTCCCGAACCGCGGGGAGGAATCCACCATGAAAACAACCCGCCACCTCCGGGCCCTTGAGGCCCTCGTTCTGCTCGGAGCGCTCGGCTCCCCGCTCTTCGCCCAGGTGCCCCTTTTCCGCTGGGACAACCCCAACGATTC
>CAZQAP010000108.1:0-10221 GCA_964591365.1 uncultured Planctomycetales bacterium
ACGAGCGTGACCTGCAGGAAACGCGGGCCGGCCAGGACGAGATCCAGATCGGTGCGATCGGTCTGCACTTCGATCTTCCCGGCCGCCAGCCCTTCCGGCGGCTTGTCCACGAAGAGGGTGAAGCTGCCCGGAGGCAGCGACTCCATCCACCAGCGGCCGAAGTGATCCGTGCGCGTGCTCCAGGCCTCCTTGTGCCCCTTGGGCCGCGCCCGCACGCGCGCATGGAAGACAGGCTGGCCCTCCGCGTCATGGAGCGTTCCGATGAGGCGTCCGCCCGTGCCGGGCTGGAGCGTGATGGTGGCCTGGACCGGCGGGCCAGCGGTGAGATTCTCGAGGAAGACGCCGTTGGGCTGGCAGCCGGGGGCCGAGGCCACCAGCCAGAAACCCTCCTGGTATTTCGGAGGGACGAGCACGTCGAAGTTGCCCTCCTTGTCCACGGTCCAGATGTTGCGCATGTAGAAAACGTGGTGGGCCTTGTAGCTGTCGCGGCGGCCGAGGCGGGCGTCGGGGATCGGCTTGCCCAAGGGATCGAGGACCTTGCCGATCACGTGCACGAGAACCCCCAGTTCCAGCACGACTTCCGCATCCTCTCCGGGCTTGCGTTTCACCCAGCGCGAGGAGACCTCGTCCAGGGCGGCCTGGAAGGAGGAGGGGTTCTTGAGCGGGATCGGCGGGGAGAGGAACTCCCCTTTTTCGTCGGCGGAAAACTCCACCTCCCGGTTCCTGCGCTTGCCCGGATCCTGCCCGGGAACGCTCCCCTGGATGGGGAGCTGCATGCGCACCCGCACGGTGGCTCCCGGAACGGGCGCGCGGGCGGGAAGAGAGACCACCCGGCCGGGAAGCTTGCGGCCGGTCTCCAGCTCCACCACCAGTTCGAAGCCCCCTTTGCGGTTGCTGTCGTCGATGCGGTGCACGGCGGGCACGAAGCCCTCCGCTTCGGCAAGGAGCAGGGCATCCCCGCGCGCGGGCACGGAAAGCTCGAAATGTCCGTCCTCCCCGGTGAGAACGGGCTCGGGCTGGAGGTCCTCCTCCTCGAGAAGCTGGACGCGCGCCCCGGCGATCGGCCGGCCTCCCGAAACGACCCGCCCGGCGACGGTTCCGAACTCGAGGTCGGGCAGGCGGACCTCCAGCTCGAGCAGCTTGCCCGGTTCGAGGGGTTCCGATTCGGCCAGCGGAAAATCCTTCCAGGCCACTTCGAGGGGACCGGAAGGCCAGCCCGAGGTCGTCAGGTGCCCGCTGCCGTCGGTCTTCTCGCTGCGGCGGTGGTTTCCGCTGCGCAGGGCCAGGGTGACCGCGCCGCCCAGCGGGCGGCCATCGTGGTCGCGGACCGTGATGGCCAGCCGTCCGCCGCGCTCGAGGGTGATCAGCCAGGGCTGGCCGCGCGCCACGACCCGTTCGGCGGGCAGGAACCCGCGCGCATAGATCCGCAGGGAGACGCGCGGATCGGACCCGGGGAGATCCTCGGGAACGGAGAAGCGCCCGTCGGGTCCGCTGCGGGCGAAGGAGGCGCGGGCGCCCGAAAGCCCGATCTGGGCGCCGGCCACCGGGTGGCCGTCCTCCCCGACCACCAGCCCTTCGCCGGCCGAAAGGTCGCCCGCCGCCAGCTTGCGGCCGCCCGGCTCCTGGCCGCCGGGCCCCACAGCCGCGGAAGGGCCGCCAGGCCCCCCGTCCAGGGTGGCCAGATCGCCCCGCTGGGCCGGATTCGTCCCGGCGCCTCCCCCCGCTTCGCTCCCCCCCGGTTGATAGAAGAGCAGAAACCCCACCGCCAGGAGAAGCGCCAGGAGGATGGCGGGCAAGAGAAAGCGGGACACGAAGCCTCATCATAGAGTCGGCAGCCCGCTCCGGATTCTTCCCCCCCCAGCCCACAACCCACCCTCCGTGCCGGCCGACCCCGCTCCCCGCCGCCTGCTCGGAGGCCTGTCCTCGATCAGCGTGGTGGTGGGCGCCATCATCGGGGTGGGGGTCTTCATCACGCCCTCCAAGGTGGCCGCCATCGCCGGCGACCCGCACACGGCGCTTCTGCTCTGGGCCCTGGGCGGAGGGATCGCCATCTGCGGGGCGCTCTCCCTGGCGGAGGTCGGCGTCCGCTTCCCCGCAAGCGGCGGACAGATCCTGGCCCTGCACCGCATGTTCGGCCCGCTTCCGGCCTTCCTTTACGGGTGGTGCCTCCTGACCGCGATCCAGACCGGCGTGCTGGTCATCATCACCTTCTTCGCGGCCCGCAACTTGAGCGTCCTGCTGGGAGCGGGCTGGGACGCGCCGGCCCTCAAGTTCGTCGCCAGCGGGATGCTGCTTTCCCTGGCCTTCGCGAATCTCCGCGGGGTCCGCAGCGGCGCCCGGGTCCAGACCCTCACCGTGGCGGCCAAGCTCCTGGCCATCGCCGCCCTGGTGGGCCTGGGCATCGGCCTCTTCGTGTTCGGAAGCGGCGCGGAACCCGCCGGCGTGCGGCCGCCGCAGGACCCCGCTTCCTCCGTTCCCCTGCTCGCCGGCCTGGCCGCGGTGCTCTTCTCCTACGGGGGCTTCCACCAGCTCACCTGGGTGGGCGGCGAGGTCCGCAACCCGGCGCGCACGCTGCCCTTCTCCATCGTGGCGGGGATCCTGATCGTGGTGGCGGCCTACCTCGCAGTGAATGCCGCCTACTTCCTGCTGCTCCCCTACCGGGAGGTGGCCGCCTCCCGCGCGCTGGCCACCGACGCGGTGGCGCGCATCCTTCCCGGCATCGGCGTCCGGGCCGCCGCCCTGGCGCTCTGCGTCTCGGCCTTCGGGATCGCCAACACCAGCCTGCTCACCGCACCGCGGGTCTACTTCGCGCTGGCCCGCGAAGGGCTCTTCCCGGGAGCCTTCCGCAACCTGGATCCCAAAGCGGGCGTTCCGCGGGCGGCCATCCTCTTGCAGGTGCTGCTCGCCCTGGGGCTTCTCTGGTCGGTCGGGCCCGACCGCATGAATCCGCTGGTCAACGGAGTGGTGTTCGTGGACTGGACCTTCCACGCCCTGACCTGTGCCGGGCTCTTGGTCCTGGCGCGGCGGGAGCCTGAAATTGAGCTTTCCTACAGGACGCCGTTTTTTCCTTGGATTCCGCTTATCTTCGTGGCGGGAACCGTGGTGGCCCTGGGAGCCACCTTCTTCGATCCCGAGGTGCGTCCCTCCAGCCTGATCGGCCTGGCCTGGACAGCCGGCGGGGTGCTGGTCTACGGAGTTTTCTTGAAACGGGGGGGGTGATGGATGTCTAATCCAACGTGTCGGCCGGGAGACCTTCCTGAGGTCGGCAAGACTTCCTTCGCATGCGCCTTTCCTGCACTACGTTGGCCCCTTCCGGAATCCCGGGTTTCGGGGCTTCCCATGCAAAGGGTCCGTCTTCCGGTTTCTCCCGCCTGCCGGGTTTCCTGGGCCAGGCCGGCGGTTTCGACACCCAGGGCCGCCTGCGGCTGGTGGCGCTCTGGCAGGGCGCCGAGGCCTTGGCCTCTTGTTCCAAGGTGGTTGGGCAATGGAGTTCCGTTCAGGAAAACCGGGCTGTCAAGGTGCGCATGGCGATCCCCGGTGCGGCCCCCACGACGGATCAGGCTCTTGCCCAGGCGAAGATCCTGCGGATCGTCCAGGGGAAGGTGAACCCCGGTTCGCAGGAGGAACTGCTCGAACTGCAGCTCACCTTCTGGCGGCCGTCCCTCTCGGCCCGCAAAGACCTGCTGGGCGGCTGGGTCGGAATCTGCGAGCAACCCCCCTACCACTACCTGGCCGTCACGCTCTGGCGCAGCGAAGCCGCCCACGACCGCTGGGTCGAAGAGCACGTGCCGCGTCTCCGCCAGCAGACCCAGGCCCGCCGGGCCTTCGCGGAGATCCGCACTCACAAGATCTTCCTGGCCTCCCAGTGGAGATGCCTGGCGGCCGAGCGGGAAGCCGCCTGCCGCTGACCCGGCAGCCCAGACAGACCCGGCAAGCCCCAAGTCGCATCGCGGAAGCCCACACGAAACCTGGAAGCCCCTCTTTTTTTCCTGCGGAGGGGAGGCCGGGAAGGGCTGGCGGTTTCCTGCCCCGTTGCCCCCGGGAAAAACCTCCAAAAAGCCGAGAAATGGCCTTTTTAGAGCCCAGGTTCCCTCATTTTCCATTTCCCCCTATCATGGGGGGGATTCATGCCTGGCTCCAAACCCAGGAGGTCCCCTTCCACCCCTCGCGGGGGTTCCCTTTCCGCTGACACCCCGGTTGCCAGCCTGGGGTTGAGTGCGCGGCCAGCCAACGCGCTGGCCCGCAAGGGAATCCGCACCTTGGGAGAACTCATCCCGCTGCGGGACAAGGACCTGCTCCATTTCCCCGCCCTGGGGGCTTCCTGCCTGCGGGAGATCAAGCAGGCCTTGGACGCCCGGGGGCTGCATCTGGGAGGATCGATCAGCACCACCGCCAAGGACGATGGGTTCCTGCCCGCCCCCCTTCTGGGAAGACGCCTTCCCCCCAACGACATCGAAAGGTTGAAGGCCACCCCTGCAACCAGCCTGCCGGGGAACCCCGGCGGGCGGGTACGCACCCTGCTGGAGCGCCTCGAGCTGCGAACCCTCTACCAGATCTCCCAGCTCGATCCGGAAACCACTTGCAAGCTCCCCAACGTGGGGCGCAAGACGGTGGAGTCGCTCACCGCTCTTCTGGAACAGTGGCTGCGCCTGGCTCCGGTGGAAGCCCCGCAGGAAGAGACCAAGGATCCCACCTGGAGCCCGGTCCTGCGGCGGCGGCTGACCCCCGTGGAACTCGAATCCGCCCTGCTCATTCCCCTCCCGGCAGGCTCCGGACCGGCCACGCTGCTTGAAGAGCTGCTGGCCCCCTCCCCCGTCCCCCCCGACAGCGACGAGTTCCAGGAACACCGCGGCCGGATGGAGGCCCTGCTGCACGCGGCCTGCCATCAGGACGCCGACCCCAGCGGATTCCTGGGCTTCCTGCTGGAAGCCTCCCACCTCACCCCGCGCGAAGCCCTCGTTCTGCGGCTGCGCTGGGACATCGGGGTCTCGAAACCCGAATCGCTGCGCGAGATCGGGGACCGCTTCGGATTCAGCGGCGAATGGGCCCGCTCCACCGAAACCGCCGTGATCCGCCGGCTGCGGGAGTATCACGCCGCGGAACAGGTCCACCAATACGTGTGCGGGCTGGCGCGCAACGTGCGCTGGCCGGCATCCTTCTGGGGACTTCAAAGCTCCGCGGAAATGCGGGAAAGCCTGGTGCATTCCCTTGGGCCCGATGGTTGGAAGCATCTGCGGGAAATCTGCAAGCGGCTGCTGGACAAGGATCCGCTGGAGGTCGCGGGGGAAGTCCTGCCCCACGACCCGAGCGGCACCTGGTTCGCCCGGACGGAGGAAACCCTGCGCCTGGCGCAGGCCTGGAACCGCATGCCCGCCTCCCCCTGGGCCGAGGGGGACCCCCCCCCCGAGCTGGCCGGATGGGAGGCCCGCGTCCGCGCAGCCTGCGGGGCGGAGAGCGACGAACCGGAACCGGAGGAATTCGAAGAAGAACTTCCTCAGGAAGTCTTCTCGCCCCCGGCAGAGTTTGCTTCTTCCGCACCCCGGGAAGAAGAGCAGGAAGCCTCCCCCCTCGCAGGCGAATCGGCTCCCCTTCCTTCCCCTGCGCGGTCTCCGGTCCCGGTATCCCCGCCCCGACCCGGAGAGACGGTGCGCGGCTTCGTGCAGCGCTTCCTGGATGCCTCCGGGGGTTCGGCGCGGTTGCGCGAGGTCATCGCGGCCGCCGAGATGGCCGGTCATCCCGGGAGCCGGGTGCTCGCGGTCTGCCGCAACCTGCACCGGCGCTTCGAGATCCGCGAGAACAAGGTCTTCCTGCGGACCTGATCCCGCCGCGTCAGGACGCCGGGCCTTCCAGGAGGACGGCCCGCACCGGGGAAGCGTCGGCCCCCTCGAGCCTGAGCGGCAGGGCCACCAGGGTGTAGATGCCGGGGTCCACGTCCGCGAGCACCAGCCCCTCGAGGTTGGCCATGTCGAAACGGCCCAGCGCCTGGTGGGCTTCGAGCGCGCGGTCCTCGAAGAGATCCACGGAGGGCGTGTCGATGCCCACCAGGCGCACTCCGCCGGCGGCCAGGAACTCGACCAGCTCGACCGAAAGGGCGGCGAAGTCGGTGTTGAAGGTTTCGGGATCGGGGAAGGTGCCGGTGCGCAAGAGGACGCGGGGAGCGCGCAGCGGGCCTTCGAGGTGGCCGGGCAGGATGCGGGTGTGGCGCGAGGGCTCGACGCGGAAGACCTGGCAGGGGCCCAGGAAGAGGTCGAGCGGGCGCTCGTGGATCGCGGCGCCCCCGGCCCGGTAGTGACAGGGGGCGTCGGCGTGGGCGCCGAGGTGCACGGTGGTGTGGATCGCACTCAAGTCGAGGTTGTCGCCGGCCGCGATGCTCTGCACGGTCTGGCGCGAAAGCGGCACGTCGCCCGGCCAGACACCGATGCGCTCCGAGACCAGCGGCGAGATGTCGTGGATGCGCACGGTCAAACTGCGGAGGCGATGATCTTGAACTCGACCGCGATCGGGGTGGGAAGCGCCCGCACCGCCACCGTGGTGCGCGTGGCGCCGACCGCCTCGAAGTGCTTTTGGTAGACGCGGTTGAAGGCCGGGAAATCTCGCTCCATGTCGATCAGGAAGACCTGCACGTCGAGGACCTTCTCGAGGGAAGAGCCGGCCGCCTCGAGGATGGCGCGCACGTTGGCGATCACCGCCTCGGTCTGGGCGGCCGCGTCGTAAGGGAGCGGATTGCCTTCGGCGTCGCGCACCGGGCCGCCGGGGATCTCGTCGGTTTGGGGCTGCCGCGGCCCGATCCCCGAGAGATAGAGCAGGTCGCCCACCCGCCGGGCGTGCGGGTAGGCCCCCACCGGGGCCGGGGCCGCATCGGTGCGCACCACCGCCTTCGCAGCCGGGGCCGCGGGGGCCGCGGCCGGGGCCTGCAACGCCGCGCCGCCCTCGGCGGCGAGCACGTTGCGGTCGCCCGCGAAGACCTCGACGTCCTCCTCGTCGAACTCGGGGTCGGCGGCCTTGCGGGCGGAGGGAGTCAGCCCCACGATCGCCGCTCCGGTGCCCCAGACGGCCTGGTAGTCGTAAACGTGGCCCTCGTAGCCGTTGTGCTGTCCCATGAGGGCCCCCAGCCACCAGAGTGCCTTCATCTTCTGATCGGCGTTGGCCTGCGCGGTGAACTCGCGCGCGTGCTGGGCGGCGTCCTCCAGGCGCCCCTCGCCCAGAATCTCGAGCATCTTGCGGTTCCACTCGTCGTCCTTGCGCGAGGAGATGTGGTCGCGGGCCGGGTCGATGGGGCGCGTGAAGAGGCGGTTGGAGAAGGCGGTTACGGCCACCGTGGCCGCCCGCCGGCCCGACTTCCGGACCGCGTCGCAGGCGGCCTTGCCGAGTACCAGGGTCTCAGCGCGGTCGGCGTACATGTTGCAGGAGACCACCCCGGCGGGGATGCGGTTTTCCGGGTCGAGAAGCTGGAGCGCCACGATCGTTCCCGTGTCGACGGGAAAGCCGCGGTACGCCACCGTGCGGGCGTGCAGCCCGCGCGCGCGCGCGCAGCGCAGATATTCCTCGGCGAACTCCGTGTCGATGCGGAAGCGGTACGGCATGGGGCCGAATTCGTGCCACTCCTGGTCCACGTGCACCCATTCCGGCTGCGGATCGGCCTGGATCTGGTGGCCGATGACGCTCAGCCACTGGGTCGAGTAGAGGAGCAGGAGGTCGGCGCCCGAGGCCTCGAGGTCGCGGCGGGCGCGCTCGAAGGAGTCGCGCAGCGACTGCCAGCCCGGCGACCGGTCGGGCGCAAGCAGCGGATGGGGCATGCCCGGAACGATGAGTCCCATCACGACGCCGGCTTCCTTTTGGCGGGCCGCGTTCAAGAAGCCCCCCCCGCCGTCGCCGGGCTCCCTGCGGCGGCCCGGGCCGGATCCCACTCGACCACCGCGTTGCCGGTGCCGATGACCGTGCCGTAGGCGTGCACCTCGGCGGGGTAGTCGGGAAAGCCGAGTGCGGCGAGCAGCCAGGTGAGGCAGCCCTCGCGCGCCTCGCTCACGGTCTGATCGACGAACTCGGGCATCTCGTCCACGATCTGGCGGGCGCGGCCCCGGCGCATGAGATCGAGGATGTGCATGTCCCAGAGATACTGCCCGTGGTGGTAGACGTGCTCGCGCGACATGTCCTCAGGGATCTCGGGTTCCACGGTGAAGTGGCGGTGGCTCAAGGAGTTGCTGGCGAGCAGCACGGCGCGGCGGCCGCTGCGCTCCACCGCGCGGCGGGTGGCTTCGCCCAGGGCGATCATCTCGCGATCCCCCACCTCGTTGCTGAAGTAGTAGGAAGCGCGGTTGGTGGAGATCGCCACGATGGGCACGTCCCAGGCCGGGTGGGCCAGGTGGCAGGAGGTCAACGTGCCGTAGTCCACGCGGAACTCGGGCCGGGTCATGCGCTTCATGACCAGCCCCGCCTGCTCGCCCTCCTCGCAGATCGCCCCGGCCAGCTCGACGTCCACGTCCAGCTTGTACTGGTATCGGAAAAGGTTGGGGAAGATCGGGTCGACCGAGAGGCCCTCGAAGTGGGGCAACGCCAGGAGGTGGTGGCCGACCACCGTCTTCCAGTGCGGCGAGTGGACGACGAGGACGTCGAACTCCTTGGCCGCCAGCGAGCGCCGCAGGCGCTCATAGCCCCAGCGCAGCTCTTCCCAGCCGCACTCCGCCCGCGGCTCGTTCTGCGGCGGGTTCTCCGCGTACAGAAGATGCGGGGGGTGGGGCGCGAGCGCCCCCAGGACGATGGTTCCCTTTGCGGTCATGCGGGCCGGGGCCGGATTTCCGGGAGTATAGTCGGGGCGCTATCCTTCGCGCCTGCGATGGGGAGGCTTCTGTGGGTCTGTCTGGGCGGGGCGATGGGAAGCGGCGCCCGCTACCTCGTCTCCGGCTGGGTGGCCGGAGCTTCCGCATCCCCCTTCCCGTTCGGAACCCTGGCGGTGAACCTGGGCGGCTCCTTCCTGATCGGGCTCGTCATGGCGCTGGGCCTTGCGAGCGACATCCTCTCCCCCGCCGCCCGCCTGACGCTCACCACCGGCGTCTTGGGCGGCTTCACCACCTACTCGACCTTCAACTACGAGACCCTGGCCCTGATCCGGCGGGGCTCGTTTCTCTTGGCCTCGCTCAACCTCGGCGCCACGGTGGTGCTCTGTCTTCTGGCCGGCGGGGCCGGCCTGGTCCTGGGCCGCTGGCTCGTCCAGTAGGCCGCCTTCAAGGAGAAACCCTCATGCGTGTGCTTTCCGGAGAGCAGGTTCTGGCGCGGATCTTCATCGGCGAGAGCGACCGCCACGGACATCGGTCGCTCACCCACGCCCTCCTGGAACGCCTGCGCGCGGAGGGCTTCGCCGGCGCGACCGTGGTGCGCGGGATCGCCGGCTTCGGCGCGAAGAGCGTGCTGCACACCGCCCACATCCTGCGGCTCTCCGAGGACCTCCCGGTCCTGATCGAGGTGGTCGACTCCAAGGAACACATCGACCGCCTGCTCGAGATCCTGGACGAGATGGTCCCCGAAGGCCTCGTCACCCTCGAGAAGGTGCAGGTCGTGCGCTACGCCCCGGGCAAGCCGGAGGCGGGCGGCCCCGGCCCCGGCGAGCCCAAAACGAAGTAGAAGCGCCCCCTCGCTGCGGCTCCCGCCGGAACCGGGCCCGAACCCGGCGGATGGGGGCTTCCCCCGGGCGTTTTCCGTGTTATGGTGCACTTGGCCGGATCTCCCCCCGGGATCCGCTGGACAGTCCTTTCCCTTGATTCCGTACACCACCACGGAGCAGCGCATGCGTTTTCTCTGCATTTCCCTTTCCCTGGCCTTCCTGCCCGCCCCCCTGCCCGCCCAGAGCGTTGCGCCTGGCGATTCCGGGGACCGGGTCGCCGGAGTCACCCGGCAGGCCGCCCCCTCGGACGAGGTTCCCGAGGGCCTGACGGCAACCGACTGGACCGGCATCCGCGCCGCCCACGAGGCGGCCCGCTACGCCGTGCAACCCGAGGGCGCCGGCTGGCAGGCCTGGAATCCGGGCCAGGACTGGCAGATTCGTTTCGACGGCCGCGGCTTCACCGTCCGTCCCGGATCCTCGGATTGGAACTGGGGACTCGAGCTTCAGAGTTACGGCTTCGCCGGCGCGGAGCGGGTCCTGACCCGGCCGGAGCGGATCCATGCCGACGGCCGACGCGCGGCCTACGACTGGGGCGGCACCCTGACCGAGTGGTACGAGAACAC
>CAZQAP010000109.1:0-10215 GCA_964591365.1 uncultured Planctomycetales bacterium
CCCGAATAGGTCACCACCGCCCAGGTCATGGCGATCCGCCGCCCGCGCACGAGGGCGGTTTCATCCTTGAGGGCCATGAAGCGGTTGACGACGTGCGGCTGGCCGGGGTAACCCAGCCCGATCCCCAGGATCCCAAGCGCCATTCCCGCGGCCGCGGCAGGCGCAAGTCCGCGCCAGGGATCGGTCAGAACGGCATCGATCCCTTGCAGCCCTTCCACCAGCCGGGCCGGCCCCCCCACGGCCACCAAGGCAGCCGCAGGAACCAGCAGGGAGGCGGCCGCCATCATGAGCCCCTGGACCAGGTCGGTGACGCTCACCGCCCAGAATCCCCCCATGAAGGTGTAGAGCAGGATCACTCCGGCACCGCACAAGATGCCGGTGGAGGGCTCCAGGCCGGGAAAGGTCCCGGCGAGGGCCTTTCCCGCCCCCTGGAACTGGGAGGCCACGTACCCGCCCAGACTCAAGAGCACGATCAGGGAGGCCAGCCGGGAAACCGCCCGGCATCGGCTCCCGTCCGGCGGCCGCGCAAGAAGATCGACCACGGTGACGGCGCCTGTCCGCGCGGCCAGCGCACGCAGGGGGCGGGCCAGGAGGTACCAGTTGAGGGCGAACCCCCCCAGGCAAGCGGGCAGGATCCAGATGGCCCCGAAGCCGAAGGTGAAGGCCGCCCCGCTCACGCCCAGGAGCGTCCAGGCCGAAGAGGATGAAGCCGCCGAACTGATCGCGGCCACCCAGGCCCCCAGGTTCCGTCCGCCGAGGAAATAGTCCGTTTCGTCCGCGTTGCGCCAGGAGGCCCAGACACCGATGCCCAGGAGCCCGATCAGGTAGGCCAGCAGGGTCAGGAGGATGGCGGGGTTTTCCAGAGCGGAAAGGGCGGCAGGACCTCAGACCCCAGCCTAGGGGGATTCTCCATAAATGGGAAAAAACTCCTCAAGGAGGCCCGGAGGGGGCGCCGAAAAGACCTCTATGGGCCACTCCCTGGCCCAGAGAGGGCTCGAAACCCCAGGTTTGCCCCCCCCAACTGTTCCATAACCTGCCATGAAGAAGATCCTGAAGAGACAACAAGGTTTCACAATCATCGAGATGCTCATCGTCGTGAGCATCATCGCCATGTTGACAGCCATTCTGGTCCCCGTCCTGGACGACAGCGCGAAATCTTCCCGCGACGCCCGCCGGGCTGCCGACCTGAAGTCCGTCCAGGCCGCCCTGGAAGCCTACAAACGGGAAAAGGGCCTCTACCCCTCCACCAACGGCCAATGGTGGGGCGATGCTCCCTCCTATGGCGGCAAGGACTACCAGGGCGCCAAGGCCTACATCCCGGGCCTGGTCCCCAGCTACATGCCCTCCCTCCCGAGAGATCCCGACGCCCGCTACCCGGTGGGCCAGTCCGGCTACCTCTACAAGTCGAACGGGACGGACTACAAGTTCCTGGCCCACAAGACCCCGGAATCCTTCAAGAAAGGCAATCCGTTCTACGATCCCAAACGGGCGGCCTACGCCTGGCAGATCTCCACGCCAGGCGGCTACAACTGGTAAACGCGGGAAAAAGCCCGGGGTTCCCCTCCCGACCTCTTCTTGAGGCCGGGAGGCTGCCTTTTTCCCCCCGTTCCATGCCTCTTTCCCTCAAGAACCCCGGGATGGTTCCGATAACGGACCAGAAGGGTTGCAGGAGACACTCCCACATGCCAATTCACGACAAACGGAAGGAGCGAACAATGAAGCGTCAAGCGGGTTTCACCATCATTGAAATGTTGATCGTGGTCACCATCATTGCGATGCTGGCCGGAATTCTCGTTCCCGTGCTGGAAGACAGCGCGAAATCCGCCCGCGACGCGCGGCGCGCGGCCGACCTCAAGTCCGTCCAGGCCGCCCTGGAAGCCTACAAACGGGTCAACGGGGTCTATCCCTCCACCAGCGGCCAGTGGAAGGGCGACGCCCCCACCTTCGGAGGCCTGGGTTACGATGCCACCGGCTACATCCCCAGCATGGTTCCCAACTTCATGCCGGCCCTGCCCAAGGACCCGGACACGCGCTACCCCACCGGGGACCAGGGCTACATCTACAAGTCCGACGGCGTCGACTACAAGTTCGTTCTCAACAAGACTCCCGAAACGTTCCCCAATGGGAATCCGTTCTACGATCCTGCCCGCAAGACCACCGGCTGGCAGGTCTCGACTCCAGGCGCCTACAACTGGTGATTCGGAGGCCTCCAGGCCCCCAACCCGCTCCCTTTCGCGCCGGCCCCCTGGGGCCGGCGCATTTTTCCATGATGGATTATCCTGTCGGGGATGGGTTCACTCGCAATCCAGGGGGCAGCCCTGCTTCTTCTTCTCCCGGCCCAGGCGGGACTGACGTTTCCGAATCCGCCCGACCGGTTTGAACTCATGGACGGAAGGACCCTCGAAGGCGTCCTTTTGCGCCGGGACGAAGAAGGCTTCCATATCGCCCAGAAAAGCCGGATCCGGGTGATTCCAGAAAAGAATGTTCGCAAGGTCGAGGGGCCGCGGGTCGCCTTCCCTGATTACATCACCCGGTTGCGGCTCACTTTCCGGAAGAAACCGGTGGATCCGGAAGCCACTCTCCGGCTTGCAGCGTGGTGCCGGGAACACGGGCTGCTCCGGGATGAAAGGATCCACCTCCTTCGCACGGTCCTTCTCGATCCAGGCAACAGCACCGCCCACAAAGCGCTGGGCCATCGCTTCCTGGGAGGGCGCTGGAGGGTTCCCACCCCCCAGGGAGGCCTGGTGTCCTGGGCGGAAACCCTTCGACAACGCAAGTCCTCCGCATCCCCCTGGAAGATCACGACCTCGCACTTCACGATCCGGGCCGCCGGGGATCTCGAGGAGGCTCTGGATCTCGCATCCTCCCTGGAAATCCTCTACGACGCCTTCTTCGAGATGTTCCAGGCCAGGACCGGCTTCTATGAAGTCCGGGAACCGGTCTCCATCCTGGTCTATCCGGGCGAGAAGGACTTCCCCCGACAGTCGGGGACCTTCCAGGTCTACTTCGATCCAGGAACCCGCGAGGTCCGCACCTTTTTCCGGGACGGCAGGGCCGTCTCGATCAATCACGAAGTGACCCACGCCCTGCTGCACGTCACCATCCGCGAGTTCGAACGGGACGAGCCCATGGCGCCGGGCTGGCTGAACGAGGGGCTGGCCAACTACATGGCGGTGGCCCTGGCCGGCAATCCGGAGGCCCCGCATTTCGAACCCGGCCGCCGAAGTCCGGTCTTTTTCCAGATCCAGGCGAACCACCCCCATCCCGACAGCATCATCCGGGTGCTCACATACAAGAGCGGGGAATTCACTTCGACCACGAATTCCGATCTGAAATACGCGCAGTCCTACACCCTGGTCTACTTCCTGCTCCATTCCAGTGATCCCGGGCTTCGGGAGGGTTTCTTCCGTTTCCTTCGGTCCGTCTACTCCCGGCAGGGCTCCATGTCCCATTTCAAGAAGGCCATGGGCATACGCAACCTGGATCCCCTGGAAGCCCGCTGGAGGGCCTACGTCAAGAGGATCGCGGCCGGGGATTGAAGGACAGGCCGGGTGCAGGCCTTGAAAGCCCCGCCACCTGTCAGGCGACGGTCACCTCATCGCAGAGGTAGACGTCCTGGATGGCGTTCAGGATCTCGATTCCTTCGGCCATCGGCTTCTGGAAGGCCTTGCGCCCGGTGATGAGGCCCATGCCCCCGGCGCGCTTGTTCACCACGGCGGTCTGGACCGCCTGCTGGACGTCGTTCTCGCCCGAGGCGCCGCCCGAGTTGATGAGCCCGGCGCGGCCCATGTAGCCGCAGGCCACCTGGTAGCGGCACATGTCGATCGGGTGCCCGCTCATGAGTTCGGAATAGACCCGCCCGCTGGTCTTGCCGAAACCGATGTCGGTGAATCCCGGCTTGCTGGTGGTGGGCAGCTTCTGCTTGACGATGTCGGCCTCGATCGTGACCCCGAGATGGTTGGCCTGGCCGGTCAGGTCCGCGGCGGCGTGGTAGTCCTGCCCATTCTTCTTGAAGGCGGGGTTGCGCAGGTAGCACCAGAGGATGGTGGCCATCCCCATTTCGTGGGCCTGGTGGAAGGCGTCGCTGATCTCGTAGATCTGGCGGCGGGACTCCTCGCTGCCGTAGTAGATCGTGGCCCCCACCGCGACCGCGCCCAGGTCAAAGGCCTGCTGGACGTTCGCGAAGAGCGTCTGGTCGAACTGGTTTGGATAGGTCAGAAGCTCGTTGTGGTTCAGCTTGCAGATGAAGGGGATCTTGTGAGCGAACTTCCGGGAGACGGCGCCCAAAACGCCCAGTGTCGAAGCCACTCCGTTGCAGCCGCCTTCGATCGCCAGACGCACGATGTTCTCCGGATCGAAATAGTCCGGGTTGGGGGCGAACGAGGCCCCGGCGGAATGCTCGATCCCCTGGTCGACCGGCAGGATGGAGACGTACCCCGTCCCCGCAAGCCGGCCGTGGCCGAAAAGGGCCTGAAGGCTGCGCAGAACCGGAGCCGGGCGGTCGGAACCGGCCACCACGCGGTCCAGGAAGTCGGGCCCGGGAAGATGCAGCCTGGCCTTGGGGATCGCCGTGCAGGTGTGGGTCAGGAGGGAATCGGCCTGGTCTCCGAGCAGGGTCTCGATCCGTTCCAGGGCGGGCGCAGTCGCGATTTCGGGCATGATCCTTGGGGTCGTTGGAAGGGGGGGAGCCGGTTCCCGCGGGGAACCCGGGGCCCCATTATGGCCGATCCGGGTAGACCGGACGACCGTCGAAGACCGTCAATTCCACGCGGATCGATTCCAGCTCCGGGACGGGGGTGCTCTCGAGGTCCGCGGAGAGGACGACGAGGTCGGCCAGCTTCCCCGGCCGCAGCGAGCCCAGACGATCTTCGGCGAACGAGGCGTAGGCCGGCCAGATGGTCAGATGGGCCAGGGCCTCCGCGCGGGTCATGCGCTGTTCGGGGTGCCAGCCCCCCGCCGGCCAGTTGCGGGCATCCTGCCGCGAAACGGCCGCGTGATAGGCCGCCAGCGGATCGGGCCGCTCCACCGGGAAGTCGCTGCCGCCGGGAATGACGACCCCCGTGTCGAGGAGCGAACGCCAGGCGTAGGCCCCCAGAACGCGGGTGGGTCCCAGGCGGCGCCCGGCCCAGTACATGTCGCTGGTCTGGTGCTGGGCCTGCATGGAGGGGATCACCCCCAGTTCCGCGAAGCGCGGCAGGTCGACCGGATGCAGGATCTGGGCGTGCTCGATGCGGAAACGGTGGTCCGCCACCGGCACCTTCTTCAAGGCGGCCTCGAAAGCATCCAGCACGTTGCGGTTTCCCCGGTCGCCGATGGCGTGCACGCAGAGCTGGAAGCCGGCGCGCAGGGCCCGCTCGGCGACGCCTTCGATGTGCTCCCGCGTTTCCGTTTCCAGGCCGGCATTCCCCGGATCGTCGGAATAGTCCTCGAGAAGAGCCGCGCCGCGGGAACCGAGCGCTCCGTCGGCCACCATCTTGATGGCCCGCACCGTGATGCGCCCGTCGCCGGTCAGGTCGGCCACCGGGCCCTTGGGCAGCCAGCGGTCCAGGGATTCGGGCGAGGCGGAGATCATCACGTAGTCGCGCAGGTCGAACTCGCCGGCCCGCGCCATGCTCGCGTAGAGGTCGATGGTCGCAGGGGGCACTCCGGCGTCGTGGATGCCCGTGACCCCGTAGCGATGAAGCTCCTCGATGGCGAGCCGGATCCCCTCGCGCAGGCGATCCGGGGGATCGGGGGGGACCATCCGCCGGATCAGGGCCGTAGCCGCATCCACGAAGACCCCGGTCGGGTTGCCGGCGGCGTCCCGCACGATCCGCCCGCCTTCGGGATCCTTCGTTTCCGCAGTGATGCCGGCCGCTTCCATGGCGGCGGCGTTGGCCAGAAGCGCGTGGCCGTCGATGCGCGTGACCGCCACGGGGTTGCGGGAAACCGCCGCGCTCAAGAGACGATGGTCGGGGAATCCGGTCTCGGCCCAGTCGTTCTGGTCCCAGCCGCGGCCCTGGATCCATTCGCCCGGCTTGCGATCCGCGGCGCGCCGGGCCACCCGCTCCACGACCTCCCGGTAGGAGCGCGTCCCGACCAGATCCACGGTGAGCAGCGCATGCCCCAGACCGGCCAGGTGCCCGTGCGCATCGGTGAATCCGGGATACAACGAACGGCCGTCGAGGTCGATCACGCGCGTCTTCTCCCCCTTCAGGACCAGGGCTTCCGCGTCGCTGCCCACGAACAGGATCCGATCGCCCTTCACGGCCAGGGCCTGGGCAAGAGGGCGGGCGATCTCCAGGGTGTGCACCCGGCCATGCAGAAAGAGGAGGTCGGCCTTCTCGCCGGGAATTCCGGCGGGCGCAAGGAACAGGAGGGAGATCAGGAGGGGGATCATGGGATTCATTCCTTTCCGTAAACGGGGACTTCGGTTCCGGGACCTTTTTCGAGCCAGGTGTCCAGGAATCCCCACACGACCAGCCCGTCATCGGCCTCGGGGTCGAGGAGCTGGAAGGCGACGCGCCCGAGAGCCTGGCCCACCGGGATCTCGAAGGAGCCTGCCGGGAAGGTCCTCTCCTCGCGGGCGACCTTCCACTCCACCTTCCAGAGCCGGTGTCCCTGGAAGGGCCGCGGGGCCTGTTCGGCCTGTTCCACGCGGTGGACTTCGACCCGGGCGGTGAGAGGGCGATCCAGCTCGTGCACCTCCAGACCGTGCAGGCGGGCCTGGCGGGCGAACGGGGCTCCTTCCGGGGGGAGGAGATAGGCGCGCGGCGCGTTGCGGGTGCGCGTGGCGCGGAAATCGACGAAGCAGGGCAGCTCGAGCGTGCGCCGGGGCCCCGCGGCCACCCGGTAGCTCGTCCCGCTATCGGCGTCGATGCGTGGGACAACGTCCCGCTGGAGAACCGGCTCCGCGGGACCGCGGGCCACCATCTCGGCGGCGGTGGCCTGCACCAGGTCTCCGCGCGCTCCCTCCACGGCGGTCTCCCGGTCGAGGCTCGCGCAGAACTCGGGGATCGCCGGTCCACGCTCCGCGGCGAGCCGCAGGATCTCGGTCACGAAAGCGCGCGTGGCGGCGATGCGGGTGGGAAAGTCCGCGTAGGCGTAGGCCTCGCTCAGGATGCCGAGGCGGTTGCGCAGGCCTTCGTAGTTGTTGCCGAAGCGGGGCCGGTGGTCGAAGGTGCGCCAGCCGGGAACGCGGCCCTGCTGGTCCTGGAAGCGGCCCTCTTCATCCACGAAGTTCCCGTAGTCGAAGGTCTCGAAGCCGTGCCGTTCGCGCATGCGGCGCCGCAGAAGCGGCAGCCAGTCGTTTTCGAGCCGGTCGAGCAGGCGCGGATCCACGGAAGGGTTCAGCGGCGGCGCATAGGTCAGTTCGTAGCCGTGCGCGCTTCCATTGGTGGTGTGGAGGTCCACCACCACGTGGGGGTCCCACGCCCCGAAGAGTTTCACGAGGTCCCGCGCCTCCTGGTTCTCGAGCTTCAGATAGTCGCGATTCAGATCGAGCCCTTTGGAGGTGGTGCGCACGCCGACGAGGAAGGGGCCGTTCTGCCCGGGCCGGTGCTTGGGCCCGAGGTGGTCGTTGCCGTCGGCGTTGTAGATCGGCGCCACGAGCAGGACCACCTTGCCGAGCGGATACGGCGGCCCCTCCTCCCCCGGCCAGACGATGGAACGGAGAAGCTCCAGACAGGCCTCCTTCCCCTCGACCTCCCCGGCGTGGATGTTCGCCATGACGAGCACGCGCGGCTTCCCCGAGGCCCGCGCCTCTTCGGGCGAGCGGACCGGCGGGTCGGCAACGACCACCAGAGGAAGTTCGCGGCCTTCGGGGGTGACGCCGAAGCGCGTGCGGAAGAGGCGCCTGTCCCCGGCCGCCTCGAGGGAATCCAGGAAGGCGAGCACCTCGGCATGCGAGCTGGTGCGCGTGTAGCCGGTCTTTTCGGGGACGGTGCGGGGAGGTTGCGGAACGGTTGAGGGCGGCATGCGGCAGGAGAAGAGCAGGCCGGGCAGGAGCCAGGCGAGGAAGACGAGCGGTTCGCAGCCACGGCCCATCCCACCAAGGTAGCGAAGCCGTTCGTTTCCCGGGGCCGTCCGTCCCGTCTTCGGCTCCCCCTATGATGCGAAGGCCATGTCGAAACGCTTCCTCCGCTTCACGGCCCTGCCGGCCGCCCTGTTCCTGTTATCCGCCTGCGCCATCCCCCCCGGCCATCACGGACAGGGCCGCCAGGCCTACCCCGACACCCCCACCGTCGCCCAGTTCGACGACTACCACGGAGTCGTCGTGGCGGATCCCTACCGCTGGCTGGAGGATCTCGATTCGCCCCAGACCCGCGCCTGGGTCCAGGCGGAAAACAAGGTCACCTTCTCCTTCCTGGACACCATCCCGGAACGCAAAGCCCTCGCCGCGCGCCTGACCCGGCTCTGGAACTACGAGCGCGTCCAGACGCCCGTGAAACGCCGCGGGCGGCTCTTCTTCCGCCGCAACGACGGGCTCCAGAACCAGGCCGTGCTCTTCGTCCAGGACGCCCCCGGCGCGGAGCCGCACGTCCTTCTCGACCCCAACAAGCTGTCCGAGGACGGCACCGTGGCGCTGGCGGGGACCTCCTTCAGCGAGGACGGGCACTGGATGGCCTACTCCCTGGCCGCCGCCGGTTCGGACTGGAGCGACTGGTTCGTGCGCAACGTGGATACCGGCGAGGACACCAGCGACCACTTGAAGTGGACCAAGTTCACGGGAGCCGCCTGGACCCGCGACGGAAAGGGGTTCTTCTACTCCCGCTATCCCGAACCCCCCGAGAACCAGAGCCGCAAGGCCGCAAACATGAACAACAAGCTCTTCTACCACCGTCTGGGAACGGACCAGGCCCGCGACGAGTTGATCTACGAGCGGCCGGACCACCCCGACTGGGGTTTCAACGCCCGGGTCACCGAGGACGGCCGCTGGCTGTTGATCGCCGGCTGGCAGGGGACCGATCCGCGCGCGCGGATCTGGTACCGGGACCTGCAGGAGGGCGGCTCCATCCAGCCTCTTCTGACCGCCTTCGACGCCGCCTACGACTTCATCGGCAACGAGGGGACCACCTGGTTCTTCCGCACCGACAAGGACGCACCGCGGGGGCGGGTGATCGCGTTCGACGTGCAGCACCCCGAGCCGGCCGCCTGGCGCGAGATCCTCCCCGAGCGGAAGGACGCGCTGCAGTCGGTGAGCTTCCTCGACCACTCCCTGGTCGCGCGCTATCTCCACAACGCGGCCAGTTCGGTGGAGGTCTTCGACCTCCAGGGAAAACGGCGCTTCGCGGTGGATCTTCCGGCCCTGGGGACGGCCGGGGCCTTCTCCGGCCGGCCGGACGAGCCGGTCGCGTACTACAGCTTCACCTCCTTCACCTATCCGACCACGATCTACTCGATCGACCTCGAATCCGGCAAGAGCACGGTCTTCCGCCGGCCCAAGGTCGATTTCCGGCCCGGGGACTACGAGGTCGAGCAGGTCTGGTATCCGAGCAAGGACGGCACCCAGGTGCCCATGTTCCTGGTCCACCGCCGCGGGCTCGTGCGCGATGGAAACAATCCCGTCTACCTCTACGGCTACGGGGGCTTCAACATCTCCCTGACCCCCAGCTTCCGGGCCTCGAACCTGGTCTGGCTCGAAATGGGCGGGATCTACGCCATGCCGAACCTGCGCGGAGGCGGCGAGTTCGGGGAGGAGTGGCACAAGGCCGGCTCGGTGCTCCACAAGCAGAACGTCTTCGACGACTTCATCGCCGCGGCCGAGTGGCTGATCGCCAACAAGTACACGCGCCGGGAGAAGCTGGCCATCGGCGGGGGGAGCAACGGCGGGCTGCTGGTGGGCGCCTGCCTGACCCAGCGCCCCGATCTCTACGGCGCGGCGCTCCCCGCCGTGGGGGTTCTCGACATGCTGCGCTTCCACAGGTTCACCATCGGCTGGGCCTGGGCCTCCGACTACGGGACCTCGGACGATCCGGAGCAGTTCCAGGTTCTGCGCTCCTACTCGCCCTACCACAACATCCATCCGGGGGTGCCCTACCCCCCCACCCTGATCACCACCGCCGACCACGACGACCGGGTGGTCCCGGCGCACTCCTTCAAGTTCGCCGCCGCGCTGCAGAAGGCGCAGGGCGCCCCGGCTCCGGTCCTGATCCGCATCGAAACCCGCGCCGGCCACGGGGCCGGCAAGCCGGTCGGCAAGATCATCGCCGAGGCCGCCGACCGCTGGGCCTTCCT
>CAZQAP010000110.1:0-10213 GCA_964591365.1 uncultured Planctomycetales bacterium
CCGTCTTCTTCCTGTCTTTTTCTTCTTCTTCTCCGCGTCTCCGCGTCTCCGCGGTTTGATTCTTCTTCTTCTTTCTTCGGAGATCCTCGTCTCCCAGGGCCTCCCCGGCAGTGGGGCTATTGCGGGAGTTCCGGAGGCTGGATGCGCGGATATTCGCCGGAGAGGCTTTCCAGGAAGGCCGTCAGGTCGGCCTTCTCCTCGTCGGTCAGGTTGCGGGGAAACATGCGCGGATCCTTGCCGGGATTGTCGAAGCCGCCCTTGTCGTAGAAATCGACCACCTCCGCCAGGGTCTCGATGGATCCATCGTGCATGTAGGGGGCCGTCTCGGCGACGTTGCGCAGGGACGGAGTCTTGAAGGCCCGCTGCCGGGCGGGCTCCCCGGTGATCTTGAACCGTCCGGGATCCTGGTTGCCCTGTTCCACGCCGGCGCCCAGGTTGTGGAAGTCGTTGTCGGTGAAGGTCGGCCCGACGTGGCAGAGGACGCAGCGCCCCTTGGTGCGGAAGACGACGATCCCGCGCTTCGCCGCGGGAGAGAGGGCCTCCACGTCTCCCAGGTTGTGGCGGTCCCAGGGGGAATCCCCGCTGACCAGCGTGCGCTCGAAGGCGGCGATGGCCTTGCCGATCCCCTCCGCCGTGACGTCCGTGCCGAAGACCACGCGGAAACGCCGCCGGTACCCCGCGATCCCCTGCAGGCGCGCCACGGCCTCCTCCAGGGTGAAGCCCATCTCGAGCGGATTGGCGATCGGCTGGAGCGCCTGGGCCTCCAGGGTGGGCGCCCGTCCGTCCCAGAACTGGGAAAGGTTGTAGGCGGTGTTGAGGACCGTGGGCGTGTTGCGCACCCCCTTCCGGCCGCCGACGCCAACCGCCACCGGCCGGCTGTCCGTAAAGGCCAGCTCCGGCTTGTGGCAGGTGGCGCAGGAGACCGTGCCGTCGCGCGAGAGGCGCCCGTCGAAGAAGAGGAACCTGCCCAGCTCGACCTTCGCCGAAGACATGGGGTTGTCCGCCGGCACCGGAACCGGCGGAACGCCCAGCGCCGGAGACGGCCCTTCCCCGGCCAGGATCCCCTGCTGGCAGGCGGGGAAACAGGGCGCCGCGGCCAGGACCGAGGAAAAAACGGCCAGGATCACGGCCGCAAGCCCGCGGGAAACGCCCGGCAAAGCGGCCTCCGGTTCAGCTCCGGCTGTGGGTCCGGTGCACCTTGGCCTTCATCTTGAATTCGGAAGGTTCCATGGTGCCGTCCTCCTTGATGGTCACCTTGTAGGCGGCCTTGGAGAGCTTCTCGTGCCAGAGCTTGAGCGTGTATTCGCCCGGCTTCACGCCGTCGAAGTGGAACGATCCGTCCGGACCGGTCACCGCGGTGTGGACGTGGGAAGTGACGAAGATCCAGCTGCTCATCCAGGGATGGATGTCGCACTTGACCTTGATGGACTCCGTCTTGGAAACCACCTGTTCCACGGAGTCTCCCCCCGCGATCAGCTTGTTGAAGCCCTTGTTCTTGAACCCGTAGGTGTGCACGTTGTGCGAAAGGCTGTCGGAGTTCTTGAAGACCACCTTGGCGCCGGCGGGAACCAGGACCACGTGCGGTTCGTAGTGGCACTGGATCTGGTCCAGCTCGATCGGATCCTCCGGCACGGCCAGCTTCTCGTCACCGCCCTCAAGGGTCGCCACGACGTAGCGCACGCCGCCCTCCTTGCCGATCAGGAGGCTGCGGTCCACCGCATCCACCGCGCCGCCGTCCGCCACGCACCCCTCCGCTTTTTCCGCGGAGATCGCCAGGGGTTTCATCTCGGGGCGGTCTCCCTCGAAAACGATCTTCCCGGCGACCGGGCCGGGCAGGGCGCCTTCGGGGGGGCCCCCCTCGGGCATGAGAACGCAGACCGGGGCCGGTTGGGAGGCCTCCGCGGCCGGGGGGGCCTGGGTGGCCGGGTCCTGCGGGGCGGGAGCAGCGGCCAGGGCCGTGCCGGCGAGCACGAAGCCGAGGGAGAGGGCGGTTTTCATGGAAGAAAAGTCGGAGTTCCGCCTGGTTTGTTATTCAATTCCCCGGGAAGAAGGCCAAGGGAGGGACCCGGGAATCAGTCCACCTTGAGGAGCGGGGTGAAGTAGCGGTAGTAGATCTCCAGCGTCAGCACGCACATGGCGGTGGAGTAGCTGCGGTCCTCGTTGTCGTCCCCGGCATAGCGGGAATAGATGGAGATCGGCTTCCAGGACCCGTTCCCGTCCTGGGAGGGGAGCAGGGTGCGCTTCATCTGCTCGTTCCAGCGCTCCCAGCCATCTCCGCCGGCCCGGAACATGGCCAGGGTGGAGTAGTACCAGAAATAGAGGTTGCCGCTGGCGCGGAAGACGAAGTCGTCGTCCCCCGAGAAGCGGTAACGGCGCGGGGCCCGGGCCAGGATGAAATCGCGCTCTCTCTTCCACTGATCCGAATCCAGGTCCTCCCCCACCAGGGAGAGGGCGAAGAGCCCCGCGGGCGTGGAGGCGGGCAGAGTGGGATAGGCCGAACTGAGGCGTTCCGGATCGTGGTTGTAACGGAACCAGCCGTGCTGCTGGTCGATCGATTTGAGCAGGAACCTGCGGGCGTCCTCGAAAGCCTTCAAAGGCACCCGCAGCCCCCCCAGCCGGGCCGACTCGAGCGCCATCACCTGCCAGGAACTGACCGAGACCCGCGGCCATTGGTCGTAGATCCGTCCGTCCGGGTAGTAGTAGCTCCAGCCTCCGTCGAAGCGGGGGTCCTCCGAATGCTGCTGATTGCGGAGGATTTCGTCCACGGCCCGCTGGAGGGGCTGCCGAAGCCCGGGATCCTTGGTGAGGGCATAGCACTCCGCCAGGGCATAGGTCGCGGTGGCATGGCTGTAGGCGGCGGTGTAGCCGAAGTGGCCGGTGTCCTTGTCCTGGACGGCGAGCAGGAAATTGACCGCCCGGCGGGTCACGTTCGAATACTTGGTTCCGGAATCGGGGGTGTGGCCGGCGCCCAGGAAGGCCAGAAGGCAAAGGGCGGTCTTGCCGACCAGCACGTGGCCGTATTTCTCGTCGAAATCGTTGGTGTCGCCCCAGTTCCCCTGGCGGGTCTGAAGCCCTGCCAGATAGACCAGGCCGGCAGTGACCGCGCGTTCCGTCTCCGCCCCCCCGCCGTGCAGCCGCAGGGCCTGTTCTTTTTCCTTGCCGAAACGGTTTCGGTAGGGCGTGCGATCGAACTTGCTCGGTTCCTGGATGACCGGCACCGGTTCCTGGGAAGCACCGCGCGCAAGCGCCCGGAAGCCCGGCTCCGGTTCCTGGGCCCCCTCCGCGCCCGGCCGCGTCCAGCGCCGCGGCCCGCCGCCCGGTTGGATCGAGGGCGAAGGCCGCAGATCTCCGCGCGGGGCGAGGGCGAGGGCATGTTCTCCTTCCCCGGCCGGCTGCGTGCCCGCAGACCGCGAGGGGGCGGGCTCCTCGGTGGGGCCCTTGAGAGCGACCGAGGGGAGCGGTCCCGTTTCCAGGGCGGGCTCGGGAACGCCGGCCGAGGAGGGGGCGGGCACCCCGCCTTCAGCGTCCTCTCGCGCCACGGCCAGGCCGCGCCGGGGGGGGCCGCCGGTCTCGGTCCCCAGCGAAGGAGGCTTGCCGGCAGAAGGGCCGAGACGGGCGGGCCCGCGTTCCCGGGCTTCTTCCGAAGGACGGGAGGAAGAAGGTCCCGGCTCCAGCAGGGAAGTCCCGTCCGCGACGGGAGCCTTGCCTCCCTTGCGGGGAGCGGGGAGGGCCGGCTGGTCGTTGAGCGCCACGGAGGGAGTTCCTGCACCCGTGGGTTTCATCGGCTGAAGAGCTGCGGCCGCGATGGAGGATTCCTCCTCCGGGTTCGAACTCGAGCCGCCGGTCCCCAGGGGCCGGGCGGGAGGAGCGGCCACGGAGGGCAGGCCGCTCGCGAAACCGGTGGCGCGCGCGGGGTTGTCGGCAACCCGGTGGCTGGGAGCCGGCGAGCCCTGGGCTTCCAGGGCCATCCCGGGGGCGCTCCCCTTGCGGGGAGCCAGGCTCTCCGAAGGGCCTTCGACCGCGACGGAACTGGAGGAGGGCGCCTCCTTTCCGAAACGAGAGGGGGTGACGCGGGCCGGGCCGGCCTTGGCCTGTGCGGCCGGCGCACCGCCTCCCACGATGAGCGGGTTGCGGGAGGGAAGATCGGTTCCCGAGAAGGACTCGGTCGACGACGCGGAGCGGCTGGGAGCCCCCCCCCCGCCCCCCTGGGAGCGGACGTGGGGGAGATTGCTGCGCGCGGAAACCACCATCCGGGGGGCGGCCCCCGCCTTGCGGGCGATGTTCTCCTGAGGACCCTGGACCGCCACCTGGGCCGCCGCGGAGGTGGTGGTCTGCGAAGGAGCGGCAGAGGCGGCCCGGGAGGCGGAGGGTTCCGTTTCGGGGACCACTTCGGCTGCCCGTTCCACGCCGCGGGAGGGGGCCGCGGCATCGGGGAGTTCCGGCGCGCCGAGCTGGGCCAGGCTGGGCGTCTCCGCTTCGGGGCTGCTCTGCCGGGTGGCGGGGAGCTGGCCGTTGCGCGCCTTGAGCCCGCCGGAAGAGGCCGAAGAATTGGAGACCGCCAGGCTGACCTGGAAGACCCGCCCGCGCCCCTGGTTCACCGGCATCTCGCCGCCTTCGGGGTAGACCTCGCGGAACCACCAGAGAAGCAGCAGGTGGAGCAGAACGGAGATCAGGAAGCACTTGTAGATGATCTCGAGCTGCTCCCAGCGCTTGGCCAGCCAGGCGAGAAGCGCGAGAAGCAGCAGCATCGCCAGGACGGCCAGGTCGAGCCAGCCGACCGGCTTGCCGGGAATGGGGAACAGCTCGAGGGAGCGGGCACGGTAGAGGTCGGAAGCGCCGGCGTTGCCCGAGGAGAAAAAGAGGCTGAATCCGTCCGCCGAGGGGAGCGGCCCGCGTTCCGAGGCGGCGGTGTTCACGCCGCGCAGGACCTGGGCCGCAAGCCAGGCACCGCGCTCCCGGACGGTGCGGTAGAGATCGAAATCTCCGTTCACCCCGCCCCGGTCGGTGGAGAAGAACATCGTGCGTCCGTCCGCAGTGAAGGCCGGGTCGCGCTCTTCGAAGGGGGTGTTGACGGCCGCGAAGGGCTTGACCACGAAACGGTCCTGGCCGGCGGCATCCGTCTGGAGGTCGGCCTGGTAGAGGTCGAAGTCGTGGCGGATGCCGCGCACGCGGTTGGAGGCGAAGACCAGGCTGCGCGTCCCCGGGATGAGAGCCGGATCGGTTTCGTGGGCCTTGGTGTTGATGCCCGGGCCCAGCCGTTCCGGGGGTCCGAAACCTCCTTCTTCGTACGGGGCGCGGTAGAGATCGAGGCCGCCGGCGCCGCCGGGGCGGTTGGATGCGAAGTAGAGCGCGTCGTTGGAGAACGCGGGCGCCAGTTCGTCGTAGGCGGTGTCGAGCGCGCGGATCGGCCGCGGCTGGACCGGCTCGCCGTCCACGATCTCCGCCAGGAAGAGTTCCGCGTTGAGGCCCGGCTCCCCCACTGCGAAAACCAGGAACCTCCCGTCGGGGGAGATGGCCGGCCGCGATTCCTTTTCGCGGGTGTTGACCCAGGCGGGCAGCGGCTTGGGGGTGTCCCAGACGGCGAAGCGGATGTCCTTGGAGTCGAGCGAGGACCAAGTCCGCTCGCCGTCGGTGTAGCTCATCTGCGTGCCAAGGTGCGGGCGGAAACGCAGCCATGCGGCGAAGAACCCGGCCGCAAGCAGCGCCAGGACGATGACCAGGTTTTTTCCCAGGTGAGGCACGGTTCCCGGGGGGGCTGGCCGGCGGCTAGGTCCCCTCCAGGGTGCCTACGGCGAGATTGGTCAGGCCGGCCTGCCCGCAGGCGTCCATGACGCGCACGATCCACTCGTGGCGGGTCATGCGGTCCCCGCGGATGGTGATCTGGGTCTCGGGATCCTTGTTTGCGGCCAGCTTGAGGGTCCGCAGGAGATCGTCCTCCTCGACCTTCTGGCCGGAAAGGATGATGCTCCCGTCGCGCATCACGTTGATGATCAGCTCGTGGGGCTCCTTCTGTTCGGCGACCCCCGACTGGGCTTCCGGAAGTTCGATGGTGATCTCCTTTTCCGGATCCAGGAAGGTGGTGGCCAGCATGAAGAAGATCAGGAGCAGGAAGACCACGTCGATCATCGGCGTGAGGTCGGGCGTGACCTCGTCGCCCTGGGTCTCCTCGACGATCCTCATGCGGCGGCCCTCCGGTTGGCGAGGCTCTCGTTCATGGCCATGTAGAAGTCCTCGACGCGGTGCACGAAACGGTCGATGCGGCTCTTGAAGAAGAAGTAGGCGGCCTGGGTCGGAATGGCGATCGAAAGGCCGGTGGCCGTGGTGATCAGGGCCTGGGAGATTCCCGAAGCGAGCAGCTCGGGCTTGCCGAGGCCTTCCTTGACGGCGATGTTGGAGAAGGCCTCGATCATGCCCCAGACGGTGCCGAGCAGCCCCAGGAGCGGCGCGATGGCGGCCACCACGACGAGCGGGCGCAGGTTGGCGGAAAGCCGCTTCACCTCGCGCATGCCGGCGTCCTCCACGGACTTCTCGACTTCCAGGAAGGGGCGGCCGGCCATCTTCAGACCGGCGGCCAGGATCCGCGTCAGGGGGGTGTCATTCTGGAGGCAGAAATCGAGTCCTTTCCGGGGACCGCCGTCCTGCACGGCCACGAGAACCTCCTCGCCCATGCGCATGGAACCAAGCCGCCCTTTCTGAAGGCGGATGGAACGCTCCACGATGTAGGCCAGGGAGACGATGGAGCACAGCCCGATCGGAATCATGACCGGGCCGCCGTGAAGGATCATGTCGAGAAGGGAATCCAGACCGGCGGTTGTCGCCTGGGTTCCGGCATCCGTTGCAGCTTGAAGCATCGATCAGGTTCTCCTTGGGGCGCTCAAAGGGCGCCGAGCTGTTTCAACCGCTCGCGGGAGGGAGCGGCGTATTCGGTTTTCGGGTACTTCTGGAGGACTTCCTGGTACTGGGCCACAGCCCGCTCGGAATCGCCCATCTTTTCGAGGCACCCACCGGCGCGGTAGAGCGCTTCGGAGACTTCGGCCTCGTTGGAGTAGAGGACGGCCACCTTGAGGAACTCCGAAAGAGCTTCGTCCAGGTTGCCGGCCTCGAAATCGAGCTTGCCGACCTCGAGATGTGCCCGGGCGGCGAGCACGCCGTTGTCTTTCTCCAGTACGGCGTCGAAGGCCTGACGGGCGCCGCGCGGCCGGCCAAGGGCAGCCAGGGCCCGTCCGCGCCAAAGTTCCCCCTCGACCCCGTTTTCGAAATCGGGGAAGCGCTTGGAGAGGTCGGAGAGGACCTCGTCGGCCTCTTCCCAACGCTCCAGACGGCAGAGGGCGATCCCCAGACGGAAGAGGTCCTTGGGGATCAATTCGTGCTTGGGAAGTTCGGTGCGCAGGCGGGCGAGATCCACGACCGCTTCTTCGAAGCGCCCCGCCTGGAAGAAAGCCTCTCCGCGCAGAAAAAGGCATTCCCCGTAAAGCTCGCTCTTGGGGAAATGGTCCACGACCTGTCCGAAGGCCCCGGCGGCTTCCACCTTCTTGCCGGCCCGCAGAAGCGCGAAACCGCGCTTGTACCAGGAGCGGTCGGCGACCTTGCTTTCCGGGACGCCGGCGGCAAGCTCGTAGATCGCGGCGGCCTTTTCGTTCTCGCCGAGATCGAAAAGGGCCTCGCCGACGAAGAAAAGGGCTTCGGCCGCGGCGGGGCTTTTCGGCGCGATCGCCAGGGCGGTGCGGGCCAGCTCCTCGGCACGATCCACGTGATCCTGGTCGAGAGCCAGGTAGACCCGTTCCACCTGGAGGTCCGCGGTCAGGGCGCCCCCCCCGGTCCCGGCCGCGGCTTCGTCCAGCAGCGCATCCGCCTCCTCGATCCTGCCGGCATCCTTGAGGGCTACGGCGGCAATCTTGGCCGCTTCCACCCTCTGTTCCGGGCTGGCGTCCCCCTGGGCGTATTCCCGGTAGGCATCGACCGCACCGTCGGGGTTGCCGCGCTTGCGCTCCGCCCAGACGAGAAGCTCCCAGGTCGCCATGCGCAGATCGGGCGGAGTCTTGGGGTGGTTGGCCACCATGGCCAGGTGCGCGACAGCGGGGTCGTACTGCTCCTTCTGATAGAGGATCCAGGCCAGGCTGTAGTGGGCCCGCAGGGCGAGTTCGCTCTTGGGAGCCCGTTGGATCACCTGCTGGTACTGGAGGGCGGCCTCCTCCGGATTGCCGTCGGCGGATAGCTGCTCACCGAGATCGAACAGGGCCTGGATGACCAGCCCGCTCTGGGGATGTTTTTCCAGCAGCTCCTTCAGGCGCGCCACGCGGGCATCCCCGTCGAGAAGCCCGGCCAGCCCGAGAAGGACGGCGTCGCTGTGCCGGCCTTCGGGGTGAGCTTGAAGATAGGCGAGCCAGGCGGCCTTGGCGGCATCCGGCTGGCCGGCCTTCACCCAGGCGCGCCCGGCCATGTAACCGGCTTCCTCGGCCTCCTCGGCGTCGGGGTGGTCCATGGAAAGACCCTGAAAGACTTCCGCGGCACCCGCGGAATCGCCCTTCAGGAAACGGCACCACCCGATCCGGGAGACGGCCCGCACACGCAGGCCGGGGTCTTCCTTCGGGTCTTCCGCCACGAAAGAAAATGTTTTTTCGGCGGGATCGTACTGCTTCAAAGCAAGCCGGCCCTCTCCGAGGGTGAGCAGCACGCGGGCGTGATAGCTGCTCTTGGGGAACTTCTTCAGGAACTCGGAGGCAAGCTGGACGGCCTGCTCGGAATGCCCCTCGTTGAGACTGGCTACGGCGGCAGCCTGGAAAGCGTAGTCGGTCCCGGCCTTTCGGTAGGCGGCCACGGCCTTGTCGAGGTCGCCGGTCTCGTAGAAGACGTCTCCCAGTTCGGTCTGGATGCGCGTCAGAAGTTCCTTGTCGGGTTTTGCGCCCAGGGCCTTGCCGAGATGGCCCAGGGCGGCCTTGGGATCGCCGGCCTTGTCGGCCGCGCGCGCGCGCCAGTAGGAGATTTCGGCGCCGTCCCCGGCGGCGGGATGATCGAAGGCCTTGCGGGCGGCTTTGGGATCTCCGGCCCGCAGAAGCTGGACCCCGCGGTGAAGCGCGGCTTCATAGGCGAAGCGGCTGGCAGGAAAACGCTTGAGCAGTTCCCCGAAGGCCTCGGCTGCGCCTTTGGGGTCGCCGAGCTGGACCCTGGCGAATCCGGTCCCGCGCAGGGCAGCGTCCGCGAAGGGTCCCTGATCCACGGCAGCATAGGCTTTCAAGGCCTCGGCGTACTTGCCGGCGGATGAGTAGGACTCGCCCATCAGGAAATCCATTTCCTTCTCGAAGGCGTCGCCGGGGAACTTTTTCAGGAAGGCCTGGATCCGGCTGACGGCCTCGTCGTACTTCTTGAGCCGGTAGGAGCACCATGCCAGCCCGTAGGAGGCTTCGCGGGCGAATTCCTGGCCGCCCTCCATCTCCAGCGCTTTGCGGTAGAAGGTCTCGGCCTTTTCGAAATCTCCCCCGCGGAAACTGGCCTCTCCGAGAAGGAAGGTTGCAGGCCCCTTGAGATAATCCTTGTCGAGCTCGAGGACGTGTTCGAGCGGGCGGACCGCCTGGGCCGGGTTGCCGCCGGCGAGTTCGCACTGCGCAAGCCGGAGCGAAGATTCGGCCGCGAACTCGAACCGGGGCAGGGTTGTGAGCTTGCGGAATTCGGGGGCTGCTTCGTCGGTCTTGCCCAGCTCGAAGAGCGAGGCCGCCAGGCGGTAGCGGGCAAGGTCCGCGTTGGGATGGTCGGGCCACTTCTGCAGGAAGGCGCGCGACTCCTTGGCCGCCAGGTCGTAGAGCCCCTTCTCGAACAGTCCCACGACGAAGTGGTACTGATCGTCCGCGTTTTCCCGGCCGGGATCCTGGAAAGGGGACCAGAAAGCAAGCAGAAGGGTGATCCAGAGGGCGCCCATGGGTTGGTTCAGCGTCGGCGGAGGGAGTCGAGGGACGAGGTTGGGACGGAAAGCCGGGAGACTTCCCCGATTTTTACGGCTTGTCCAGGCATTTGTTGATTCCCCGAAACCGCGGCCCCCTTGGCCCGGCTCGTCCCAGGCCTCGAACTGCCATTTATCGGCCGGTTGGCGGGCCCGAGAACAGGAAAACCGGGACCAGAGGCCCCGCCCCCCGGGGATTCCAGGGCAGGAGAACGCCCAAGAGGCCGAGCAGGGATGGCACGGGGTGGAAAAACCGGAGGGAAGGTCAACAGGGGACCG
>CAZQAP010000111.1:0-10212 GCA_964591365.1 uncultured Planctomycetales bacterium
TGACCCCGATGATCGACATGGTCTTCCTGCTGATCATCTTCTTCATCATCGTCAACGACCTGACGCAGAAGGACCTGGAGGAATTGAAGCTCCCGATTGCGGTCCAGGCCGGCCACGACGATCCGCCTCCCGGGAGGCCCATCCTGAACGTTCTGGATGACGGCACGGTCATCTGGAGAAAGAACAAGCTCTATTACCCCGGCTTCGACTCCCAGGGCCATGCCGATCCGATCCGCAGGGGCCGGCCGGACAACTACTGGTTCCTGGGCCAGACCATGGCCAACAAGTTCGTCCCTTACATGAAGACCAAGATGGACGAGAACCTGGGAGAGGACCTGCCGGACGATCCCATCCTGATCCGCGCCGACCGGAACACCCCGTTCAAGTACATCCAGCGCATCATGGAAGTCTGCACGCGGGACGGAATCCGCATCTGGAAGGTACAGCTTGCCGCATCGGAGCCCCCCAAGAAGTAGACCCCGCCTGAATCAGCGTTCCCATGGCCAAGAAGAAGCAGAAGTTCGAACCCATCGAGGCGGAGATGACTCCGATGATCGACGTCACCTTCCTGCTGTTGATCTTCTTCATCGTGACCCTCAAGTTCCGGACCCTGGAGGGACGGCTGGACGCCTCGCTTCCCAAGGACAAGGGAACCCGCAACACCCAGCAGGAAGAAATCGAAACCGTCCAGATCGACATCCGGGTGGCCAATCCCGGGGTCCTGCGCCCCGATCCCGAGACCGGGACGGCCTCCTACCCCGAAGGAAGACTGAACAAGTACTACGGAAGAAAAGTGGTCTTCCAGGTCGGTTCCCAGACCTTCGAAACTCCCGAAGAGGTCAGCAAGTACCTCTCCACCTTCGACAAGGATGAGACTCCCATCGTCATCAGCCCCCTGAAGAAGGTGATCTACGCCGACGTCGTCAAGATCCTCGATGTCGTCATCGCGTTGGAATTCAAACAAGTGTCTTTTGCCGGAGCGGTGGAGGAAGAGTAACCCCTTTCCACCCCGGCCGACCGCTCCCTTGGGCCCTCCCCCCGCATGGCCCGACGGAAGCGGGCTTGTTAGAGTCGGGCCCCCCGTTGTGGGAAGGCCCCCCTCGACCTTCGGCAACCCCCTGACCGGTCCTTCCCGTGTTCCCCCACCCCGCCCGCATCACCCCCATGAAGAAGCTCCCGTTCAAGGCAGCCTGGGTTGTGGCTCCCCTTTTCGCGCTCTTCCTGGCCTGCTCCACGCCAGAAGCGGATCAGCCCTCCTCCTCCCTGGCCACCGATTCCCCGGCCTCCCGCTCCCAGGACGCCTCCAGGTCCGCGGCCCAGTCCCAGAGCGGACAATCCGGCGCAGAGCAGGGGATCGTCGGGCAGGCCCGCAGGATCCAGAGCCTTCGGGAGCAGAAAGTCCGGCTCCTGGTCCAGGAGCGGGTGCGGAGCGCCAGGAGTGCCCTCGCCGACGGACGTCTCGACGAGGCCGAGAGCGAGCTGGGCGCCGCCCTCGATCTCCAGCCCCAGAACCAGGAGGCCCTGTCCCTTCTGGAGCAGGTCCGTCTGGCCCAGGGAAAGCCGGCCGGAGCCGTCACGGGGTCCAGCCAGGACGCACGCCTGCGTCTTCAAGCCCGCATCGAACGCCTGCGCGCCGAGGCCCAGGCCACGGCCGAACGGGGATTCCGGCTGCTGCAGGAGGGAGATCTCGAAGAAGCCCAGGGCGCCCTGCGGCTCGCCAAGGCCACCGTGACCAGCACTCCCTACAAGATCGATTGGGGGGATCTGCCCACCCGCATCGACCAGGCTCTGCTTCAGACCCAGGACGAGCTGGGCGTGGCGGCCTCTGCCCGGAAGGACCAGGAGATGCGGCAGACCTTCGAACAGTTGCAGAGCGAAGAAAGCGCCCAGCGCAAGGCTCGCCGGCGGCGCTTGAAGATCATGCTGCAGGACGCCATCGAGGCCTTCGACAACGAGAAGTTCGACGACACGGTCAATCTGACGGAAGAGATCCTGCGCCTGGATCCGCTCAATGAGAAGGCGGTGGAGCTGCGGGACACGGCCTACCGGGCCCGTCACGAGAGGATCTCCGACAAGTTCGTCCTGGAGCGCAAGGAGCGCTTCAAGCGCTGGCTCGAGGACCTCGAGGAAGCCAAGATCCCCTCTTCGGAAATCCTGCAAACCCCGGATCCCGACTTCTGGGCGGACATCACCAAGAAGAGGCGCATCTACCGCGATCTCGGCATCCAACAGGATGAGTCTCCGGAAGACGCCCGCCTGCGGGCGGAAGTCGCCAAAGCGAAGATCCCCGGACTGCGCGTAGACGGGGAGACCTCTCTTGAAGCCGTCGTCGACCAGTTGCGCACGTTTACGGACATCCCCTTCGTGGTCACCCCGGCTGCCGTCGATGCCGTGGATTCCGAGGGGATCGAATTCAACCTCAATCTCGGCAACCAGATCACCGTTGAAAACGCCCTCAAGGTGATCACCGATTCAGCCGGCGCCGAGGTCACCTACACCTTCCGGAACGGGGTGGTCTACATCACCACCGTGAGCAAGGCCCAGGGCAACATGATCCTCCGGGCCCACGACGTCCAGGATCTGACCGTGCAGCTCCCCGATTTCAGCGGCCCCAAGATTTCCGAAATCCGTCTGCCGGATTCCGCGAGCTTCGGCACCGAGGAGGAGGAGCCGGCCTTCGGGGGCGTGCTCCCGGAAGCCAAGCCGCTCATGGATCCCGCCAACCTCGAAACCCTGATCACCCAGACCATCTCGCCGGCGAGCTGGGAAGCGGAAGGGGCCTCGATTCGATTCAGCAACGGGTTCCTGGTCGTCTCCCAGACTCCCGAACTCCAGGCCCGGGTGGCCGCCTTCCTGGAGGACCTGCGGCGCTACACCTCCTCGATGGTCACCATCGAGGCCCGCTTCCTGACCATCCAGAAGGATTTCCTGAGAGAGCTGGGGGTCGATTTCCGCGGCTTGGGCGGGTTCCCCTCGGCAACCGATCTGGTCACCCTGGACGACGTGAACTCCGGACTGGAGGACAACGCCTCCCGGGGCCTGGACAACGAGGGCCCCGGACTGCCCACCGGTGCGGAGTCGAATCCTTCCGCGGGCGCGTTCTTCACCGAGGGCAATTCCGATTACCGGGCGCGGACCGAGAACATCCTGGGGCCCTTCGGCGACCGGCTCACTTCCGTGGGCGGCCTCACCATGCAGTTCGTCTTTCTGGACGACACCCAGTACGGGTTCATCCTGCGTGCGGTGGAGAAGAGCAACCGGGCCGAGGAACTGATGTCCCACACGCTTTCGGTCCAGAACACCCAGCGCGGGTTCATCACGGTCCTCAACCAAGTCACCTACATCCAGGATTTCAACGTAGAGGTCGCCCAGGCGGCCATCATCGGCGACCCGGAAGTCGGGGTGATCAATGACGGGATCGTCCTGGACGTCCGGCCGACCATCTCCCACGACCGGAAGTACATCACCCTGGAGCTGCGCCCGACGGTGGCTACCCTCGTGCGTCCGATCCAGGAGTTCACTTCCTCCCTGGCGGGTCTGACGACCCCGGTCACCCTCCAGCTCCCCGAACTCCAGGTTTCAAGCGCCAACACCACGGTGGTGGTTCCCGACGGAGGAACGGTGGTCATCGGCGGGCTCAAGAAGCTGCTCAACATCCAGCAGCGCGCCGAGGTTCCCTGGCTGGCGAAGATCCCGATCCTATCGCTGCTCTTCAAGGACGAAGGCGAGGCCTACGAGAACCAGGACGTCATCATCCTGGTGCGGGCCCACCTCACGGATGCCCGCGACTTGATGAAGCGTTTCGAGACCCAGTAAAGCGGGCCTGCGAAGACTCAGGCCCCCAGGGGAACGGAGTACTGCCCGGTCAGGATGCCGCGCAGTTCCTCCACGTTGTTGATGATGTGGTCGGGCGGGGTGTCCGGCTTCAGCCAGGCGTACTTTCCGGAACCGTGGTGCCAGGTGGAAATGAACCCCGCCCTCTTGGACGTCTGCACATCGTTCAGGGGGTGATCCCCGACGTGCATCGCTTCGGCGGGCTTCACTCCCGTGCGGCGGGCAGCCAGCCGGTAGAGCTTGGGATTGGACTTGGCGATGCCGAGCTGGTCGGTGATGAAGATGTGCTTTGGATGCACCACCTTTTGAAGGCCGAGCCGCAGGATCTTCTCCATCTGCTTGTTGGTCAGCCCCGAAGTGATGATGCCAAGCTTCAAATCGGTCCGGACGAGATCCTCCAACAGCCGCCGGGACGCGGGAATGATGTGGAGTTCCTTCCACTTGGTCTCGTGATAGGCCATGACCCCGGCCACGACCAACAGGGTGCGGTTGGCCTCCGCGGTGGCGGCGCGGGGGAGGCGGTCGAGCAGCCGGTTGAAGTGGCGGTCGTCGTTCGAGCCGAACTCCTCCACCACACCGCGGAGCTCCCGCAAGGCCTCCTCCCTTGAGATTTGAAGGCCATTGCGGATCATCGCCTCGACAGCCTTCTCGCGCGCATGCTGGCTGAACTCGGTGGTCGAGAACAGGGTGTCGTCGATGTCGAAGAAGACTGCGCGCAGCATGCGGAGAAAAGGATAGCGCCCCCGGCAAAGGGGCCGCAGCCCCGCCGCCGAGGTCAGCTTTCCCCGGCCAGGAAGCACGCGGAACGGCTTTCCCCGGGCCCCGGCACAGGGAGGGGGACCTCCTCCGCGCAGCGCGGGAGGACCTCCGGACAGCGCGGGTGGAACGGACAGCCTTTCGGCAGGGCCCGGGGAGAGGGGGGCTCGCCGGAAAGCGGAATCCGCTTTCTTGCTCCGTCCGGTTCCGGCAAGGGAATCGCGGCGAGAAGGGCCCGGGTGTAGGGGTGGCGCGGTTCCTCGAAGAGTCCGGCCGTAAGGCCCTCCTCCACGATGCGCCCGGCGTACATCACCGCCGTGCGCCCGGCCAGGTGCCGCACCACGGTCAGATCGTGGGAGATGAAGAGGAAGGCGACCTCCCGTTCCACGCGCAGCCTCTCCAGGAGTTCCAGGATCTGGGCCTGCACGCTCACGTCGAGGGAGGAAAGCGGCTCGTCGCAGACCACCAGGGCAGGTTCCAGGGCCAGGGCCCGGGCGATGCCGAGACGCTGTTTCTGGCCGCCGCTGAACTCCCGGGGCCGCCGGCCGGCCAGGGCCGCGGGGATGCCCACCCCTTCGAGCAGCGCTTCGGCCCGGCTGCGGAGTTCCGCCCCGCGGGCCAGGCCGTGGATGGCGAAGGGCTCCGCCACGATCTGCCAGGCGCGCAGGTGCGGGTCCAGAGCGGAGTCGGGATCCTGGAAGATCAGTCCCAGCAGCCGCCGGAAGCGGCGCAGGGCGCGGGGGGGAAGACGGAGCAGATCGACCGTGCCGTCCCGCCCGTGCCGGGTGGTGATCGCAGCCAGTTCGGGATCGGCCTCCAGGCGCGCCGGCGGGGGATGGAGCAGGACCTCCCCCGTGACGTCCTCGAGAAGTCCGAGCAGTCCGCGGGCCAGCGAGGTCTTGCCGCAGCCCGACTCCCCCACCAAGGCCAGAGCCTGGCCGGGAGAAAGGTCGAGATCGACCCGGTCGACCGCCCGCAGGCGACGCTCCGCGGCACCGAACAGGCGGCGGTCCCCTGGGTGGAAGACCGAGAGGTTGCGCAGCCGGAGGAGGGGGACGGGGGTCAGGCGCCCTCCTTCCGGCCCGCCACGGCCGCACGCCAGCAGGCCACGGCGTGGCCGGGGTCCAGCGGCTCCAGCGGGGGGACCTCCCGGCAGTCTTCTCCCGCCTCGGGACAGCGGTCCCGGAACCGGCAGCCGGACAGGAAGTCTTCGGGGGGCGGAACCCGGCCCGGGAGAGGCCGCGGCAGCCCCGGAGCGTCGAGCCGCGGCAGGGCCTCGAGCAACCCCCGGGTGTAGGGGTGCCGGGCCGAGGCGAATAGGGTCCTGGTGGGGGCGGTTTCGGCTACCCGGCCGCCGTAGAGGACCGTGACCCGGTCGCAGGTTTCGGCAGCCACCCCGAGATCGTGGGTGACGAAGAGCAGCGCCAGCCCGCGTTCCCGCTGGATGCGGGCCAGGACTTCCAGGATCTGGGCCTGAACCGTGACGTCGAGGGCCGTGGTGGGCTCGTCGGCCACGAGAAGCCGGGGCTCCCCCGCCAGGGCCATGGCGATCATGACCCGCTGGCACATCCCCCCGCTCAATTGGTGCGGGTAGCGGCGGACGATCCCCTCGGGATCGGGAAGCCCCACCTCGGAGAAGAGGCGCACGACCTCCGCGCGGCCCCCCCCGCGCCCCAGTCCGCGGTGCAACGCAACGACCTCCGCGACCTGGGAACCGACCGTCAGGACCGGATTGAGGGCGGTCATCGGTTCCTGGAAGACCATGGCGATCTCCCCGCCACGGAAACGGCGCATCGCCTTCGGGGCGAGCTGCAGGAGGTCGGTCCCGGCGAAGATCACGCGGCCTGCGGCGATCTTGATGCCGGGCGGCAGGAGCCGCAGAAGGGCCAGGGCAGTCAGGGTCTTGCCGCAGCCCGACTCCCCCAGGATCCCCAGTGTCTCCCCTGCGGCGATCTCGAAAGAGACCCCGTCCACGAGGAGGATCGGCCCGCGGGGCGTGGCGAGGCTCAGGGTCAGATCCCGCACGCGGAGAAGGGGCTTGGCCGCCACGGCGGGATTCTACGCGCAAAGGGGGGCGCGATCTTCGCCCCCCTCGGAGTAAGCTCTACCTCGTGGCGGCACGCATGGCGGGTTGGCTGCTTCTCACCGGCCTTCTCGGGTGCCGGGCGGAGCGCGACGTGTTGTGCGTGGCCAACGGCGCCGACGTCCAGGTGCTCGACCCCCAGATCGCCACCGGAGCTCCCGAGGGGCGTGTGCTGGAGGCCCTCTTCTGCGGTTTGACGCGCCTGGATCCCGTCACCCTTAAGCCGCGGCCGGCCCTGGCCGAGTCGTGGGAGGTCCGGGAGGGGGGCCGCGAGTGGACTTTTCTTTTGCGGGAGGGCCTTCACTGGTCGGACGGGACCCCTCTTGCGGGGCACGACGTCGTGGAATCGTGGCTGCGGCTGCTCGATCCGCGTACCGGGGCTCCCTACTCGCGCTGGCTCGAACCGCTCGAGGGCGCCCCCGCGTGGCGGGCCCAGGCGGCAGCCTGCCCTCCTGGGAACCCCTGGCCACGGCCGCCCGCGGGCCTGCGGCTCGAGGGCCGCAGGCTGCGCTTGCGTTTCACCCGCCCGTTGCCCTACTTCGCGGAGATGTGCGCCTACCACGCCCTGGCGCCAGTGCCGCTCGCGCTGCGGAACCCCGGCTCCTCGGCATCCGTCCCTTCGGGTTCGGCGGCCGGCTGGGTAGGAAGCGGCCCCTTCCGCCTGGAGCGCCGCCGCCTGCGCGACCGCCTGCGCGTGGTTCCCAACCCCGAGTACTGGGACGCAGGTTCGGTGAAGCTTCCGGGGATCGACTTCCTGACGGTCGATTCCTCGCTCACCGGCCTGAACCTCTTCCTCACCGGCGAGGCCGACTATCTTCCCGACGTCCCGGCGCTGGCGGTGGCGGGCCTCCTGGAGCGCGAACAACGCCGGGCGTCGAAAGCCCGGCGGCGCGGCGACCCGCCCCCCCCCCGGGAGTTCGCCCCGGCCCCCTTCCTGGCGACCTATTTCTACCGCATCAACGTCACCCGCCCGCCGCTCGATGACCCGCGCGTGCGGCGCGCGCTGGTGCTGGCGGTCGACCGCCGGGCCCTGGCCGCCGCACTGGGCGCCGGGCAGCCGCCGGCCGACTCCTTCACCCCGCCCTGGATCGAAGGCTACGCGCCCCCCCATGCCGGCGGTTTCGACCCCCGGACCGCCCGCGCGCTCCTGGCCGCGGCCGGCTTTCCCGAGGGCCACGGCCTGCGCCCGCTCGAGCTGCTCTTCAACAGCTCGGCGGCCCACCGAGAAGTGGCCGAGGTCCTTCAGGAGCAGTGGAGCCGCAACCTGGGAATCCGCACGCGGCTCCTGAACCAGGAGTGGAAGGTCTTTCTCGACTCGCAGCGGCGGCTGGACTACGACCTTTCGCGCTCCTCCTGGATCGGGGACTACCAGGATCCCTCCACCTTCCTCGACATCTTCCGCAGCGAAGACGGCAACAACCGCACCGGTTGGAAGGACGCGCTCTACGACCGCCTGTTGGGGGAGGCGGAGGCCTCGGAAGATCCGGCCGCCCGCGCGGAACTTTTCCGCCGGGCCGAAGAGCATCTGCTGGAGGCCGCACCGCTTCTTCCGCTCTTCCATTACCGGAGCCTGGAACTGGTCTCAGAGCGGGTGGAGGGGCTGACCCGCAACCTGCGTTCGGTGGTCGACTGGAGCCGGGTGCGCCTGCGTCCCGAGGAGCCCTGAACGGAGGCAACGCTCCTGCCCTTCGCCTCCGTTCTTTCGCGGCGTCTCCTGGCGCTCCTGCTCACGATCCTGGCAGCGCACGCGGCCGCCTTCCTGCTGGTGCGGGCGGCCCGCGGCGGCCCGTTCGACGCGGAGCGGGATCTTCCGCCCGAGATCGTCACGGCGCTCGAAGCGCGCTACCACCTGGATGAATCGCTGCCGCGCCAATACCTACGCAGCCTGACCGGGCTGATCCAGGGCGACTTCGGCCCCTCGCTGCGCTACCGCGGGGTGGGCGTGAACCGCATCCTTGCGGAGGGGCTGCCGGTCTCGCTGCTTCTCGGGGCCGGGGCGCTGCTCGTGGCGCTCCTCTTCGGGATTCCCGCCGGGCTCTGGGGCGCGCTCCGGCGCGGGCGGCTGCCCGATCACGGGGTGCTGCTGGGGAGCACCCTCTTCCTGGCGGTGCCCAACTTCGTGCTGGCCGGCTTCCTGGTCCTCGGCTTCTCCTTCGCCCTGGGCTGGTTTCCGCCCGCGGGTTTGGGAGGGCCCGATCATCTCCTTCTGCCATGGCTGAGCCTGGGGGCGCCCTTCGCGGCCCAGGTCGCGCGCCTGACCCGCACCGCCGCGCTCGAAGTGCTCGCCTCGCCCGCCTGGCGCACGGCCCGCGCGCAGGGTCTTCCGCCCGGCGTGCTGGTGCGCCGGCATCTCCTGCGGCGCACCCTGGTGCCAGTGGTGGCCTTCCTGGGTCCGGCGGCGGCGGGTCTTCTCACCGGGTCGCTGGTCATCGAACAGGTCTTCGCGCTCCCCGGACTGGGGACCCACTTCGTGCAGGCGGCCCTCAACCGCGATTACACCCTGGCCCTGGGACTCACCGTGGTCTACACCGCGCTTCTGGGCCTTCTCACCCTGGCGGCCGACCTTCTTCTTCAGCGTCTCGATCCGCGCCTGGAGGCGGCATGAGGAACGCCCTGGGACGCGGCGCGACGATCGGGCTCGCCTTCCTGGTCCTTCTGGGGCTGGCGACCCTGCTGGCGCCCCGCCTGGGGCTGGCCGATCCGGCCGCGGTGCATCTCGACCGCACGCTCGTGGCGCCGGCCTGGACGCAGGCGCCGGTGCTCGGGACGGACCGCCTGGGGCGCGACCTCCTGGCGCGCACCCTCTTCGGGGCGCGCATCTCCTTGCTGGTGGGTCTGGCCGGGACCTTCCTGGCGCTTCTGGTCGGCATCCCCTACGGCGCGATGGCGGGCTTTTTCGGAGGCCGCATCGACCGATTGATGATGCGCGTGGCCGACTTCCTCAACGGGCTTCCGCTCGTGGTGGTGGTGCTGTTCCTCTTATCCGTGCTTCTCGAATACCGTGCCGAACTGGCCGCGGTGGGGATCGGGCGCCTTGAGGTCTTCTTCTTCGTGGTCGGGCTGCTCTTCTGGATCCCCACCGCGCGGGTGGCGCGCGCGGAGGCCCTGCGGCTGCGCGGGACCGCCTATCTCGAGGCGGCGCGCTCGCTGGGCGCCGGACCCGCTCGTCTTCTTTCCCGCCACGTCCTTCCCAACATGCTCCCCACCGTGCTCGTGATGCTCACGCTCACGATTCCGCGCGTGGTCCTGATGGAGGCCTTTCTCTCCTTCCTGGGCCTGGGTGTCGAGCCGCCCGCGGTTTCCTGGGGCCTTCTCGCCGCGGACGGCCTGGCGGCCCTCAACCCTCTGGTCGGGAGCTGGTGGTTGCTCCTCTTCCCCTCCCTGGCCCTCACCGGAACCCTCCTGGCCCTGAACCTCGTCGGGGACGGCCTGCGCGACCGCCTGGAGGGAACCGTTGCGACCTTCCAATAAAGAACGCCGCCTTTTCACCTACGGAACCTGGCCTCCGAGGGGAACAAATCCAGGGGCCCCGGTCGTGA
>CAZQAP010000112.1:0-3566 GCA_964591365.1 uncultured Planctomycetales bacterium
CGCCGGATGCTGGCGGCCTTCGACCGGGGCCTCTTGAAGGTGCCCCTGATCGCCCAGATCTACCCCAACATCAAACAGATCACCGAATTCCTTCTCAACCGCGAGAAGAAGGTGGAATTCGAGGCCGTGGTCGCCCTTCCCTACCCCCGCAAGGGCCTCTACTCGCTCGCCTTCCTGACCGGGAGTTCCCTGCGCTCTCTGGAGGCCGCCACCCGGGAGAAGCTGGTCTCGGTCTTCATCCCCTCCTCGCCCATGCCCATGACGGGCTACACGATCTTCGTGCCGGTGGAGGACCTCATCCGCATCAACCTCACGGTGGATGAGGCCCTGCGAACCGTGATCTCGGGCGGGGTGCTCGTGCCGCAGTCCGAACAGCTCGGTCCCGTCCCGATTCCTCCCGTCCTTCAGGCGGCCGGCCCGGCACCGGCCCCGGATTCCCCGGAGGAAACCTTGTGAGCTTCCCCCAGCGGCTGTGGCAGGCGGTGGACGCCCGCGGCACCCCCGCGATCGTCGGCCTCGATCCGCGCCCCGGCCACCTGCCCGAACCGTTCCTCTCGCGGGCCAAGGGGGCCTCCGCCGGCGAAACCGCCCGCGCGATCCGGGATCACCATGGCGCCTTGCTCGACGTCCTCGCGCCGCGCGTGGCGGCGGTCAAGATCCAGGCCGCATTCTTCGAGGTCCTGGGGGTGGAGGGCTGGGCGGCCCTGGCCCGGGCGATCGAGGATGCCCGCGAGCGGGGCCTGCTCGTGATCCTCGACGCCAAACGCGGGGACATCGGCTCCACCGCAGAGGCCTACGCCCAGGCTTTTCTGGGGGGCGGGCGGGCCGGAGCCTTCCCGCCGGCCGACGCTCTCACGGTCAATCCCTACCTGGGAGAAGACGCCTTCCGGCCCTTCCTGGAGGCCGCCCGCGCCCACGAGGCCGGCCTTTTCGTCCTGGTGCGCACCTCCAACCCGGGTGCAGCCACCTTCCAGGACCACGGCGACCCTCCGCTGGCCCAGGTCGTCGCCCAGGCGGTGACGGAGTGGGGCCGCGACCTCGTGGACGCCTCGGGCTGGTCGGCGGTCGGGGCGGTGGTGGGCGCCACCCGCCCCGGGGAACTGGCCGCATTCCGGGCGCTTCTCCCGCGCGCGCCGCTGCTCCTGCCCGGATTCGGCTTCCAGGGTGGAACCGCCGAAGGGCTGGGGCCGGCCTTCGATTCCCATGGGCACGGTGCCCTGGTTGCAGCCAGTCGCTCGATCCTCTGGGCCCATGAGCGCCCGGAGTTCGCCCACCTGCACGGCTGGGAGCAGGCCGTAGAAGCCGCCCTGGACGAAATGATCGCCGCCCTGGCCCCTGTGGGCCCCAAGGCGCCCCAGAAGTGAAGCCGGCGGCGCCGGAACCGATCCGCGTCGGCCTGCCGGCCGCCCTGGCGGGCGGCCCGCTCGAGCACCTCAACCGCCTGCTCCTGGCGCTCGCCGAGGCCCGCCGCCGCGCGGGCCCCGCAGGCCGGTCGGCGCGGGTGGATCTCGTGCTCGAAGAAGGCCCGCCCGCGCCGGAAGCCACCCGGTTGCTGCTTCTCAACGAGAGCGGCGATCCTGTGGCCTTGCCCGGCCCCCCCGACGGGGTTTTCGATGCGGAAAGCCGATCCCGGCTGCTCGAAGCGGCGCTCGACACCCTGCCGGAGACCTCTTCCGCCCGGCCGGTGCTGGAACGGCTGCTGCCTGCGCCAGGGCTCGGGCTCCGGGAGGCCGCCGTTCTTCTCTGGCAGGATCTTCTGGGGCCTGCGGGCCTCGAGGTGCATGCCGGGGCCCCGCCGGAAGGCTCCCCGCCGCGGCCGGCCTCCCGGCGGGAGATCACCTGGCTGGGCCCCCGCCATCAGGTCGCCCTGCGGGAGATGAAGCTGGACCCCGCCCTGGCGCTCGAAGGGGAGCCGGCCCTGAGAAAGGCGGCCGCCGAAAGCGCGGGAACCGGGATCCTGACCCGGGGCCGGGACCTTCGCGGGGCCTCCCTGCAAGCGGCGGCCGAGCTCGAACAGCTTGCGGAGAAAGAGGATCCCCGCCTCTTCGGGGCGGCCGCCCGCCTGCGGCGGGACCTCGGTTCCTCCTGGACGGCCTTCCTGCGCCGCGTCGAGCGTCAGGCCCGCAACCGCCGAGGCATCCGCGGGGCCCGCCTCCACCGTCTGGCCCAGGCCCTGCGTCCCCTGGGGGAGCCTCAGGAGAAGCGCCTCTCCCTGGTCGTGGCCGCGGCCCTCTGGGAACTCGACCTGGACCGGCTGAAAGAGCAGGTCGCCCTCCTGGCGAAGGACTCGGGGAGGGGGGCCCGTCTTCTGCCCACCCGCGGGCCGGGAACGGGGCTGCCCCCCGTCTGAAGGGGCCCGGTTGGGAATGCGCATTCCCGGCGGGTATCTTGGCCGTGTGCACGTCGTTGCGGTCATCAACCAAAAAGGGGGTGTGGGCAAGACCACCACCTGCGCCAACCTGGGCGCCTCCCTGGCCGCCCGGGGACACCGGGTCCTGGTTCTGGATCTCGATCCCCAGGCCCACCTTTCGATCAGCTTCGACCAGGTGCCCCAGCCCGGGGAGCCCTCGGTCTACACCATGCTTTCGGGAGAGCATTCCCTGGCGGGGATCCTGCGCCCCACCCGCACCCCCGGGCTCCAACTGGCGCCCACCAACCTCGATCTGAGCGGGGCCGAGACGGAATTCGCCGGGGAGATCGGCCGCGAGATGCTCCTGCGGCGGGTTTTCGACCAGTTCCGGCTGCGGGAGGATCCGCTCCCCGAGCTGGTCCTGCTGGACTGCCCGCCCTCCCTGGGACTGATGTCTCTCAACGCCCTGGTCTGTGCCGGGAAGGTCCTCATCCCGGTCCAGGCCGAATTCTTCGCCCTCCAGGGGCTTGCTCAGTTGATGGACGTCATCGGCCGCGTCCGCCAGCGCCTCAATCCCGACCTGGAACTTCTGGGGCTCGTGGTTGGAATGTTCAACAACTCTCGAAACCTCTCCCGCGAGGTCCTTCAGGAACTGGAGGAGCACTTCGGCGACAAGGTCTTTCGCACCCGTGTGCGAGTCAACGTGCGCCTGGCGGAAGCCCCCAGCCACGGGGCCACGATCTTCGAGTACGCCCCTTCCAGCGGGGCGGCCGCCGACTTTCAGGGCCTTGCCGGCGAGTTTGCCGCCCGTCTGGCGTTGAAGCCGCGCAGCGGAGAACTTCCGCGCCGGCCTCCCGGGTCGCTGGCCACGGTGCCCCGCCGGCAGCAGGAGGAGCGCGAGGCTGGATAGCCTCTTTCTCGACTTCAACGCCGGAGCGCCCGTCCATCCGCTCGTCCTGGAAACCTGGATGCGGGTGACGCGCGAATTCCCCGCCAATCCCTCGGCGATGCACTTCGCCGGCCGCAAGGCAGAAGGGGTCCTGGAAGACGCCCGCGAACGCGTCGCCAGGAGTCTCGGAGTCGCCGCAAGCGAGGTGATCTTCACCTCCGGCGCCACCGAGGCGAACAACCTCGCTCTTCTCGGTGCCGCGCGGGCGATTGCAAGGATCGAAGGAGGGACACAAGCTCTGGTGGCAACCAAGGCGGAACACCCCTC
>CAZQAP010000112.1:3666-4747 GCA_964591365.1 uncultured Planctomycetales bacterium
GCCGACACGCTGGCCATTTCGGGCCATAAATTTCGCGCCCCCAAGGGCATCGGAGTTCTCGTCGTGCGCAAAGGCGCACTTCTGGAAGCGATTCTCGCCGGCGGAGGCCAGCAGCGGGGCATCCGGCCGGGAACGGAATCCCCCGCGAATGCCCAGGCTCTCGCCCACGCGCTGGAATTGGCGGACGCGGAGCAGCCCGCGTTCACCGAAACGATGCGGCGGGTTTCCCACAGTTTTCTCACAAGGCTTCAACGGGAATTCCACGGGCTCCGCTTCAATCACCCCGAAAAAGAGGCTTTTCGGCTCCCCAACACGCTGAACATCTCGTTTCCGGGCCTGGACGGACGCGCCCTCCTGCCGGCCTGCGATCTGGCCGGACTCGCGGTCTCTTCGGGGGCAGCGTGCTCTTCGGGTTCTCCCCAGCCATCGAAGGTCCTGCTTGCATGCGGCCTTTCCGAGGCTCTCGCCAGGGCCTCCCTGCGCATCAGCTTCGGCTGGGGGCAGGATCCGGCCGTGGGAGAACGGGCCGCGGAGCGCCTGGGCGCCATTCTCAAGAGGCTCTACCAACACGCAAAACTTTAGTCCGCATCCCAAGCGAACTTCGGGCGAAGATCAGATTTTCCTGGCGTATTTCGAGGGTCATGCTCTACTCTTCCAAGTGGAAAGCGTGCTCGTGAATTCCTTTTCGAGTGAACCGCTTTCCCCCCTGAAAACCCCAGCTCTCTTTCCCCCGGTGACAGATCTGTTCTCCGCCCCCACGGACACGGGATCCTGGAAGCGACACCTCGCCGTCCTGCAGCAGCGACTTGGTTCTGCTGAAGTCGACGGTTGGTTTCAGGACGCCCGGCTGGTTTCCCGCGACGAGGTCAGCGCGCAGCTCGCGCTTCCCTCCCAGCTCCACCTCGAGTGGATCCAAAAACGCCACCTGAGAACCCTTCAGGAGGTCCTCGGCGTGGAACGGGTCGAGCTTGTCGTGGAGGAAGCTCTCAACGAAGCGCATGGCGCGCCGGGGACTCCGAAGCACCCTTCGAAAACCTCCCCGAAAACCGGCGGGCAAAACCCCGCGCCGGCCGCGGAAGCC
>CAZQAP010000112.1:4847-10123 GCA_964591365.1 uncultured Planctomycetales bacterium
GCGGAAGCCCACCGGGTCGAGGGCGGCGATGGAACCCTGGTCCTCAACCCGGACTACACCTTCGACAACTATGTGGTGGGAGCGGGCAACCGGTTCGCCCATGCCGCCGCCCGGGGTGTCGCCGACCGGCCGGCCGTGGCCTTCAACCCTCTTTTTCTGCATGGCTCGGTGGGCCTTGGAAAAACCCACCTCATGCAGGCCGTCGCGCATCATCTCCTGGATGCGCGCCAGGGCCTGAGGATCGTCTTCCTTTCCTGTGAACAGTTCGTCAACCACTTCATCGGCGCACTGCAGCACGGAAGCCTGGAGTCCTTCCGCCAGCGCTACCGCCAGGCGGACGTGCTGGTCGTGGACGACATCCAGCTCCTGGCCAACAAAGCCCGCACCCAGGAGGAGTTCTTCCACACGTTCAATGAGCTGCACAACGCCCGCAAGCAGATCGTTCTTTCGAGCGATTCGCCGCCCGAGGAGATCCCGGCCCTGCAAGAGCGTCTTGTCAGCCGCTTCAAGTGGGGTCTGGTGGGAGAAATCCAGGCGCCCGATTTCGAGACCCGCGTGGCCATCCTGCAGCACAAGGCCGAGGCCCAGGGAGTTGAGCTGCCGGAAGAGGTCAGCCAATTCATCGCCCGCAACGTGGAGGACAACGTCCGCGAACTGGAGGGGGCCCTCACCCGGGTCCACGCCCTGGCCAGCCTCTCCGGACGGCCCATCAGCCTGCCCCTGGCGCGGGAGGCCCTGGGGGCCGAAATCCGCCAAAGGGCCCGCGCGGTGGGAATCGACGACATCCTGGCCGTCGTAACCCGTCATTTCGGGGTCAAGGTCTCGGATCTCCAGTCCAAGCGCCGTACGCAGTCGATCGTCTTCCCCCGCCAGGTGGCCATGTTCCTGGCCCGGCGTATGACCCAGCTCTCCCTGGAGGAGATCGGGGGCTATTTCGGCGGCCGCGACCACTCCACGGTCCTCTACGCAATCGAACGGGTGGAAAAGAGGCGCCAGGTGGACGGAGATCTCGGCTCGGTGCTGGGTGAACTGAACCACGAAGTCCGGGCCCAGATCCACCGCGGGCGCCGTTGACCCGGGTTAAAGCGGCGGGAAAGGCTGTGGACAGGGTCTTGGAAAACCGTTGGGCAGGCCTCCAGTTTTCCCCATCTTTCCACGGCCCCGCGAGCGGCCCGGATTCCGCGTGGAGAACGTCCCGAATCTCCACCAGACTTCCACAGCAGTCCGCAGTCCCTTCGCGCTCCACTTTTCCTGAATCCCCGTCGCAAAACCACCCTCCATCTGGGTTTGCGGACGATCCGGGCCTGGTTTTCCACCATGGCGGCGTCCCTATACTATGAAGACTGGAATACCTCTTCTTGTAATCATGAGCAGAGCAGCAGCATGAAGTTCCTGATCGACCGCCTCTCCTTCCGGGATGCCCTCCAGAAGGTGGAAATGGCCATTGACCGCAAGCCCACCAGACCGGTCCTTGGCGGCGTCCTGCTGGAAGCGCAGAACGACAGCGTTGTCCTGCAAACCAATGATCTGGACATTTCGGTCCGCTACCGGATTGAAAATGTCCAGGTGGAGATTCCCGGCTATGCCGTCATTCCCGGCCGTGAATTGGTGGATCTGGCCCGGGATTTCGAGTCGGAAACCATCCGGGTGCAGCTTTCCGATTCCGGGCAGATCCACCTGGAAGCGGGGGAGGACGTCTGCACCCTGGTGACCATGGAAAGCAGTGCCGGAAACCCGGGCTGGATGACGGAAGGGCCGCGGGAATTCCCCGGGGTCTCCCCCCTCGAAGGCACACCCACGCTGACCGTGGCCAAGCACGATTTCTTCCTGATGGTCCAGGCCACGCGCTTTGCCACCTCGCGGGTGAACGATGGCCGGTTTGCCACAGAAGGCGTCCTTTTCGATGCTGAAAACGGGAGGCTGACCATGGTGGGGACGGATGGGCGGCGGCTGGCCTGCATTCGGCGGACCATCTCATCGCAAAGCAAGGAGAAAAAACGCACCGTGCTGATGCCGAAGGTGCTGGATCAGATCGTTCGTTTTGGGCAGGACGAAGAAGGGGATTCGATCGAGGTTTTCTTCCTCGGGAACCGGGTGGGTTTCCGCTGCGGGCGGCTGGAATCCTTCGGCCGGGTTCTGGAAGGTGAATTTCCGAACTACGACAACGTCATTCCGAAGAGTGCAAAACACGTTGTCCGGGCCCACCGGGACTCGATTTCCAAGAAACTGAAGCTGGCCAGCCACCTGACACAGGACGCCGCCGCTGTTGTGCGGATCCAGTTTTCCTCGGACAGCATGGAGGTCTCGGCGGAACATGAAGGCCGGGGCCGGGCCGCCGCCAGCCTGGAGGTGGACTACACGGGAGAGCCTTTTTCGGCCTCCTTCAATCCGTCTTATCTCCTGGATGGTTTGAAAGCGGCCCAGGGCGAGCAGGTGGAAATCCAGGTCGAGGAACCCACGCGTCCGGTGAAATTCGTCCTTGGGGAGGAGTTTGACTACGTGGTCATGCCTTTGACCTCTTTCGCTTGAAACCCCGAATGTCTGCCTTGAACAACGCGGCGCCTGTCCGGCACAACTGGGCCGCTGTTCTGATCGGAGACCTCGTGGGAAAGGTTCTCCGAAACCGGGGTCTTTCCGCTCCGGCCCAGCACCGGGCGGTCTTCGCCGCCTGGGAGAGGATCGTCCCCCATGTGGTTTCCAGCCGCTGCCGGCCGGTCTCCTTTCGAAACGGGAAGCTCACGATCCAGGTGGAATCCGCGCCTCTTCTCGAAGAGCTGCGCGGCTTTCGATCCGGCGAATTCCTGGCTCTCCTCAACACCGAGCTTTCCCGGGAAAGCCTCAACGTCCCGGTCCAGAAACTGGAGTTCCGGCGGGTCTGAACCCTGCCCGCTGGACAAGGAAACCATGAAAGACAAAGACGGCTCCACGTACGACTCCCGCTCGATCCAGCATCTCAAGGATCTGGAGGGTGTGCGCCGGCGGCCCGCGATGTACATCGGGGACACTTCAGAAGGAGGTTTTCATCATCTTCTTTGGGAGATTGTCGATAATTCGGTCGACGAGGCTCTGGCGGGCTTCTCCCACACCGTTCAGGTCACCTTGAATGAGGACGGATCGGCGACCGTGGTGGATGACGGGCGCGGCATTCCGGTGGACATCCATCCGGAAGAAGGGATCCCCGCCGTGGAGCTTGTTTTGACCAAGCTTCACGCCGGAGGCAAGTTCGACGGCAAGGCCTATGCTGTTTCCGGAGGTCTGCACGGGGTGGGGATTTCCGTCGTCAATGCCCTGAGCGAATGGATGGAGATCGAGGTCTTCAAGAACGGAAAGGTCCATCACATGGCCTTCTCCCGCGGCCTCAAGAAGACGGATCTCAAGGTGACCGGGTCCACCGACAGGCAGGGAACGCGGGTCACCTTCCGGCCCGACCGCAAGGTCTTCCAGTGCGACGCTTTCGACTGGGACCGGGTGCGCAACCGTCTGCGGGAAATGGCCTACCTCATGGGAACCTACGGCCTGAAGATCGAGCTCGAGGATGCGCGCGGACTCAAGCCCCGGCGGGAAGCCTTCCAGTATCCCGAAGGCCTGGTGGCCTATATCAACGACCTCACAGAAGGCAAAGAGGCCCTGACCGATGTGGTGCATTTCCAGAAAGACGTTCCCTACGAAGGCCGGGATTACAACGTCGAAATCGCGCTTCGCTACACGAACGACTGGCACGAGGGCGTCTACACCTTCGCGAACAATATCCGCACCAATGAAGGCGGCACGCACCTGGCGGGATTCCGCTCGGGCCTGACGCGTTCCCTCAATTCCTACCTCCGCCGGGCCCAGCTCCTGAAGAAGTCCGAGGAGGTCCCCAACGGCGACGACTACCGGGCGGGTCTCTATGCCGTCGTTTCGATCAAGATTCCAGATCCTCAGTTCGAAGGCCAGACCAAGGGAAAGCTCGGGTCCCGGGAAGCCCAGTCGATCGTCGAGTCGGTAGTCAACGAGGAACTGGGGGAGTGGCTCGAGACGAATCCCGAGGCCGGCAAGACCGTGCTTCGCAAGGCTCTTCTCGCCCGCGATGCCCGCGACGCCGCCCGCCGGCAGCGTGACCTGGTGCGCCGCAAGGGGGCCCTCTCCTCAGGATCTCTGCCTGGAAAACTGGCCGACTGCCAATCACGCGACAGGAACGAGACCGAAGTCTACGTCGTGGAAGGGGATTCCGCCGGCGGGTCGGCCAAGAGCGGCCGCGACCGGCGTTTTCAGGCCATTCTTCCCTTGAAGGGGAAGATCCTGAACGTTGAGAAGAACACGGCCAACCGGATCCTGGCCAACCAGGAGCTCCAAACCATGATCCAGGCCATCGGGGCCGGGATCGGGGAGGATTTCGATCCGGAGAAGGCCCGCTACGGAAAGATCATCATCATGACCGACGCGGACGTTGACGGCTCCCACATCCGCACTCTGATCCTGACCTTCCTCTTCCGCCAGATGCGCGGTCTGATCGAATCCCAAAGGGTTTACGTTGCCCAGCCTCCGCTCTACCGGATCACCAAGAAGAGTTCCAAGAAGGGCCGCTATCTGCACAACGAGGGGCAGCTTCGGCAGGCCCTGCTCGATCTGGGGCTGGACGGCGCCCGCGTGGAACTGCCCGAAGCGGGAAAAGAACTGACCGGAGAACCTCTCCGGGGAGCCGTGCAGATCCTGGTCGAAATGGAGAAAGCCCTGGGGGGATTCCGCGGAGAGCGACGCGGGGTCAGCGCCCGGGAATATCTCGAGGCCGCCGACCCGCAAAAGGGCCTTCCCCATCACCTGTTGATCGAGGTTCCCAGCGGACAGCGGCGTTTCTTCTGGTCGGACGAAGACCGGGACGCGTTCCTAGCGGCCCGTCCGGATGCGCGCATTTGGGAAGGCCCGGATTCCGCCGTGCCCCGTGAAGACGCCGACATCCTTGCGCTGGCCTTCCACGACCGTGATGAAATCCAGGACGCTTTGGACGGAATGGAACGGGTCGGGTTTTCCGCCCGTCCCGATCAGTGGAAGGGCCGCTTTCGGGCGAGCCTCGGCAAGGAGAGCCGCGACGCGGAAAACCTGCTCGATCTTCTGCGCGCTTTGCGGGAACTGGGCCAGCGCCAGGTCGACGTTCAGCGCTACAAGGGGCTTGGCGAGATGAACCCCGAGCAGCTTTGGGAATCCACCATGGATCCGGAGCGCCGCAGTCTGAAACGGATCGTCCTGGAGGACGCCTACGAGGCCGACCGGATCTTCTCCATGCTCATGGGCGACGA
>CAZQAP010000113.1:0-9923 GCA_964591365.1 uncultured Planctomycetales bacterium
TGGGGTCCTCCTTCCCGGCCGGGGCCGGAGGGCCGGGCCGGGAGCGGGTTCTGCCGGGAGGACGTCCTGGGGCGCCTTGGGTTACGCCCGGGCCTTCCTTTCTGGTCCACTCTTGTGGGCCAGCATCCGGGGCTTGGGGGCAGAATAATGCCTCTTTTTCGGGATTCAGGGTGCTATTATTCTCTAGCTCCAGCGTCTCGACCCATGCCTTCTTCCGCCACCTCCCCCTTTCCCCCGGTCTCTTTCGAGACTCGTCCCTCCCGCTACCGCCATTGGGAGTTCCGGGTGGATGGGGACCTGGCCCGTCTCCAGATGGCCGTCGATCCCCAGGGCGGGATCCGGCCCGGCTACGAGCTCAAGCTCAATTCCTACGACCTGGGGGTCGACATCGAGCTCGCCGACGCCGTCCAGCGGCTCCGCTTCGAACACCCCCAGGTGCGCTGCCTGATCCTGGACGGTGCGCTCGAAAAGGTCTTCTGTGCGGGCGCCAACATCCTGATGCTGCGCTCGAGCCCCCACGCCTGGAAGGTCAACTTCTGCAAGTTCACCAACGAGACGCGCCTCTATCTGGAGGATCTTTCCGAAAACTCCGACATTCGCACGCTCGCGGCCTGCAACGGCACCTCGGCCGGCGGCGGATACGAGCTGGCGCTGGCCTGCGACCGGATCCTCCTCGTGGACGACCGCGCCAGCGCCGTTTCGCTGCCCGAGATCCCGCTGCTCGGCGTCCTGCCCGGCACGGGGGGGCTCACGCGGCTTGTGGACAAGCGCCAGGTCCGCCGCGACCGCGCCGATGTCTTCTGCACCACCGCCGAGGGCATGAAGGGCAAACAGGCGCTCGAGTGGGGGCTGGTGGACGCCATCGCCCCCCGCAGCCAGTTCGCCGGGGACGTGGAGCAGATGGCCAGGGCCATGGCCGCCACCGTCCCGGCCAAGAACGACCGGGAAGGGGTCGAGCTTGGGCCCCTCGAGCCGAAAGTCGAGGAGCAGAGCATCACCTGGAGGCACGTCGCCTTGGGCTTCGGACACGACGGCCGCGTCGCCCGGCTCACGATGCGGCTGCCTGCCGACCCGGGCCCCGATTCCGCGGCCGAGATCCGCAAGGAAGGGTGCGCATGGTGGTTCTTCCGGCTCTTCCGCGAGCTGGACGACGCCCTGCTCCGGCTGCGCGTCAACCACCCGCGCGTCGGCCTGGTGCTCCTGCGGGTCGAGGGCGAGCCGGCCGTGGCCCTCGGGGCCGACCGGATCCTCGCCGCCCTGCAGGACGACGATTGGTTCGTGCGCGAGGTCGCTCTCTTCGTGCGCCGCGTCCTCAAGCGGATCGACGTGAGCGCCAAGAGCTTCTTCGGGATCGCCGACGAAGGCACCGCCTTCGCCGGCACCTTCCTCGAGATCGCCCTGGCCGCCGACCGCCTCTACGTGCTCGACGATCCCGAACGGCCGGTCGCCCTGGGCGTGAGCGCGCTCAACGGCGGGTCCTTCCCGATGGGCAACGGGCTCTCGCGCCTCGAATCGCGCTTCCTGGGCGAGCCCGCCCGGACGGGGAAGGTCCTCGAGCGGCAGGGCACCGTCCCCGCCTCCGAGGCCTCGGCCCTCGGGCTCGCCACTCTCGCCCCCGACGGCATCGATTGGGAGGACGAGCTGCGCGTGGCGGTCGAAGAACGCGCCTCCTTCAGCCCGGATGCCCTGACCGGCATGGAGGCCAACCTGCGCTTCGCCGGCCCCGAGACCATGGAAACCAAGATCTTCGGGCGCCTGACCGCCTGGCAGAACTGGATCTTCCAGCGCCCCAACGCCGTGGGAGAGACCGGCGCGCTGCAGTGCTACGGAACTCCCGATCGTCCCCGCTTCGACTTCAACCGGACATGAGCGAAAAACTCGACTACCAGGAAAAGATCCCCAACAACGTCCAGCTCTCCTCCGACAAGCGCCTGCAGCGCGCACTCGAGGCCTGGCAGCCGCGCTACCTGGAGTGGTGGCACGACATGGGCCCCACCGATTTCGAACGCAACGAGGTCTACCTGCGCACGGCCATCAGCGTGGACAAGGACGGCTGGGCCCATTTCGGCCACGTGCGCATGCCCGAGTACCGCTGGGGCATCTTCCTGGCCGAACCGGTGTCCGGCCGGCGGGTCCCCTGCGGCGACCACTACGGCGACCCCGCCTGGCAGCAGGTCCCGGGCGAATACCGCAACGATCTGAAGCGCCTGATCGTGACCCAGGCCGACACCGAGCCCGCTTCGGTGGAGCAGCAGCGCCTGCTCGGCCACACCGCCCCGTCGCTCTACGACCTGCGCAACCTCTTTCAGGTGAACGTCGAGGAGGGCCGCCACCTGTGGGCCATGGTCTACATCCTGCACACCTACTTCGGCAAGGACGGCCGCGGCGAGGCCGAGGAACTCCTCGAGCGGCGCAGCGGCAACCCCGACCGCCCGCGCATCCTGACCACCTTCAACGAGCCGATCGAGACCTGGCTCGATTTCTTCATGTTCACGATGTTCACCGACCGGGACGGGAAGTACCAGCTCCTGGCCCTGGCCGAGAGCGGATTCGACCCCTTGAGCCGCACCTGCCGCTTCATGCTCACCGAGGAGGCCCACCACATGTTCGTGGGCCAGACCGGCATCGGCCGCGTGATCCAGCGCACCTGCGAGGTGCTCAAGGAACACCCCGACGCCGATCCGCGCGAACACGGCGCCTTCGACTTCCCCACCATCCAGCGCTACATCAACTTCTGGTCCTCGAGTTCCAACGACCTCTTCGGCTCCGAAATCTCGACCAACGCGGCCAACTTCTTCGCCGAGGGGATCAAGGGGCGCGCCAACGAGGAGCGCTTCGAGGACCACGTGGCCCGCGAAGGGGTGTTCGCGATCGATCGTCCCGCGGGACACGGCCTCTCCCGCGAGGAGGTGCCGCTGCGCAACGCCATGAACGAGGTCCTGCGCGAGGACTACATCGCCGACAACCAGAAGGGGATCGACTACTGGAACCGGATCGTCGAGAAGAACGGTCTCGACTTCCGCTTCCGCCTGCCCCACAAGCGCTTCCACCGCACCATCGGGCTCTACGCCGGGGGGCACTTCGACCCGGACGGGAATCCGCTGGACGAGGCGGAATGGAACCGCTGCGCGGGGGAGTGGCTGCCCACCGAGGAGGACCGCGCCTTCGTGAAAAAGCTCATGCAGCCCGTCCGGGAACCCGGACGCATCGCCGGCTGGATCGCCCCGCCGCCCAAGGGGATCAACGGCAACCCCTTCGATTTCGAGTACGTGCGCCTCTGATCCGGCCCCGTTCTAGGAACTCCCTTTTTCCCGTCGGGCGGCCCGGAGGGGCTTTCCTGTGCGGGGGTATTGCCTGGGGGCCCTTCTTCCGGCAGACTGGGCTGCGAGGTACACCCCTGAATGGCTTCCATTGAAGAAAAGAATGTCGCCCATGAGTTCCGGACCCGTGTGCGGGAATTCGGTATCCCGCCCATCCACGACGCGCTCGTGGTGGGCAAGAATTCTCCCATCGGATGTTCGGCCCTCCGCCGGGCACTCGACCTCCTGGTCCCCTTCCCCTTCGAACACATCGAACTGGAGGACGACGTCATCCAGAACATCCTGGTCCGCTCCGCCATCCTGAAGCGGGCCTCGCGGGAGGTCCTGACCGATTACGTCATGAAGGAGATCAAGCCCCTGATGGGGCCCGAGGAGGTCCTCCACCTCGATCTGGAGGTCTCGGTGCTTCTGGGGTTCGGCAAGGGATGAAACCGCTGCGAGCCTGGGAGGCGAGGAGCGGCAAGGTCGTTCCGGTCCGGGTGGAGGATCATCCGCCGCCCTCCGATCCCTCTTCTCCCGCGCCCCTCTACGCCGTGGTCGAAGAGGCCGCGGGGGAGTCCCCCCGCTTTCGCGGGCTGGTCTCGGCGCGGAAGGCGGCTGCTCACCCCGGGCGGATCTTCGCGGACCTCGTGGGCCGCAAGGACCCCGAACTCTTCCCCGCGGATGGGTGTCTCGAGGAGGCCCTGCGCAAGATGGAGGACGAGGGCATCTCCCTTCTTCCCCTGGCCGGCCCCAACGGGCTCTTCGCCGGCGCCCTCTCGCGGGAAAGCGCGCTGTCCGCCCTGCTCGAGCGCGAGCGCCAGCTTCGGGAGAAGACCGGCAGGCTCCAGTCCCTGGTGGAAAAGAAGAACCGCGCCCTGGAGTTCAAGGTGAAGCAGCTCTTCCACGGCCTGGAGGCTGGCAAGAACCTGTTCCAGCTCCTTTCCAATCCTTCGAAAGACGACGCTTTCTACGAAAAGGGCATTGGGGCTCTTGCAGCGCTTCTCCGTTGCCGTTACGGAGCGATCGGGCTCCTGGACAAGGCGGGGGCGATGGAGGGGTTTTTCGTGACCGGGATCTCTGCCCAAACGAGGCAGAAGATCGGCCCCCTTCCCCGGGGGACGGGCCTTCTGGGGGTGGTCATCCAGGAACAGCGGGCCCTCCGCCTCGAGGACATGTCCCGGCATCCGGCCTCCAAGGGCTTCCCCCCCTTCCACCCAGACATGAAGACCCTGCTGGCGGTCCCCATCACCGGCCGGGAGCGGGTGCTGGGGAGGATCTACCTCTGCGAGAAGGTCAGCGGGGAGCCGTTCAGCGAGGAGGATGAGAAGCTGGCCTGGAGCTTCGCCTCCTCCCTGGCCAATCTTCTGGACCACCTGGCCTCCCTCGAGGAGAAGGCCCGCCTCCAGGAGCAGATCTCCCAGGCCCAGAGGATGGAATCCCTGGGACGGCTGGCCGGCGGCGTGGCGCACGACTTCAACAACTTCCTCACCGTCATCCTGGGCAATGCGATCGCGCTCCAGGAAACCATTCCGCCGGAATCCTCCCTCGGAAGGAAGCTGGAATCCATCCGCCAGGCGGCCGAGAAGGCCTCCTCCCTTACTCGCCAGCTCCTCTCCTTCGGCCAGCGGCGGGTGATCCCGGCCGTCTCCATGGACCTCAACGCCAGCGTGCGGGCCGTGGAGGAACTCCTGCGCGGCTCCCTGGGGAAAAAGATCAAGCTCACCCTGGAACTCGCTCCCGACCTGGGGCCGGTCCGCGCCGACCCGCTGCAGATCGACCAGGTGCTCCTCAACCTGACGCTCAACGCCCGGGATGCGATGCCGGCGGGGGGCGAGGTGAGCCTCCGCACCGAGAACCTGGAACTCCCCGAACGCTGGGAGTGCCGCTACTTCCAGCTCCCGCCCGGCAACTGGGCCGTTCTCTCCTTCCAGGACAACGGGAAGGGCATGGATGCCAAGACCCGGGAGCGGGTCTTCGAGCCTTTCTTCACCACCAAGGAGAGGGGCAAGGGGTCGGGACTGGGACTCTCCGCCGCCCACGGCATCGTCAAGCAGTTCGGGGGATGCATGGACGTGAAGAGCGACCAGGGCTACGGCACGACCTTTACGATCTATCTACCCCACGCGGAAGACGCTCCCGAAAACCAGCCCAGTCTGCCGGTCGTGGGGCTGGGCGGAGAATTGACACGGACCGTCCTTGTTGTTGACGACGACGAGCAGGTCCTGGCGGCCGAGGAAAAGCTCCTCCAGCAGGCCGGCTGGTCGGTCATGAAGGCTGCAAGCGGTTCCCAAGCTCTTTCCCTGGCACGCGATCTGGGGGAAGGGATCGACCTCTTTCTGCTCGACCTGATCATGCCGGAGATGGACGGCAAGGAGGTGGCCGAAAAGATCCTTTCTCTGCACCCCGGCGCCAGGATCCTCTTCTGTTCCGGGTATCCCGGCGATTCCTTCGACGAGAACGATCTTCGCCGGCTGGGGGGCGCCTTTCTTCCCAAGCCGTTCTCTTCGCGTTCCTTCGCCCTCAAGGCCCGGGAGGTCCTGGAGAAGGCCGCAGCCGGGATGCGGGGGGCGGGCCTGAAGGCCCTGATCATCGATGACGAACCCGAAGTCCGCAAGGTTCTGGCCGGAATCCTCCAGTCGCTCGGTTTCCGGATCCTGGAAGCCGGGGATGGGAACCAGGGACTGCGAATCGTGGAACGTGAGGCTCCCGACCTGGTCTTCTGCGACCTGGTGATGCCCGACAAGGACGGCCTTGAAGTCTGCCGGGAGATCCGCAAGAAAGCCCCCGGGGTCAAGGTCCTGGCCATGTCCGGGGCCGCCAATGGCCCCCAGTATCTGAAGGTCGCCTCGATGCTGGGATCCGGGCATAGCTTGCAGAAGCCCTTGCGGAAGACCGAGATCGTCGAGGCCGTGCATGCGGTCCTCGGGCGTGGCTGAAGGAGCGAAAAAGGTTCTCGGCCCGGGCAGGATCTCCGCTTGGGTCGAGGGGGGGCTGCTGCTCCTTCTCCTGGCGGCGGTCTGCCATCCGGTCCTCACCTCGGCCGCCTTCGAGGTGGACGACTATCGTTATCTGAACGAACTCCGCCAGGCGGACGCGGGGCATCCCGGGGCCTTCCTCCAGGGCCTGGTGGTGGAGAACCGCTGGGACGAGAACTGGTGGATCCCGGAAGCGACCTTCGTGCGTTTCCTGCGCCCCCTGGTCCTGCCCAGCTACGCCGTCGACCGGGCGCTGTGGGGCGAATCCCCTCCGGGCGCCGGGGCAGCAGGCTTCCTGCTCACCAATCTTCTCCTGCATGCCCTTGCCACGCTCCTGGTATGGGGCTGCTTCCGCCGGCTCCTGGGCCGCGGCTGGCCCGCCTTCCTGGCGGCGGCCGCCTTCGCCACGGCCGGCTGCCACATGGAGAACCTCGACTACGTGGCCGGGCGCACCGACACCCTGGCCGGGATCGGATTCTTCGCCACCCTTCTGGTGCATCTTTGGACGCGGGCAGGGCGGTCGCTGCGGGGCGGGCTGGCCACCGCCGCGCTCTACTTCCTGGCGCTTCTGGGCAAGGAACTGACGGTCTTCCTGCCCGGGCTTCTCTTCCTGCTCGACTGGAAGGTCCCCCCCTCGAAAAGCGATTCCCGCCCCACCTTCCGCCAGGTGCTGCGCTCGGGCCGCTTCGTCTGGATCGGCTGCACGGCGGCCCTGCTTCTCTATCTCGGCATCCGCGCCTTCGCCCTCGGCGCGGAAGGGTCCGGCGGGCGCCCCTTCCCCTACTTCTTCCTGCCGGGGCGGGAGGGGTTCTGGCCGCGCACGGGCGCGGTGGCGCTGCAGTACTGCCTGGGGCTCGCCGCAGGCCTCCCCGTGATCCCGTTCGTCGCGCGCCTTTCCGATTTCGCGCACGGGCTTTCGCCCGCCTGGCTGTGGGCGGCGGGCCTGCTCGTGCCAGGACTCTTCCTGCTTGCCGTCCGCACGCCGGCGGGGCGCTGGTTCGGCGTCCTCTTCCTGGTCACCCTCCTTCCGCTTCTCCCGCTCTACAGCAGCGGGCGCTATCTCTACCTGCCCTCCTTCGCGTGGTGCGGCGCCCTCGGCATCCTGGCCGGCGGACTGCCACGGCTCCGCAAGTCCCTTCCTCGCAACGCCGGGCGGATCCTCCTGGCCGCCCTGGTGGCCCTGCCCGCCGGCGTCCACTACCGCGCCCTGTCGCGCCGGCCGGTCCCGGGCGGCTACCTGCGCAAGGCGCCCTCCGCCGAAAGGATCCGCGAGGAGTTCCAACCGGTGGTGGAGCGCTTCCAAGCCGGCCGCCCCGTCTTCCTTCTCGACTTCCCCTTTCTCTGGATCGAGGTGCAGTTCCTCCAGCCGTCCCTGGAGGAGATGTTCGACCGCGGGCTTCCCCCGGTGCGCGTCCTCACGCAAGCCCCCTTCCACCCCGGATACGGTTCGACCCGCATTCGCCGGATCGACGCCCGCACCCTCGAACTGGTGCGCGGCGGATTCCCGCTCCACGATCCCAAGCCCGGGCTGGAGTTCGATCCGCGCAAGGTCCGGGCCGGCGTGCGGATCGAGGAGCAGGGCTACGAGGCCGAAGTCCTGGAGGCGAAGGACGGGCAGGCCTTCCGCCTGCGGATTCATTTCCCCGAGGATCTTGCCGGGATCTCGCTCTGGCGCTTCCTGCCCCGGGAGGGGGGCGGCTGGCGCCTCAAGGAGGTTTCCATCCCCGGCGAGGCCCGCTAGTTCCCCGGAGGTGTATCTTGGAGGGCGCGGGGAATCCCGCGGAGGTGTTTCATGAGCCGGGATCATTCAGGCAGGAATCTCGCCGTGATCGGGGTCGTCCTTCTCTTCCAGGCCCTTTTCGTGGTCCGCTACCGCGCACCCTGGTTCCAGGCGGCACTCTGGGGCCTTTCGATCTTCTGGCTGTTCGGGTTTCCGGTCGGAACGGTTCTCGGGGCGGGCGTCATGATCTGGCTTTCCCGCCACGGGGAAGAATTCCGGCTGCCGGGTGAAGCGGTTTGAATTGACTTCCTCCGACGGCGGTCCCGCCGGCCTGGCGGGAATCCTGGACCAGGCCGCCGGCGTCCTCGGCCGGCTCGAGGACGGCTTCCAGGGAACGGCTGCCGCCCGTCTGCTCGAGCTGCGGGACCGTTTGTCCGCGGGACGCCTGCACCTGGCGGTCCTGGGACAGTTCAAGCGCGGCAAGAGTTCGCTGCTCAACGCGCTTCTGGGCGAGGCCGTGCTGCCCGTTTCGGTCGTCCCCCTGACCGCCATCCCCACCTTCCTGCGCCCGGGGGCGGAGCTTCGCGCGCGGGTCCGCTTCCAGGAGGACCGCGAGCCCGAGGAGGCCGCCGCCTCCGGCCCCGAGGATCTGAAGGCCTTCCTGGAACGCTTCGTCACCGAAAGCGGCAACCCGGAGAACCGGCGGGGTGTCTCCCAGGTGGAGATCACCCATCCCGCGGCCATCCTCCGCAAGGGCGTGGTGCTGATCGACACCCCGGGAATCGGCTCGACCTTCCGCCACAACACCGAAGCCACCCTGAACTTCCTGCCGCAGTGCGACGCGGCCCTGTTCCTGGTCTCCGCGGATCCGCCGCTGACCGAGGTCGAGGTCGCCTTCCTCAAGCAGGTGCGCGAGAAGGTCCCGAAACTCTTCTTCATCCTCAACAAGGTGGACTATCTCGGCGCGGAGGATCGCCGGATGGTGCTCGATTTCCTGCGCGGCGTGCTGGCCGAGCAGGCCGGCATGAAGGACGGACAGCCAGTGTTCTGCGTCTCCGCCCGGCAGGGCCTGGAGGCGAGGAGGGCCGGCGACGCTGCCCTCTGGCGGGAAAGCGGCATGGCCGAGGTGGAAGACCATCTGATCGGATTCCTGGCGGGAGAAAAGTCCCAGGCCCTCCACGAAGCGGTCGCCCGCAAGGCCCGCGACGGGATCGCCGAGGTCCTGATGCGCCTGCGCCTGGCCATGCGCTCCCTGCGGATGCCCCTGGAACAGCTTCAGGAAAACCTGGAGACCTTCCGGCGGAAGATCGAGGAGGTCAGCAAGGAGCGCCAGGCCGCCGGGGATCTGCTTGCGGGGGACCGCAAGAGGATGCACGCCTTCCTGGAGGAGCATGCCGGGGATCTGCGCGAAAAGGCGCGCGATTACCTGCACGGCGTCGCCGGGGAGGCCCTGGCCCGCGACGGGGGGAACGGCAACCCGAGGGACGAGGTCCAGGCCGCCCTGGAGGAAGCCATTCCCGGCTGGTTCGAGCATCAGACCGGTGCGACGGAGAGGATCTTCGGCGAGCGGATGGCGGAAGTCCTTGGCGCCCACCGGGAACGCGCCGGCCGGCTCGTCGAGACGATCCGGCGGACGGCGGCCGAGCTGTTCGAGGTTCCGTATTGCGCCCTGGAAAACGACCGCGCGTTCGAAATGGTCCGGCGCCCCTATTGGATGACGCACAAGTGGGCCGCCTGCTTGAGCGCGTTCCCCGAAGGGGTCCTGGACCGGCTGCTGACTTCGCGGGCGCGGCAGCGCCGCATCCGCAAGAACCTGGACGACCAGCTCGCCGCCCTGGTGGTCTCCAACGTGGAGAACCTGCGCTGGGCCACCTATCAGAGCATCGACGAGACCTTCCGGCGGTTCCGCTCCGGGCTGGACGACCT
>CAZQAP010000114.1:0-3241 GCA_964591365.1 uncultured Planctomycetales bacterium
GGTGTGATCAAGGTTCCGGAGACCTCCCGCGGGAACTGACCTCCTGGATACGCGGGCCGGCGAGCCGGCAAAGAAGCACGCGGCCGTCGCTGTGGTGGGCGGCGGCGGAGCGGGCCTCATGGCGGCGATCTGGGCCGCCCGCGGAGGCGCGGACACCGTGCTTCTCGAGGGAGCTTCCGCCTGCGGAGCCAAGATCCTCATCAGCGGCGGCGGGCGCTGCAACGTGCTGCCTTCGCGGATGGAGGCGGGCGACTTCTTCACGAGCGGCTCCCGCAACGTCCTGGCGCGCCTCTTCCGCACCTGGTGGCTGGAGGAGGTGATCGGTTTCTTCGAGCAGGATCTCGGAATTCCCCTGAAGCTCGAAGAGGAGACCGGCAAGTTGTTTCCCGAGAGCGACCGCGCGCGGCCGGTGCGCGACCGCCTGGTACGGGCGGTGGAGGAGGCCGGCGGGAGGATCCGCTGCGGCTGGCGGGTGGCGGACTTGGAACGGCTCGCCGGGGGAGGCTTCCTGCTCACCGGCACCGACGGCAAGCGGCTCGAAGCCGAACGGGTGATCCTGGCCACCGGAGGAAAGTCGGTTCCCAAGACGGGTTCGGACGGCTTCGGCTGGAAGCTGGCGGCCGGGCTGGGCCACAAACTCCTGCCGGCCTATCCCGCGCTCGTGGCGCTCACCAGCAAGGACGCCTCCTGGAGCGGGCTGGCGGGGGTCGCCCTGCCGGTGGCCTGGAGGGCGGTGGCCGGAGGAAGAACGCTTCAGGCGGGCCGGGGCCCGCTGCTCTTCACCCACCACGGCTTCAGCGGTCCAGCGGTTCTCGACGCCAGCCACTGGGTCGTACGCGACGGGGCGACCCTCGAAGTGGCCTGGGCGGGTCTTTCGCGCGCCGCTTGGGAAGATCACTGGAAGTCCCGCGGGCGCCGGCAATGCGCGCGCGCCCTGGCCGACAAGCTCCCGCGCCGCCTGGCGGAGCTGCTCCCGGGAAAGGCCGGTCTGCGGCCCGACCGCCGCATCGGCGATCTCGACCGGGCCGCCCGCAACCGCCTGCTCGGAGCCCTCTGCGCCTTCCCGCTACCGGTTCACGGCAACGAGGGCTTCCGCACGGCGGAGGTGACCGGCGGCGGCGTTCCGCTCGGCGAGGTGACCCCCTCCACGCTCGAAAGCCGGCGCGCGCCCGGGCTGTATCTTTGCGGCGAGATGCTGGACGTCCTGGGGCCGATCGGCGGCTACAACTTCCTCTGGGCCTGGGTGACCGGCCGGCTGGCCGGCCTTTCGGCGGCACGCGCATGTCCTGGCTGATCCTTTCGCTGGCAGCCCTGGGCGCCGGCCCCCTGGTCGCCTCGCGGTTGCGGCGCAGCTCGGCGGCGCTCTTCCTTCTGGATGGTTTCGTGGTGGCAGGTGTCTTGGGGATCTGTCTGGGGCATCTGCTGCCCGACGCCCTGGCCCGAGGCGGCTGGCCGGTCATGGCCGCGGCGCTTTTCGGATTCCTCCTTCCGTCCTGGAGCGAGGGGCGCCTCCAGCTCACCCATCACCGCCTGCACCGCCTGGTCCTTCTCCTGGCGGTGGCCGGGCTCGTGGCCCACGCCGGCATGGACGGGGCGGCGCTGGGCATGCCGGGGGGCGGAGATGGCCCCGACCGATCCCTGGGGCTGGCCGTGGTCCTGCACCGCATTCCGGTCGGGCTCCTTCTCTGGACCACCCTGCGCCCGCTCTTCGGCAGCCGGGGCGCCTGGGGGGGCATCCTGGCGGTGGGCTTGGGCACCTTGATCGGCTTCGGGATCTCCAGTTCGCTGGAAGGCGGTGTTTCCTGGAGCCTGCTCCCCTATCTGCTGGCGCTCGTGGCCGGCGGCCTGACCCACGTGATCCTGCACGAAACGCGCTTGAGCGGAACGGGGAGGGGCCGTCCGCACTGGGGCGCGGCCGGCGCGGTGGCCGCAGCCGCGCTCCTGGTGCCCTGGTCCGCCCCCCCCCCCAGCCTTCCCGGCGGAAGCGATTTCCCTTTCCTGTGCGTAGCGCTCTTCTGGATTCCGATCCTGGCCGGCAGCCTTCTTTCCGCGCTGCTGGTGCCGGCCGCTCCCCGCCGCCCGGCCTCCAGGCCCACCTTCCCGGTCCTCTCCGGGTTGCGCCTGGCGTTCGAGACACCGGTTTGTTCGTGCGGCGCGCTGCCGGTCTACGAGGATCTCGCCGGACACGGAGGCTCCCTGCGGCAAGGGCTCGCCTTTCTTCTGGCGGCGCCGGTCCTGCAGCTCGAGAACCTGGTCCTGGCGGCTGTGCTCCTCGGCCCGCGCTTCGCCTTGCTCTGGCTCCTGGCCGATCTCCTGGTGGCCGGGGGTCTGGCGTTCTTCCTGGGGGCCAGGGGAAAGCTGCTCCCTGGCGCCGCGCGCCTGGACGGTTTCGACAGCGGCCATGCGGCTTCCGGGTCCGCGTCGCGGACTAGGTTCCCGTCCGCCCGATTCGAGGGTTTCTCCGACCGCATCGGGCACGCCACCGCCTGGCTGCTTGCGGGCCTGGTGCTGGTTCTTCTCGCCTCCGCCGCCGGCCTGGCGCCCGCCCCGCGGACGGCCGGGGCATCCGCCCTTCCTCTCATCCTTCTCGTTTCGCTCCTCGCCCTGCCCTGGACGCTCGATCCCAAGGCGCTCCTGCCCCTGGCGTGGTTTCTTTCCGGGGCTCCCGCCGGAGCGATCCTGGCGCTGCTCTTGATCGGGCCGCTCACGGGGCGTTCCATGCGCCGCACCCAGGCCCGCCTGTACGGCGCCCGTTTCAACGCCACCCTTACCGTTTTGATCGTCGTGACGGCCGCGGGGTTGGGCTGGCTGCTCGATCCCGTCCTGGCCCTGCCCAAGCCCCTCCCAGCCGCGGAATTCCTGGCTTTCCTGGATCCTCTTCGTTCCCAGCCGCTTCTCCTGGCGCTCTTGCTCCTTCCAGCCCTCTACGCCCTTTTTCGTTGCGGCCCGCGCGGCCTCCTGGCGCAGATCCTCCCCGCCCGCGAGCACGAACACGCCCACCACCCCGGCGAGCCGCACGAACACGCCGGCGCCCGGCGCGTCCAGATCGACCTCGCCGAAGGTCCGCCCTCCTCCCCGAAACCTCGATCCCGGCCCGGCTGAAAGCGGAAACGAAAGGCATGCAACCGAACCGGCCCAGGCTTTCCGGAGAAGATCGGATCCTCGGGTACGACCTGGCGCGGGCCCTGGCGGTCTTCGGAATGGTGATCGTCAACTTCAAGATCGTGATGGGCGCCGGGGA
>CAZQAP010000114.1:3341-9895 GCA_964591365.1 uncultured Planctomycetales bacterium
TCTCGGCGGTCTTCGGAACCGGGCCGATGCCGCCCATGCCGCTTTACATGCTCGCGGGGGGAGGGACGGCCTGCACCGTGATCGCAGCCTCGCTGGCCCTCGGGGAGCGATTCGGAGATTCGGACTGGCTCCGCCCGCTGGCAGCCACCGGCCAGCTCGCGCTCACCCTGTACGTCGGCCATGTCGTCCTGGGCATGGGTCTGCTCGAAGCCTTCGGGCGGCTGGAGGACCAATCCCTCCCGTTCGCGCTCCTCGCGGCCCTCCTTTTCTGCGCGGGCGGGGTCGTTTTCGCCCACCTGTGGCGAAAACGCTTCGCACGCGGCCCCCTCGAAGCGCTCATGAGGGTTTTGACCGGTCCGCGAAGGCGACTTGCCTGAAGAACGCCCGCGATTGAATGTTTCCCGTTCCTCAACCGGGATTCGGGAACTTTCCCCGCGGTTTCTTCCCGCCGCCCGCTGCGTCCGATCGGGGATCGTTATCCTTCCGGAATGATCGAGGTTGCGGTGGCCGGGGCCAGCGGACTGGTCGGCACGGCGCTCTTGCGCCTTCTCGAGGGGCACCCCTTCCTCCGTGTCGCCGCCCGGCTTGGGCCTCCGGACCGGCAACTCCAGGGGCTGGACCAGGCCGGCCCGGCGCGTTTCGTCTTCTCGGCCCTGCCGCGCCGCGTGGCCGAGGCCTGGGAGCCGCGCTGGGTCGAGGAGGGCCGCCTGGTGTTCACCAACGCCGGTGCCCGTGCGATCGGGGCCTGCCTGCCGGTGATCGCGGAGGTCAACCCGGACGCCCTGCCCGAAGGCGCGGGGCCGGGAATCGTCTTCAGTCCCAACTGTACGGCTCACGGGCTGGCGCTGGCCTTGGCCCCGTTGCGCCGGTTCGGACTCCGGGAAGTCCTCGTCACCACGCTTCAGGCCACCAGCGGGGCGGGACGCGCGGGGGTCCCGGACCTCGCCGGGGGGGACAACGTGCTCCCCTGGATTCCCGAGGAGGAGGCCCGCATCGAGAGCGAGACCGAGGCCATGTTCGGGAACACCTTGCGGGTTTCGGCGAGCTGCACGCGAGTTCCCGTCCGCGACGGCCACACCCTCTCGGTGGCGGTCCGCCTGCGGGATCGGGTCGAGGCGGACGCCCTGGTGGAGGCCTGGCGCGGTTTTCCGGGTGCGGGCACGCCCAGTGCCCCGGAGCGGCCGCTTCGTTACCTCGAAGCGCCCGACCGGCCCCAGCCGCGGCTGGACCGCGATGCGGGCGGCGGCATGCAGGTGAGCCTCGGCCGCCTGCGCCGCTGCGCGGTCCTCGACTGGAAGTTCACCGTCCTGATCCACAACCTGGTGCGCGGCGCCGCCGGGGGCCTGCTCCTGAACGCGGAGCGCATGGCCCTGCGGGGCGAAAAGCCGCCGGCCTGGGCCCGGCTCTCCAACGGGCCCCATCCGAACCACCTTTCCACCCAAAATCCATGACGGAAGAAATCGCACGCTGCACCCTGCGGCTGATCGCCGCGACCACGGTTCTCGTGGGCGTCATCTTGACGACCATGACCTTGTTGAGCCTTCTGCCCGTGAGCGGGCTCATCCCCAACGGCAACGGCGGCATCATCCAGGTCGTGGGCACCCAGGCTCAGATAGCCTTTTTCGCCGTGCTCGCCGACCTCGCGATCGTCGCCTGGGGCCTCGCCTTCTACCGCATGAGTCCCCGGCTGGCACGGCGCATCGTGGCCTGACTCCGCCACCGAAGGAACGCTTCACGGAACCAGGAAACCCATGTCATGATCCGTTGCCTGCCGAAGGGAATCTGTTCCTGGGATTTCTTCCTGGAGGGCGAAGGTCGCCAGGCATCCCTCGAAATCCACTGGATGGGAGAACAGGGGAGCCTCATCGCAGACGGGAAGCTCCTCGATGTCCGCAAGCACGGCATGTTCAGCGGACACTGGACGCTGGAGCAGGGCGGGAGCATCCTGGCTTCGGCCCGGAAGTCCAGTGCCTTCACGCGGACTTTCGAGATCCAGGATTCCCGGGAAACCTTGCAGCTCGAGGCGGAATCGGCATTCCGCCGCCGTTTCCGTCTCCAGCGCCCCGAAGGCGTGATTGCGAACATCGTGCCCGACCACGCGCTCACCCGCCGTTCGAACATCGCACTCCTGGCCGAGGACTGGGATTTCCCCACGATCGCCTTCGCCTTCTGGCTGGTGGTCCTTTGCTGGCGCCGGGCCGCGGCGAGCAGCTCCGGAGGAGGATCCTGAACCCGGCCTTTCACGGGCTTTTCCATGCCCGACCGCTCCGGGGATGATCGACCTCGTCAAAACCGTCTTCGCCCTCGACGTCACCGTCTCGCTCCTGCTGGTTGCCGGTTCGGTATGGTCCATCGCCGTGCCGAAAAGACGCATCTGGCCGCCCCCCGGGGAACGGTCGTGGCAGTATGTCCTGACCTGGACGTGCTTCGACATGGCGTTCCTGGGCAATGCCGCCCTGTTCGTTCTCGACTGGGATTCCTGGTTCCTGCACGGCGACTTCCGGTTCTTCCTTGGCGTGCCCCTGGCGGCCGTGGGGGCTTCGCTCGTCTCGTGGGGCGTGGCCACCTTGGGCGTTCGGAATACGTCCGGCTTGCCCAAGCGGTTCGTCCGCAAGGGTCCGTACCGCTTCACCCGCAACCCCCAGTACCTTGGCGACATCGCCCTTTTCCTCGGGCTGAGCGTGATCGCGAACTCCCTTGACCTTTGGATCACGCACGCCCTGCTCATCCTGGTGTTCCTGATGATCCCGCGGGCCGAAGAGGCATGGCTGAAGGAACAGTATGGAGAGGTCTACGAAGCCTATAGAAAAGAAACCCGGCGTTTCCTATAATGGGTTGAGAACGGTCCCTCTCCCGGGCCCCCGGATCACCTTCAGCTCCAGCATCCATTGCATTCCCGCCAGCACTTGTCCCGGCGTCCTCCTCTTGCCAAAGCGAACACCGCCTTCATCCTTGCCGCCCACCTGACTGCCGTTGCCGCAGTGCTTTACATTTGTCTGGTGAAATTCTCCTGGGGAAGTCTGGCCCTGGGGCTCTTCTACGGGTGGGTCTGCTCCCTTTCCATCACCGCCGGATACCACCGCCTTTTTTCGCACCCCACGCACCAGGCGCACGGCATCCTACGGGCCCTTTACCTGTTCTTTGGCGCGGCGTCGATCCAGAACTCGGCCCTGAAATGGTCCTCCGACCACCGGGTCCACCACGGCAAGGTCGATCAAGAAGAGGATCCGTACAACATCAAAAAGGGATTCTGGTGGGCCCATATCGGCTGGGTGCTGCACCGCGGCCCTGAGCCGGACTTCTCCAACGTCCCGGATCTCAAGAAGGACCGCCTGGTGATGTGGCAGCACGATCACTACGTCCTTACCGCCCTGCTTGTCACGGCTGTGCTGCCGCTCCTGCTGGGTTTCCTCTGGGGCGACCCGATCGGCGCTCTCCTGATCGCCGGCTTCCTGCGTTTGGTCATCGAGTGGCACGGCACGTTCTCGATCAATTCCGTGGCCCACGTGCTGGGGCGCCGGCCCTATTCGCTGGCGAACTCCTCGCGCGATTCCTTCTTCACCGCGCTGCTCACCATGGGCGAGGGCTATCACAACTTCCACCATCGCTTCGCCAACGACTACCGCAACGGCGTGCGCTGGTTCCACTTCGACCCGACCAAGTGGTGGGTCTGGACCCTCTCGAAGGTGCACCTCACCTGGGATCTCAAGCGCGCCTCGAAGGAGGCGATCCGCGGCGCCCGGGAGCGAGTGCGGGCCGAGCTGCGCGCACGAAGGCTGGAACCCGTTCCGGCGGGCTGAATCACCGGCGATCGGGGTCGGGAAGAAGGCCGGCTCATCCCCCGTCTTCGACGTTCACGCAGGCCAGGCACAAGCGGGGCGGGCCAGTCAGACCCTTCTACGGAAATGGGAATAGAGATACATCTGCTCCACTCCGCCCGGCGTGACGTGCAGTTCTTCTTTGTGGCGCTCCAATTCGAACTCCCCGCCGAGCGTGTTCTCCAGCACCCCGGCACTGTAACGTTGAACGGGAAGACCGCTGCACTTGGGCGGGGCTTCGGGGGAAAAGGTGCCCATGATCAGGTGTCCGCCCGGCTTCAATGCTTTCAGGAGTTTGTCCCGATATTTCCGCCGTCGATCGGGCTCGACAAGAAAGTGGAACACGGCCCGGTCGTGCCACAACTCGAAATACCGGCCGGGCAGATCCACCGAAGTGATGTCTCCCTCCAGCCATGTCACCTGGTCTGTCATGCAGCCCAGACGCGCCTTGACCGAGGAGAGGGCTTTCCCGGACAGGTCGAGGACCGTGACGGCTTGGTGGCCGGCCTCCGACAGGTCGTCAACCAGGGTGGATGCGCCACCGCCGACGTCGATGATGGGAGCATCCGAAGCCAGGCCGAGATTCTTGATCCAGGCCAAGGAGGTCTGCAGATGGGGCTCGTACCAACCCAGCTTCACCAGGGGCTTGCTTGAGTAGGCCTTTTCCCAGTGATCCTTGTTGATCATTCCACTTCTGCCTGACTGCCGAGTCGTGTCCGGGCGGCCGCCGGCCCTCCGCGACTAGAGTGCGTTGGATCCATGGTACAGGCTGAACACGGCCAGGGCCGCAGCGACCCGCGAAGCTGACAAGGCCGTAGGGGCGAGAATGCGGATGCGCTGGCGGTATTCGCCCAGGGCGTCGGCCAGGTGCTGTGCAGCTTCGGCCTCGAACTGGGTCAGCCGTTTCAGATCGAGCACGAGGCGGTTGCGGGTGCGCTGCAGGGCCTCCCGGACGTTTCCAGAGAAGCGGGCGGCGTCCTCCGACCCCAGCACGCCGTCCAGGTGCAGCCAGACGGTGCGTTCGGAGCGCAGTTCCACGGTGACCACACGCTCGAGCCGGGCGAGCCGCCTCCAGATCCGCGCCGGACGGGGGGCCTCCTCGGGAAGGCGGTAGGCGTGCTTGACCATTGCGGGGTGCTGGAAGAGGCCCAGCCGCAGGGTGAGGCCGGTCCATAGCGCCATGCCGAGTGCCGCCAGGGAGCGCAGGCGGTCGAACCAGGCCGGAGGCCCGAGGAGGGCGTGGACTTCCCGTTGTAGTTCGCCGATCCGCCTGCGCGCGGAGCGGTTGGGGCCCAGCAGCCGTCCGGCGAGGAACACCGGGTAGGCCCGGCGGATCTCGCGGGCATTGCGCCCGGCCTTGCGCCGAGCCGCGGGATTGGAGGAGTTCCGCAGGGTCTTCAGCCCCTCCAGCGATCTTCTCAACGAGCGGTAGATCGAGGGCCCCAGCCGCTGGAAGTCCTCCCGGAAGCAGTACTTCTGAAGGGATTCGATCTGTTCCGCGGATAGCCTGGGGTGGTTCACCATCGCGGAGAAGCCGTCGCAGGCCTTGTAGTAGAGTTCGGGATCGGTGGCGAGTTTCTCGTGCAGTAGGCCCTCCTCCATGACGCGCTCGAAAAAGGGCGTTCCCGGGGTCGGGCCGTAGATCAGATACTGGCCGAGTTCCGGCTCGAGCCGCAGGAGACCGTCGAGTTCTTCGCGCACGATGTCCTCGTCCTGGTAGGGCAGCCCCACGATCATCGAGGCCAGGATCGAAATGCCGTGGGCGTGCAGATCGCGGAAGAGCTCTTCGGGGGCACGGCCCTTCTGCTTGGCGAATCCCGACCGCGTGCCCTCGTAGCCGATCCACAGGCCGTCGATCCCCATCTCGACCAGCTCTTCCACGGTGAACTGGCTGATGGCGCGGATGCTGGCGAAGGCGAAGATCGAGAGGGCCACGCCCCCCTTCAGGACGCAGTCGCGGAACTCCAGCGCCCGGCGTTTGTTCAGCAGGAAATCCTCATCGAGCACGACCAGGGAGATCCCGGGATCGATGTCGAGGTAGCGCTCGACCACCGCCCAGATGTCCGCGCCCGTGGGCAGGAGCCGGATGTGACGGCGCTTGAAGAAGTGGGACGTGCAGCAGAAGTCGCATCCGTTGGGGCAGCCGAGCCCCGCGAAGATCATGCCGGTGGTCGAGACCCGGGCCCCGAACACCTTCAAGTGGCTGACGATCATCGGGTGGCGGTAGGGCCGCTCGATCTCGGACTCCCCGAGCAGCCGGCGCATGAAGGCCACCCCCTCTTCGCGGCAGACGTGGTCCGACAGCGGTCCGAGGATCTCGTCGGAGAGCACCGTGCCGTAACCTCCGAGGATGATCCTGGCCCCGGGCGCGTGCTCCCGGACGAGTGCGACCACGTCCTTCATGCGGTGGAACACCGCCAGCAGGAAGGAGACGGCGACGTAGTCCCAGCCCTTCCTGAGTTCCCGGATCAGTTCCTTCCGCGAGGGGTATTGCAGCACCAGGCAGGGCGCCTCGAGGTTCTCGGCAATGTACTCGAGGGAGAAGTGCAGGTGCAGGGAGCGCGGGCTGAACAGGCCCTGGGCGCGCGTGACCTGGCTGTGCAGGAGTTCGTGACCTACGCTGGGCGCATCGCCGTGGGCGGGCCCCAGCGGGCCGCACACGCTCGTGAGAAGGACTTTCTTCATGCTCCGTTGGGAGGGCGGTCGGTGATGGCGGCCCCCCATGCTAACCGGGAG
>CAZQAP010000115.1:0-2041 GCA_964591365.1 uncultured Planctomycetales bacterium
GCTGGATCGTGGTGGAGAGCGCCTGGAAGTTGCCCGCGGAACCCGCGGCCCGGGAGGAGGCCCCGGCAGCCCCCCCGCCCCCGCAGGCGGGGACGAGCAGGCCCAGAAGGAGCCCTCCGGCGATCCGGGGAAAAAGCCTCCCGGCATGCGGAAGGGTCAGAGGGTGGCGGTGGACAGGAAGCATCGGACTCGAAACCAGGCTTTCCAAAGAGGGCCAGGGCCCTCAAGCCTAACCGGAACAACCAATAATCGAGCAAATCCCGTGCCAGCCCAGGGCTTCGGCCTTGTTTCCGGCCAGGCATGCGATCCCGCCCCCCGGGTGCGGAATCGCACGCCTTGGTTTCCAGGGACCAGGGGCCCCGGAGTCTCGCTTACCAAGGATCCGCCGTTCCCGGTACACTTCTTGGGGACATTCTGTCCTGCCTCCTGTTCCTTTCCAGGCCCCAACGAGCATCCCGATGAAAACCGCCACAACCCTGCTCCCGGTGTTGTCAGGATTCCTTTTCCTTGCCTCCCTGCGCGCCCAGACGCCACAGGCAACGGAACTCTGGCGCGCCACAGGCAGCAGCAGCTTCGAACATCTGGGCCAGAAACTCCAGCGAACCGGTGATCTGAACGGCGATGGGATCCAGGATCTCATGTCGCTTTCTCCGGGCGCCGACAGCAATTTCCTCAACAAAAACGGAATCGTCCAGGCCCGTTCCGGTGCCGACGGTTCCCTGCTCTGGCGCATGGACGGTTTCGAGGATTTCCAGAAGCTCGGCCAGACTTTCTTCCAGCCCGGCGATTTCACGGGGGACGGAGTGGGCGACTTCCTCCTCGTCGAACGCAAAGCCTCCACCAACGGGTTCGTCCAGAACGGCCGCATCTTCGCCCTGCGGGGGACAGACGGAATCATCCTCTGGAGCCGCGAAGGGACCGCGGATTTCCAGAACCTCGGATCCCCGCACACCGTGGTCGGCGACCGCAACGGGGACGGAATCAACGACATCTTCCTGGGAGCCGGCAACGCCTCCACCAACGGGTTGAACTTCAACGGTTTCGTGGAACTCATCTCCGGAGCCAACGGGCAGCTCATCTGGCGGCGCGACGGCACGCAAGGAGGGGAGATGATGGGTTCTTCCATCCAGGAAGGGGACGACTGGAACGGGGACGGGACTCCCGACCTGCTTTCCATGGTCGCGCTGGCGGGCACCAACGGTTTTTTCGAGAACGGAGCCGTCGAGGCCTTCGACGCTTTCACCGGGGCCACCATCTGGCGCCTCGATGGAACCGCCACCAGCGAGCGGGTCGGCAGGCAGGTCCGCCCCAGCAAGGACATCAACGGGGACGGCGTCAAGGACATCATGATGGGCAGCCCGGGAGCCTCGACGAACGGCTTCTTCTCCAATGGGATCGTCCTGGCGGTTTCGGGGATCGACGGTTCGATCCTCTGGCGGCTGGACGGCACCGCCCACGACCAGAGGCTTGGAAGCGAAGTCGAACCCACCAACGATCTCAACGGGGACGGCATCGGTGATCTCACCATTGGCGATCCCAACGCCTCCCCCGGCGGGGTCCTCGAGGCGGGGGAGATCATGGCCGTTTCCGGTGTGGACGGCTCGCTCATCTGGAGCATTCCCGGCACGGACGTCTTCGGGCAGATCGGCGAGGCCCTGGAGCCGATCGGGGACCAGACCGGCGACAACGTCGAGGACGTACTCTCCTTCTCCGGCCTGGCGGACACCAACGGTCTGGTGGACAACGGATTCGTCCTGCTCCTCGACGGGGTGAACGGAGGCGTCGTCTGGCGGCTCGATGGCGCTGCGGACCGCGACAACCTGGGTGCCAAGGTCACGCTTCCCGGCGACCTGAACAATGACGGCTTCCGGGACTTCGTGGTGAGCTCGCCGCGCGTCGATTCCGGGCTCGTGCCCGACGTCGGCCGCATCACTGCGGTTTCTGGAACCGACGGTTCCACCCTCTGGATGGTGGAAGGGACCAGCGCAGACGAGCGCATGGGCGGCGACCTGATCGAGATCGCAGACATCAACCAGGACGG
>CAZQAP010000115.1:2141-9887 GCA_964591365.1 uncultured Planctomycetales bacterium
CAGACGAGCGCATGGGCGGCGACCTGATCGAGATCGCAGACATCAACCAGGACGGGATCCAGGAGATCATCGCCCGCGGGAAGAAGGCCTCCACGAACGGACTGACCGACAACGGTTCCGTTAAGGCTGTGGACGGAAAGACCGGCTCCCAGCTCTGGAGGATCGACGGGGAACAGAGCGACATGCTCATGGGCAACGCGATCGTCCAGACGGGCGACCTGGACATGGACGGAGCCCTCGATTTCGTCCTCACCAGCCAGTCTGCGGACCTCGGCGGCCTGGCGGACAACGGGCTCATCCTGGCCATCTCCTCCGCCCAATTCCTGTTCCTGAACGCAGGCGATCCGGTGGCCGGGACCGTGCACACCTTCCGGATCTTCAACGGCAATCCCGGATCCAAGATGCACCTGCTGGCCTCGCTGCGGGGCCCGGGCCCCGGCCTCATCTCCGGCCATCCCGTGGCGCTGACTCCGCCCATCCTGATGCTCGGCACCCAGACCGTGACCGCAAACGGGCGGGCCAGCTTCAACGTCAACATTCCCGGCCGTGCTTCCGGACGGTCGGTCTACCTGCAGGCCGTCCAGCAGACATCCCACGAACTCCAGAACTCCAACATGGTCCACGTCGCCATCCAGTAAGGGGGAAGAAACCATGAAAACCACGACAACCCTGATGGCCGTCCTTTTCACGGCCTTTGCCATCTCCCATGCGGCCGGCCAGGCCCCCACGCCCAGCGCCACGATCCTCTGGAGGGTCGACGGGACGGAAAGCAATGAGCACCTGGGGACCACCGTCCGCCAGTACGCGGACGTGAACGGGGACGGGACGATCGACGTGCTTTCCCAGGCCAACGCGGCGGATACCGGCTTCCTGGACGACAACGGGTCGATCCAGATGCGCTCCGGAACCGACGGGTCCCTCATTTGGAGGATCGACGGGACTTTCGACGATCAGCACTGGGGGCTCATCGTGGAGAACCTCGGCGACCTCGATGGAGACGGGGTCGTGGACCTGATCGTGGTGGAACCCGCCTTCGACTCCCCGGGCCTGGTGGACAACGGCCGTCTGACCGCCTTGCGCGGCCAGGACGGCTCGGTGATCTGGACGCTCGAGGGGACCGTCGACGACGAACGCCTGGGAACCCCCCGGCGCTTCGTCTCCGACGTCAACGGGGACGGGGTCACGGACTTCCTCACCGGCTCCGGGGGGGCCTCCACCAACGGGCTGGCCAAGAACGGTTTTGTCCAGCTTCTTTCCCCCCGCGACGGCACCGTGATCTGGAGGACGGACGGCACGGTGACGGGGGAAATGCTGGGTTCGGACGTCGCCGCCCCGGTCGACATCAACGGGGACGGCAGGCGGGACGCCATGTCCACGAGCACCAATGCCAGCGTCTCGGGCCTGTTCAAGAACGGCGTCCTCCAGGCCTTCGACATCACCAACGGAACCCCGCTATGGCGCCTGGAGGGGACGACCGACTTCTTCTTCCTCTCGGAGAAGATGGAGCCGGTCCCCGACATCAACAACGACGGGGTGAAGGACATCCTGGTGGGGACCCCGCTGGCCAACACCAACGGCCTCTTCGCCAACGGCTGGGGCGGAGTGGTTTCCGGAATCGACGGAACGCTCCTCTGGACGATCCACGGCACGTCCAACAACGAGAACCTGGGCCGCAACTTCGCCCAGACCGACGACCTGGACGGAGACGGGGTGGCCGATGCCTTCGTGGGGATTCCGGGCCACGACAGCAACGGCCTGACCGACAACGGCCAGATCCAGGCCCTCTCGCTGAAGACCGGGGCCCAGATCTGGAGCGTGGACGGCTCGCTCAACTTCGGGAAACTGGGCCGCAATCTGAAGACGACCGACGACGTCGACGGGGACGGCTTCCAGGAGGCCTTTTCCGCCCACGATCTGGCCGACACCTTCGGCCGCAGCGACAACGGAGTGGTCATGCTCCACTCCGGCCTCACGGGGGCCCTGCTCTGGCGGCGGGACGGGGCCGCCTCCGGGGACCACCTCGGCGCCCTGTTCGCTTTTCCCGGCGACCTGGACGGGGATGGGCTTGGCGACATCGTGGTCAGCAGCCCCGATGCGGACCCGGCCGCCGTCCAGAACAGCGGACGCGTCACGGCCCTCAACGTCCTCAATGGGATCCCTCTCTGGGAAGCCACCGGCTCGGTCGTCGACGAGCACCTCGGCGGAGTGTTGGAGAGCGCCGAGTCCGACATGGACCTCGACGGTTTCAACGACGTGCTCGCCTACGGGGTCTTCGCGGACACGAACGGCCTGGTCGACAACGGCTCGGTCAAGCTGATATCCGGCGCCACCGGCAAGTTCCTCTGGCGCCTCGACGGGGATCAGACCAACACCTTCCTGGGCCGCAACCACAAGCTGGCCCAGGACGAGGATTTCGACGGTTTCCGTGACCTCTTCCTGGGAGCCAAGCAGGCCGATTCCAACGGGCTGTCCGACAACGGCTACATCCTGGTGGTCTCGGCCGGGATGGGAATCCATCTCCAGGCCTCCGGCCTGGTCTCCGGCGGCTTGGGCACGTTCACCGTCCAGAATGCGGCCCCGGGCTCGACCGTCTTCCTGCTCTACTCCCTGGAAGGGCCCGGACCCTCCAGGATCAAGGGACGCCTGGTGCCCCTCTCCCAGCCGGTGAACCTGCTCGGCACGCCCGTCGTCCAGCCCGACGGAACCGCGGTCTTCAGCGTTCCCATTCCACCCAGTGCAGCCGGGCGCCGGATCTGGGTCCAGGGCGTGCAGAAGGGCGCCAGCCCGGTCCGAAGCACCAACATGATGATGGAGGTCATCGGCTAGTTTCCAGGTGGTAGACCGCCCGCTGGCCGGGGGTCTCCTCCACGGCCACGCTCAAGCGGTTCAGCTCCAGATCGGGAAACCGGTTCTCGAGGCGGCGTCGAAGCTCCTTCCCGAACCACCCGGCCAGGTTCTCCGCGCTGGTGTTGTTGATCGGCAGGATCAGGACGTCCTCCCTGGGCACCCGGTAGGTGCGTTCCCTGTAGCGGATCTCGATGGAACCCCCTTCCCCGGCCTCGCAGGTGAGGTCCGGGTGCTGGCCCGGCACCAGCCAGTGCTCGTCCAGTTCGGCGACGATTTCCCGCACCAGCGGCTTGATGCGGGTGAAATCGATCACCAGGCCGTGCCGGGTCAGGCGCCCCTCGACCTTGACGTAGACCCGGTAGTTGTGGCCGTGGAGCCGCTCGGCGCTCCCATCCGGAAAAATCAGGAAATGGGCGGCCGAGAAGTGGAAGTCTTCCTTGTCGACTTCGATGGACCAGGTTTCCATGGGGTTGAGGGCCGGGACGGCCGCAAACCCTACAAGATCAGGCCAAGAAGGGCATTTTTTGCGACTTCCTAATTCCGGGGCCCGGCATGGGCGGAAGAAGACCTGCTCCGGGATTGGCCGATGAAGGAACGGCCCTTCGGGGCCGGAATCCACTCCTTCCACCACAGAAGAACCGGAAATGCGCACCATCGTGCTCTGCTTGATCCTTCTGGCGGCCGGGGCCGTGCTTCTGCCGGCCACCAGCATCCAGGATCTGACGTTCCAAGACCTGGTCCAGGATTCGGATCGCATCGTCGAGGTCCAGGTTCTCGACGCCCAATCCTTTCGGCGGGCAGGCGGGGGCATCGAGACCCGCTACCAGACGGCCGCGCTGCGCTCGCTCAAGAGGACCGCTCCGGCACTCTTCACCTTCGAGGTTCCCGGCGGGGTGGTCCCCGGCAAGGGCATGGTGCTGCCCGGTCTCCCGGCACTGCGGCCCGGAGAACGCTACTTCCTCTTCCTCGGTCCCCGCGACGGGAAAACCCGCTGGGTCCTTCCCACCGGGCTGGCCACCGGAATCTGGCGGGTGATCCCCGGGGCGGGAACCGCCAGCGCGCAGGTCGTGACCGACACCCGCCTCCTCTCCAGGGGCGGAACGGTTTCCAGCATGGACTATGAAACCTTCGTCGACCGTGTGATGGACGAGGTGGTGCGATGAAGAACGCCCGCTCCACCCGCCGCAGCCTGCTCTTCCTTCTGGCCCTCGCTCTCCCGGCCTGGATTGCGGCCGTCAACGGTCTGGATGCCTACGTCCGCCTCAAGACCAGCGGCGGAACGGGGATCCCCCTGAAATGGAACCCGGCCACCCCGGGCTACCGCATCCAGGCGGACGGCTCGGACGACATCGCCGACAAGTCAGAGGAGACCGCAATCGACCAGGCCTTCGCGCACTGGACGGCCGCTCCGAACAGCAGCATCACCGTGACCCGCGGGAACGACCTCGTGGCCCCGCCGACGGTCTTCAACGATACCGACGGCAAGAACGTCATCTTCTTCGACGAAAACGACGACAGCGGCTTCTTCGCGGGCGCTTCTCCGATCATCGCCATCACCCCGGTCTTCTTCAATCCGAGCAACGGCGTGATCCTGGAGGCCGACATGCTCTTCAACGGCCAGGACCACACCTTCTCGACCACCCTGCAGGCGGGCCATTTCGACGTGCAGTCGATCGCCACGCACGAAGCGGGGCACTTCATCGGGCTCGACCACACCGGGGCCCTGGCGGCGACCATGGTGCCCTTCGCGCAGCCGGCCATCACCTTCCTGCGCTCTCTGGAATCGGACGACCTCGCCGGCGCGGCCGAGGCCTACCCGGCCGGCAGCGGTTTCGGCTCCATCAGCGGCAAGGCCCGCCGGGCCGCGGACGGCAGCGCGATCAACGGAGCCCACCTGGTCGCGGTCGCGCAGACGACCGGCATGCTGGCCGCCACAGCGAGTTCGCGCACCAACGGGAACTTCCTCATCGACGGCCTTGCTCCGGACGACTACCTGGTCTACGCAACCCCGCTGGAAGGACCGGTGAAGGGGAACAACCTCCAGATCGGAAGCGTGGACACCGATTTCGCCCCCACCCTCTTCGGAGGGAACGGCTCGCCCGTCGCGGTGACGGTGCTCGCGGGCGCCGACACGCCCATCGGGAATCTCGACAACGGGGCGGACGACGCCCGCACCTCGTCCACCAGTTCCCGCAAGAAGCTGAATCCCGGCGCCTCCAAGACCTTCACCCTCACCCTGCCGGGTTGGTCGCCGCCGTTCGACGTGCAGACCCGCAGCGCCAAGGTCACGGTCTCCAACGTGGTCCCGGCCACGGGCAGCGCCAGCGTGACGGTCCAGGCCGCGGTGGACGCGGCCCCGGGCCTCTACGACCTGTTCGCCGTCACCACTTCGGGGCCGGTCAGCTTCACCCCCGTCCTGGGGATGCTGGAAGTCATCGCGCCCGCACCCGGGCTCACCGGCCTCAATCCGGCTTCCGGGCCGGTCGATGGGGGCGACACGATCACTTTCACCGGAAGCGACTTCCAACCCGGTTCGTTCGTGACCTTCGGAGGGGTCGGGGCCGCCTCGGTCACCTTCGTTTCCTCGACCCAGCTCCAGGTGGTGACCCCGGCCCATGCCGTGGGGACCGTGGACGTGACCGTGATCAGTCCCGACGGCCAGCAGGGCAGCCTCGCGGGGGCTTTCAACTTCGAGGCGGCCCCCACGATCCTGACCGTGTTTCCCGTGGCCGGCCAGGCCGCCGGGGGAACGGAAGTGACCCTGACGGGGGCGAACTTCACCACCGACGCGGTGGTGCGCTTCGGCGGAACCGACTCTCCGTCCGTGACCTTCGTTTCTACCACAACCTTGAAGGCAGCGACCCCGGCGGGGGTTGCCGGCAGCGCGGACGTGGAGGTCGAGGTCCCCGGCCAGACCATCGCGAACCAGCCGGGCGCCTTCACCTACAAAGCCGCGCCCGACCCGGTGATCACCTCCATGAGTCCCCATTCGGGGGATTTCCGCGGCGGCGAGGTGCTCCTCATCAAGGGAACCAATCTTGGTGCGTCGCCGCAGGTCTTCTTCAGCGCCGACCAGGTCACCGGCCAGGGCGGCAAGGCCGCCGCGGTCGTGAGCCCCGGGGAAGGCCCCGGAGACCTGAAGGTGACCACGCCCAAGCTGTCGAAGGGGACCCACACCGTTCTGCTGGTCACCGAGAACGATCAGGCGGTCTTCGCGAACGCCGTTTTCAAGGCCTTCAACGCCACGGCTTCCGGCGGCTCCGGCGGCGGCTGCGGTGGAATGGTGGCTGGAGGGGGAGGCGGGCCTCCCGATGCGGGCGATGCCCTTGCGCTTCTTCTCTGGGTCGGTGTCTGGTTCGGCCTGCGGCGCCGCGGCGGACGGCGCGGTTGAGGCCCCCAACGATAAGGGCCCCGGTCAGGAGGCCGCTTCCAGAAGCCGCGCCGCGGCGTCCTGGCCCAGGGCGGGCGCGTGTTTGAAGGCGTGCCCGCTCCCACCGCCAAGCAGCAGCAGGTTCTCCCATTCCGGGTGGAACTCCAGGCAGAAGTGCCCGTCGCGGGTGTCGGCGTACTGGCAGACGCGGGAATCCAGGAGCGGGGCATCGCGCAGGACGGGGAACCGGCGCGCGAGCTGCCGGCGGGCGGACTCCATGCCGTCGCGGGTGGCCACGCGCTCCCCACCGGTGGGATCGAAGAGCGGGCCGCGAGTGTCGTCCCCGATCTTGAAGCCCCTCCCCGAATTGTCGGGGATCCCGTACCAGAAAGTGACACCGTACTCGATCCATACCGGAAGCTGACCGGTTCCCCAGCGGGGATCGCCGGCCGGCGGGCCGAAGCTGAAGATCTCCTGGCGCGTGGGGAAGAGGCGCTCCGCGAACACCTCGGGGAAGAGCGTGCCCATCCAGGGCCCGCAGGCGAAGACGAAGAGATCGGCCTCGAGACGCCCGCCGTCCTCGAGCAGGACTTCCTTGAGACGCCCCCCTTCCGCGCGCCCCGGCCGGGCGGCGGCGAGTTCGAGGCTTCCGCCCTCCTCCACCACCCGTTCCGCAACCCGGCGGCAGGCCGGGCGGGCGTCGAGAAAACCGGCCTCGGTTTCCAGGAACCCCCAGCGCACCCCCTCGGTGCTGATCTGCGGCCAGCGCAGCGCGATCTCCTCGCGCGCCAGGCGCTCGAAGGCCACTTCGTGCTTCCGGAGAAGGTCGAGCGTGGCCTTTGCATAACCATCCTCTTCGGTGATGAGCCAGAGTACGCCGCAAGGGTGGAAGAACCGGCGGCCGAGGGCGGCCTCCTCGGCCTGCCACAGCCGCCGTGCACGCGCGGCCAGGGCGGTGAACTCCTCGGCGGGCCCGTAACCGCAGCGAAGCACGCGCGTGGGCCCGCCGCTGCTGGAACGCCGGTTGCCCGGCCCCCAGGCGTCGAGGAGCCGCACCTCGGCGCCGGCACGAACGAGCTGCAGGGCCGTCCACCCGCCCAGGGCGCCGGCGCCGACCACGACCACGCGGGGTCCGGAAGACATCCCGGCGCAAGGTTAGCCCCGCCCCGTTTTCCGATCTCCACCCCATCTACAATCCGGGCATGGCCCCCCCGCGCGAACCACTCCCCGCCCGGCCGGTCCCGGAATGCGAAAACCTGGAAGAGCTGCTCCAGGGCGGCTTTCCGGCCTTCGGTGGGGCCGGCCTGCGGCGCATCTGGCAGCTCCTCGACGAGGTCGTGGGCCTGGGCCTCCCGATGACCCTCTCGATTTCGGGGCCGGTCACGGTCTCGGGCCAGCATCTGATCTGGCTCGACCCGCTGCTCGACACCGGCTGGTTCTCCTGGATCTCGGTGACGGACGCCATCTGCTACCACGACGGGCACCGCTCGCTTTCGGGCGAGCGGCCCTTCTTCCGCGTCCCCATCCAC
>CAZQAP010000116.1:0-9803 GCA_964591365.1 uncultured Planctomycetales bacterium
TCGATGCCCGGGATGTCGTGGCAGGTCTGGCAGCGGTGCTCCAGGACCTCCTTCCGCCCCCGGGCCACGGCCGCGGAATCGGTCGCCGGATCCCCGCTCTTCCAGCCGATGTCCGGATCGCGCAGCGAAAGAAGATAGTCGACAAGGGTTTTCTTCTCCCCGTCTTCCAGTCTCCAGGCGGGCATGGCGGTGCCGGTCCGGAAGGCGTGCGGCGCATCGAGGAAATCCTCCAGCCACGCTTTGCCCACCTTGCTGCCCAGGGCGGGCAGCTCGACGGCCTGGTGGACGTTCTCCTCGGGGGCGTCGCGCAGCGTGTGGCAGGCTCCGCAGCGGTTCCATGCCAGGAGGTCGCGGGCCGCCTGGTAGGGTTCGGCCCCGTCGGGAAGGGCCTTGGGGGAGTGGCAGAGGACGCAGCGGCCCGAAACGGCTGGCATGGGGACCATCCCTTCGGGGCCCGGGGGCTTCCACTCCAGGAACTGCTCCCACTGCGCCCGTTTCACGGGGTTGGCCGGCGCCGCGTGCCCGGCGGCCGCGAAGGAGAGGCCTTCCCCCTGCCCCCCGTGGCAGACCGTGCAGCCGAATTTCTCCGGCGGGTGGTCTTCGAGGTAGTGCCCGCTGTGACGGGCGAAGGGGGCGGCGGCGAACAGGAACTTCGGGTCCTGGACCCCCAGATGGCAGGAGGTGCAGGCTTCCTTCTTGCCGGGCAGGGCTCCGGGGTGGAGCCAGACCGGCCCGCTGGGGGCCCCATGCCCCCCCGTCTTGTTCAGGGCTTCGCCGAAGGCCTTCTGGTAGCCCTCCAAGCTCCCGGCCCCCTCCTGCCGGTCCCCGGACGAGGCCGGAAGCCGGAAGAAAAGGAGGCCGGGAACAACAAGAAGGAAGGCCAGGCGCATGAGCCCGTGGGGCGGGGGGGAAGCGACCCCCCCTCCCTGCGTGTTGGTAGGCACGCTGGAATCTCCTCGACCGCCCTGATGGACCTAGCGGGTGGTGATCTTCACGGACGAAGCGGGAACCGGCGCGAAGCCGAATTTTCCGCCCGCCATGCCGGGCTTGGGAATCCCATCCCCGTCGACGTCGGCCATCTGCATCTTCATGGCCTTGGCCTTGTCGGGATTGGTCTTCATCATCTGCATGAGCTGGGCCTGCATCTTCTTGATCTGGGCCATCGGGGGAATGGGTTCCCCGGTGGGGTCGATCTCGGCGAGCTGCTGGCCGTGATTGGTCTCGACGGTCGCGAAGAACTTGTCGATGCGGCTCACGATCTCCTTGCGCTTGTCGCCGAACGAGGCCAGGGCCAGTTCGCGGAGGCCGCCGAGAGTGGCGGCGACGTTGCGGGGTGTGTAGACGGAGACGTGGGCGCCCACTTCCGAGCGGTAGGTCTTGGCGCTGTCCGACCAGAGTTCACGGTTCATGAAGCCGTAGGCTTTCTCGGCCGCTTGCTTGAGGCTCGGGTCCTTGGTCACCGAGAAGGCCGCAAGCAGGCCGCGGATGCCCATCCCCTGGCTTTCGAGCAGCGGGGTGCTGCGATCCGGGCCCTCGCCGATGTCGAAGCCGTTGTAGAAGCCTCCTTCCGGGGTCATCATGCGGTCCTTCAGGAAACGGGCCTGGGCGTTGATCGCCTTGCGCGCGTTTTCCAGGAGCGGGGCGGGTGCATCGTGCAGGCGGCTTTGCAGGTTCACCAGGGCGACCAGGGCCATGCCCGCATCCACCGTGGTGATGTTCCCGCTGCGGTCGCCGTCCGAAGAGGCCACGCTGTGGAAGGTGCCGTACTTCATGTCGAAGTGCATGGCCATCAGGTTCTTGAAGATGACCGCGGACAGTCCCTTCGAGAGCATGTGCGGCGTGGCCGGGAACAGGGCCCCGTTGGTCTTGTGGTCTCCCTGATCGCCGAAGATGACGTCGAAGGAGTCCTTGACCGTCGGGTCGGAGTAGAAGTAGAACTCCGAAGTCCCCCAGAGCAGCGAGGCCTGGTCGAAGAGGTGGCTGCTGTCATCCACGACCTCGAAGGAGACCGGCATCGGGGGCATGCCCGGCTTGCTCATCATCTCCGGCCAGATGGAGTGCGGGAAGTAGCGCAGCCCCTTGGCGGGGTTGTAGGTCATCGGATCGACGCCGCCGAACTCCCCGGTTTCCGGGTTGTAGGCCAGGGTGCTCTTGAGGGTGAACATCTTGGTGATCGCTTCGGCGGTCAGGGCGGCGCCCCGGAAGCCGTTGCCGTACTCCTTGTCGTTCCCGAACCAGACTTCCCCGTTCGGGCCCGTCCGGTGGTAGGCGAAGAAGTCCTCGCACCACAGGACCTGCTTGACCAGGGTCTGGCCGATGGCGGCGGTGTAGAGGGTCTTGTCGATCGTGGCCGGATCCCAGCGCAGGGTCGTGAAGTCGTCCAGGACCGGGGGCTGGGTGAAGCGCGGGACTCCCGAGCCGAACTCGAGGAAGACCGGGAAGGCTCCCTTGGGCGGGAAGGCCTTGGGGTCGTTCATGTGCTCATGATCGAGGCGGCAGGGCACTCCGGTCCGGGCGCAGAACTGCCGGATCTTGAAGTGCATGAAATCGGGCGGCATGGTCCACATCTTGGAGCCGTCGGGCTTGCGGTCGTTGGCGACGTGCTGCTTGAAGAGCGGATTGTGCACCAGGTGGATGCCCATCCCGGAGCGGAACAGCAGATTGCCGAGGTTGTACCGCGAGTACCAGTAGGAATCGGTGTTGAAGTCGGAACCGATATCCGTCTGGCCGGCCGGCAGCTCGCACGAGTAGAGCAGCCATTGCTCGTTCGCGAGATGCATGGCATCCCGTGTCACGTAGCGGATGTTTCGTCCCGTCTGGATGTCGACGTCCACCGAGCGGTCGATCGACTGCTGGGGCGAAAAGATCGAGGAGCAGCTCCCCAGGGCGATGAGGGCCACGAACGAGAGCCGCGGCCACTTTTTGGTTTTTGTTGCAGTGTGCATGGTCTTCCTCCCATGGGTTTCCAGGAGGGGGATCGCAGCAGTATAGCTTCGCCTGCCAGTCAAGCCCCGCTCGTTAAGCCTCGGATCCCGCCGCTCCCGGCCGGGGAAGGCTAGAATCGGCTCCCATGCCTCCGCAAGAAGAAAAAACCCGCCTCCATCCGGCTCTCTTCGCTTTTCTCGTGCTGTTCCTTGCGCCCTCGCCTCCGGTACGCGCGTGTGACACCTTTTTTTTCGCCCAGAAAAAAAAAGAGGCCGGCCAGGGAGAGACGAAGGCGGACCGGAATGAGGATTCGGAGGCCGCCGAGGAACCCCCCTCGATCACGCGGCACAGCGCCCGGATCGGCGGGACCACCCTGCGCTACACCGCCACGGCCGGGACCCTGCTCATGAAAAAGGAGGACGGCACGCCCCGAGCTCGCATCTTCTACGTGGCCTACACCCGCGACGGAGTCAAGGACGCCTCGGAACGGCCGCTCACCTTCTGCTTCAACGGCGGGCCCGGATCCTCTTCGGTCTGGCTGCACATGGGCGCCTTCGGTCCCCGCCGGGTCGTCATGGCCGACGAGGGCTGGGCCCTCCCTCCGCCCTACCGCCTGGAGGACAACGAGGATTCGCTCCTCGATCTCACCGACCTGGTCTTCATCGACCCCGTGACCACCGGATTCAGCCGGGCGGCGAAAGGGCAGGATCCCAGGGGATTCCATGGCGTCAAGGAGGACGTCGCCTCGGTGGGGGACTTCATCCGCCTCTGGACCACCCGCAACGACCGCTGGCAGTCCCCCAAGTTCCTGGCCGGCGAAAGCTACGGGACCACCCGGGCGGCGGGACTTTCCGGATACCTCCAGGAACGCCACGGCCTCTACCTGAACGGGATCGTGCTGATCTCCTCGATCCTCAACTTCGAAACCGCGCGGTTCGACCGCGGCAACGACCTCCCTTTCATTCTCTTCCTGCCGACCTATACCGCAACCGCCTGGTACCACGGCAAACTGTCCGGTGATCTGGGCGCCGACCTGCACAAGGCGGTCGATGCGGCCCGCGAGTTCGCCTCCGGCGAATACACCCTGGCGCTCATGAAGGGGGACGCCCTTTCGGACCAGGAGCGGGTCCGGATCACCGGCCGACTGGCCGAATTGACCGGTTTGAGCCGGGAATATGTGCTTCAGACCAACCTGCGGATTTCGATCAGCCGGTTCGTGAAGGAACTCTTGCGCGGCCAGCGGCGCACCGTGGGCCGTCTCGACAGCCGCTTTCTGGGGAGGGACTTCGACGCTGCCGGGGAAAACTACGAATTCGACCCCAGCTACGCCGCCATCCAGGGGCCGTTCACGGGAGTCTTCAACCACTACGTGCGGGCCGATCTCGAATACGAGAACGATCTCCCCTACGAGATCCTGACCGGCCGCGTCCATCCCTGGAGCTACAAGAACGCGGAAAACCAATACCTGAACGTGGCCGAGACCCTGCGCAAGGCGATGACGGAGAACCCCAGCCTGCACGTTTTCGTGGCCAACGGGTACTTCGACTTCGCCACGCCTTTCTTCGCCACCCAGTACACTTTCGGGCACATGGGACTCGATCCCGCCCTGCGGGGCCACGTCCGCTTCGGCTTCTACGAAGCCGGCCACATGATGTACATCCGCAAGGAATCCCACGACAAGCTGAAGAAGGATCTTGCTGTCTTCTATGCCTCCGCCCTGGGGGGCTGACCTTCTTCCGCCGGTGGCTGCGGCCGATTCCTTCTCCCTGACCGGGCTGCTGGGGGGCCTTGGGCTTCTCCTTCTGGGGATGTGGCTGTTGACCGAGGGCCTCAGCGTGGCCGGCGGCCCCGGCCTGCGCAGGATCCTGGGCCGGGCCACGCGCAGCCGCTTCCACGGCCTGCTGGCTGGTTTCCTGATCACCGCCCTTCTGCAGTCCTCGGGTGCGGTGATGGTTGCCGTGATCGGCTTCGTCAACGCCGGGGTGCTGGAACTCTCACGGGCGATCTGGCTGATCCTCGGCAGCAACGTGGGCACTTCCGTGACCGGATGGCTGGTCGCCCTGGTCGGATTCCGGGTGGATGTGGCCGCCTATGCTTTGCCGCTCGTCGGAGTGGGGATGCTCCTTCGGCTGACCGGACCGCGCACGGGGAGGGGGGCCCTGGGGCTCTCGCTGGTCGGCATGGCGGTTTTCTTCTTCGCCCTTGGTCTCCTCAAAGCCACCTTTCAGGGAAGCGCGGAAAGCCTGCCCCTGCATGCCCCTGCGGGGCAGGGTTTCTTTTCCGACATCCTGTTTCTCTTCGCAGGCATCGTGCTTACGGTCTTGATGCAGTCCTCCAGCGCAGCCATCGCGGTGGTGCTTGCGGCCGTGGACGGCGGCGCGCTGGGCGTCGAGGCGGCCGCTGCGGTCTCCATCGGGGCGGCGGTGGGTACCACCTCCACGGGCGTGCTGGCGGTCCTGGGGGCCACTCCCAACGCTCGGCGGGCCGCGGCGAGCCACGTCCTCTTCAACCTGGGAAACGGGGCGGTGGCCCTGGTGCTCCTTCCTTTCCTGCTGAAGGCCAGCCAGGCATCCGTGGCCGGGATCACGGGGCGGGACGATCCCGTTCTCGCCCTGGCCCTGTTCCACACCCTGTTCAAGGTGCTGGGAGTGGTTCTGATCTGGCCGTTCTGCCCGGCCATGATCCGTGCGCTGCGCCGGCGCTTCCGGACCGCGGAGGAGGATCTGCGCCGACCGCAGCATCTGGACGACACCGTCCTGGCGTTCCCGGAACTGGCCATGAAGGCCCTGATCCTGGAAATGGAACGCCAGGGGCGGGTGGCCCGGGAGGCGGCGCGGGACATTCTTTCCGCCGGGGACCCCGATCCCGGAGAACTCGGCGTTCGTCTGGCGCCCATCCGGGAACTCGGCATCGCCATCGGCTCGTTCTGCTCGCGCTTGAGCCGGGGAAGCCTGCCCTCCGGAACCGCCGAACGCATCCCCCAGGTGATCTGGATCTCGCAGAATCACATCGTCCTGGGAGAACTCACCTGGCAGATCGCCGGACTGCGCCGGGAAATGGCGGTTCCCAGCGGAGGTGGAAGTCTTTCAGCGGCGGCGGATTACCACCAGGCGGCCGCGCGGCTGATCGGGCGCGCCGGAACGGCCGCAGCCGGGTTCTCCCTGCCGGAATGCGAACGGGCGCTGGAGGACATCGAGGAAAGCTATCTCCGATTGAAGGGCGAACTCCTGGCTGCGGGAACGGAAGGATCCCTTTCCATCCGCAGGATGGAACTCCTGATGGAGGAGATCCATCTCGTTCGACGTGCCTGCCGTCAAGCCGTCAAGGCCGCCCGGCGGCTGGCCTTCCTGCGGGAGCACGGGGTGGGAGGGACTGCGCCGCCCCCTCCCGAAGGGGAATGAGCCGCCCCCTCCCCCTGGAGCACCGGGAAACTCCGGACCGTTATCATCCCGGAGCCGGGGCCGATTTCGAACCATGGAAACCGCATCCTTCCAGGTCGACCAGATCGATTGCGCCGAAAACTGGGCCGAGCTTCGTTTTCGGGGCTGTCTGGTCTTCCAGGAAGCCCTTTCCATCTGGCCGAAACTGCGCGAGATGGTGCGCGGGCGCCCGTGCCTCTTTCGTTTCAACGTCTCCGCGGTGGAGGCTCTCGACGGAGCCAGCGCCGCCCTCCTGATCGAGCTGCGCACGACCATCCTGGAGAACGGCGGCCAGGTGGAGATCGTCGGGGCCGGAGGACGGGTGGCCCGCATGCTCGATCTCTACGGCTCCCACGCCCCCAGGGCGAGCCACAAGGAAGCGCCCGTCCCGGCCGGAACCATCGAGCAGATCGGCCGGTCGGCCGTGGAACTGGGCCGGACCTTCCGCGGGGTCTTCCGTTATCTCGGAGCGCTGACATGCGCCCTGGCCGGGGCCTTCCGTCATCCCGGTTCCGTCAACTGGCGCGACACCGTCCGTCTCGCCGAGAAGACCGGCGCGGACGCTCTTCCGATCGTGGGGATGATCAGCTTCCTCACCGGGGTCATCCTGGCCTACGAAGGGGCGACGCAGCTTGCCACACTCGGAGCGACCGCTTTCGTGCCCGACCTGGTCGCTTTTTCGGTCATGCGGGAGCTTGGGCCGCTTCTGACCGCGATCATCATCGCGGGCCGTTCCGGCGCGGCGTTTGCGGCCGAGATCGGCACCATGCGGGTGAACGAGGAGATCGACGCGCTCTACACCTTCGGCATGAACCCCTATGGTTACCTGGTCCTGCCGCGGATCCTGGCGCTGGTGCTGGTTCTTCCGATGCTGAACATCTTCGCCGATCTGGTTGGATTGGCGGGGGGTCTCCTGGTTTCCATCATCACCCTCGACAGCACCACCGTGGCCTTCCTCCAGGAGGTCCAGACGGCGATCGGTTTCCGGGACGTCAGCGCCGGGCTCCTGAAGAGCCTCGCTTTCGGGGCGGCCATCGCCATGATCTCCTGCGAACGCGGCCTGGCCACGCGCGGGGGCCCGGAAGGCGTCGGCAAATCCACCACCTCCGCCGTTGTGGCCAGCATCTTCCAGCTCATCTTCCTGGATGCGGCTTTCACCTACCTTCTCACGGTGTTCGGCATATGACCGATCCCATCGTCGAGGTTCGCGGGCTGACGGTCGGCTGGGGGAAGGAAGTCATTCTCCGGGACCTCGATTTCACGGTGGAAACCGGAGAGGTCTTCCTCGTCCTGGGAGGCAGCGGTTCGGGGAAATCGACCCTTCTGCGGCACCTCATCGGCCTGGAGCGGCCCATGCAGGGGAGCATCCGGATCCTGGCGGAGGACGCCCACAGCCGCGCCCCCGGGTACGGCCCCCCGCCTTTCGGGGTGCTCTTCCAGTCCGGCGCTCTTTTCGGCTCGATGACCCTGGAGCAGAATGTCGCCCTTCCGCTTCGAAAATGGACACCGCTGCTTCCCGAAGGCATCCGCATCGTGGCCCGCTCCAAGCTGCGCCTGGTGGGCCTGGAGGGATTCGAAAACCATCTTCCTTCGGAGATCTCGGGCGGACAGCGCAAACGGGCCGGGATCGCGCGCGCCCTGTCGCTCGATCCGCAGCTCCTCTTCCTGGACGAGCCCTCCGCCGGCCTCGACCCGGCCACCTCGGCCGAGCTGGACGATCTCATCACGACCCTGAGCAACTGCCTGGGCGTTACCATGGTCATCGTGACCCATGAGCTGGCGAGCATCCTGAAGATCGGTCAATCCTGCGTCCTGCTCGACGGCGGGACCAAGGGGATCATCGCGCGGGGCAACCCTCGGGAACTCGCCGAACGGAGCAGCGATCCCCGGGTAATGCGGTACTTTCACCCCGTTCCGGAGAAAGCGGCCCAGGCGGGATCATGAGCTCCGGAGCCGCCGAATGGAAGCCGCACCTTTCCAACTACTGGAAACTGGGCGCTTTCGTCTTCGGTTCGTTCTTCCTGGCCTTCGCAGCCCTGATCTGGCTGGGGGCGACCCATTTCGGCAAGCAGTCCTTTCCGGGGGTGACCTATCTGGACGAGTCCGTGGAGGGCCTGGTTTCCGGATCGTCGGTCAAGTTCCGTGGCGTCCCCGTCGGGGTGGTGGATGGAATCACCGTGGCCCCCGACAAACGCCACATCCAGGTCACCTGCAACTTCTTCCTGGACGCCATGCGGAATCTCGGTCTGCGCACGACAATGCCGGATGCAGACAGCGACTTCGAATTCCTGGCCCCCGAAATGCGGATCTCCCTTTCCCAGGCCGGCCTGACCGGACCCGTTCTCCTGGACATCGACGTCTCTCCTCCGGGCGAGGCGCCGCCTCTTCCCGATCTGGGCTTCCCCCCCCCCTGGAATTACATCCCGTCCGCCCCTTCCGCACTGAAATCCCTGATGGACAACGCCATGGGGGCCCTCGACCGGGTGCCGCCTCTCCTGGACGGAATGACCGCGGCCGTGAACCATCTCGATGCATCCCTCCAGGGCATGGATCTACCGGGCGTCTCCGCGCGCTTGCAGCGCCTGCTCGACGACGCCGACAGCAAGCTGGCCGCGGTGGATGCCGCGAAGCTGGCCGCGACCCTGGACGAGGCCACCGCCACCCTGCACGAGATCCGCGGCGTGATCTCCCGCCTGGGGGCGGAGAAGGGGCCGCTGCCAGTGCTCCTCACCCGGCTCGATTCGACCGCCGCGGCCATGGAGGAGGCCATCCGCGAGGCGCGGCTGGGAGAAACCGCAGGCGCCTTGCGGCAGACCTCGCGGGCCATGGAAGGGCTGGCGCTCGACGCCCGCGGACTGACCCGGGATCTCGACAGGGACCTTGAGCCGCTGCAGCAGGCCCTCGAGGCGATGCGCGCGCTCGCCGAACTCCTGGCGCGCGATCCATCCTCCCTCCTCTTCGGACACGTCGCCCGGGAACCGGGCGCGGAGGAAGACTGATGAAACCTGGACCCGCCCTCGCCCGTCTGCTTGCGGGTCTTGCCGCATTCGCGGCGCTTGCCGCCTGCTTCTCCCCCGAGCCTCCCCTCCCGGTGCGCTATTTCGAGCCGCGCCTGCCCGCTTCGGCGGGGGATGCCGCGCCGGCCGGCCCCGTGGTGCGGCTGCGCCGCGTGCGCGCGGCCAGCCACCTGAAGGATCGCATGGTGCGGCGCCTTTCCGACCTGGAATACGGGTTTTCCGAACTCGATCGCTGGGCCGAGCCTCCCGTGGCCTACCTGCAGCGCGCCCTGGAAAACGAGCTTTTCCAGACGGAGGGGCTGCGCCGTTCCGATTCTTCGCTGGCCGCTTCGCTCGACGTGGAACTCCTGGCCTTCGAGGAAGAGGCGGGCGGCGATTCCGTGCGGGCGGCGGTGCGGGTCTCCCTCACCGGAACGGACCAGTTGTCGCTCCTGGACCGGAC